>JAZNSP010000036.1:0-41630 GCA_045591285.1 Acutalibacteraceae bacterium
CTTTGCACCTTCTGACAATGATATTTTTTGTTTCACAAAAAGTGATATTCATTCCTTCGGAATGAGTGATATACGGCTTCGCCGTGTGATATATTTGCCTTCGGCAAATGTGAAGGAAGGCTGTCGCCTTGTTCCGCTTCGGCTTCGCCTCGCTCTATATAATCGGGTGCGGGTGCCCCGCCCGAAATTATTAATTAAACAAAAAACAGGTCAGGGAGAACCGTAAGCCTTTGACCGTTGTATAAAAAGGACAGTATATATGAAAGTTAAAAAGGAACACATCAGAAATTTTTCTATTATAGCTCATATTGACCACGGTAAATCTACTCTTGCAGACAGACTTCTTGAGCTTACTCAGACGGTTCAGAAGCGTGATATGCAGCAGCAGATACTTGATAATATGGACATTGAGAAGGAAAGAGGCATTACCATAAAGGCACGTGCCGTTACTCTTAATTATAATGCCGCTGACGGAAAAACGTATGAACTCAATCTCATTGACACTCCCGGCCACGTTGACTTCAATTACGAGGTTTCACGTTCACTTGCCGCTTGTGAGGGTGCAATTCTTATTATAGATGCCACTCAGGGCGTAGAAGCACAGACACTTGCTAACACATATCTTGCTCTCGACCACGACCTTGAGCTTGTGCCGGTAATCAATAAAATCGACCTTCCTGCCGCCGATCCCGACAGAGTCAGTGCAGACGTTGAGGATATTATAGGACTTGACTGCTCTGTTGCTCCCAGAGTATCAGCAAAGACAGGTGAAAACGTGGCAGAGGTTCTTGAAAAAATAGTTGAATACATACCCTGTCCTGAGGGAGATGACGATGCACCCTTCAAGGCACTTGTATTTGACTCGGTTTATGATAACTACAAGGGTGTTATCGTATATGTCCGTGTTATTGACGGTGTTCTTCGTGCAGGTGACACTATGAAGATGATGGCAACGGGTGCACAGTTTACCGTTGTTGAAGTGGGTAAGATGGGAGCCACATCTCTTGACAGCAAGTCTGAAATAAAAGCAGGTGAGGTAGGCTATATCACCGCTTCAATAAAGAGCGTTGTTGATGCACGTGTGGGTGATACCGTTACTAAGGCAGACGAGCCTGCTTCAGAGGCTCTTCCCGGCTATAAGAAGGTAAATCCTATGGTTTTCTGCGGTATTTATCCTGCTGACGGTGCGGATTATGACTCACTCAGAGAAGCTCTGGAAAAATTACAGCTGAACGATGCCGCATTATCCTTTGAGCCTGAAACCTCAGGTGCGTTGGGATTTGGCTTCCGATGCGGATTTTTAGGTCTTCTTCATCTTGAAATTATTCAGGAAAGACTTGAAAGAGAATATGACCTTGATTTAGTTTCAACCGTTCCCAGCGTTGTTTATAAAATACATCTTTCAGACGGCAGTGTTGTGGATATTGATAATCCCACAAACTATCCCGATCCTGCCATTATTGATTTTGTCGAAGAGCCTATTGCAGATGCCCATATCTATGCTCCCAGCGAATACGTGGGAACTATTATGGAGCTTTGTCAGGACAGACGCGGTATTTTCAAGAATATGGACTATATCGCAGGTGACAGAGTTGATATACACTATGTTCTTCCCGTAAATGAAATTATTTACGACTTCTTTGATGCACTCAAAACAAGAACAAGAGGCTATGCTTCCTTTGACTATGAACTTATAGGCTACGAAAGGTCAAATCTTGTGAAGCTTGACGTTCTTCTCAACGGTGACATTATAGATGCTCTTTCATATATCATTCACTCCGAAAAGGCATATCCGAGAGCCCGAAAGATAGCCGAAAAGCTCAAGGATCATATTCCGAGACAGATGTTTGAAATTCCCGTTCAGATAGCAATAGGCGGCAAGGTCATAGCAAGAGAAACCATCAAGGCTATGAGAAAGGACGTTCTTGCAAAGTGCTACGGCGGTGACATCACAAGAAAGAAAAAGCTTCTTGAAAAGCAAAAAGAAGGTAAAAAGAGAATGCGTCAGTTCGGTACCGTTGAAGTGCCTCAGGAAGCCTTTATGGCAATACTCAAGCTCGATGGACAGGACTGATAAAACGGGAATATATATCCACATTCCCTTTTGCAGAAGTAAATGTCCCTACTGTGACTTTTATTCGGTGGTAAAAAAGGAATGCTGTGATACTTATGTTGACAGTCTTTGTGATGAAATAAGAACAAAGAAAAGAATGAGGGAATTTATAAAAGAGTATGAAATTCCCTTTGCCGATACGGTGTATTTCGGCGGCGGAACCCCTTCGCTTTTAAGCGTAGAGCAGCTTGAAAGAATTCTTTCAGCAGTAAAAGAAGGCTTCATTCTTTCAGATGAAGCGGAAATTACCGTTGAATGCAATCCCTCTTCTCCCTTCCTCAATGAATTTCTCTTGGGGGCGGCAAGGCTGGGTGTAAACCGTATTTCACTGGGTATGCAGTCTTCAAAAACTAATGAGAGAAGGACTCTCGGACGAAAGGGTACAAGTGAAGAGGTAGAAAAAGCAATTGATGCCGCAAGAAATGCGGGGATTGAAAATATATCTCTTGATATAATGTTAGGTGTACCCGAAAGCACGAAGGACAGTGTGAAGGACAGTCTTGATTTTGCAATAAACAAAAAAATTCCTCATATAAGTGCATATATACTGAAAATCGAAGAGGGAACCCACTTTTATAAGAACAGAGATAAGCTCTCTCTTCCTTCAGATGACGAGGTTTCGGATATGTATCTTTTTATGTCCGGATATCTTAAAGAAAAGGGATATTCACATTATGAGGTATCAAACTTCTGTCAGGAAGGCTTTTTTTCAAGACACAATATGAAATACTGGACTATGGAAAGTTACATCGGCTTCGGACCTGCCGCACATTCCTTTTATAAAAATAAACGCTTTTATTTCCCCTGTGATAAGGACGGCTTCATAGAAGGGAATAAGGCGATATATGAAGGGGATTATGACGAAGAGGACGATATAATTTTCCCTTTAAGAACGGCTATTGGAATTAGCCTTGAGAATAAAAGCCGTCAGTTTACGGAAAAGTGCAGATTTTTTGAAAAAAAAGGTCTTGCAGAAATAAAAGAAAACAGATTTATTCTCAATAGTGAGGGTTATCTTGTTTCCAACAGCATCATTACAGAACTTTTATGTTGTTAAAGGACAAATATTATGCTTTTATCTGAAATCTTCCAAAATGTTGAATACCGCTGTGACTGCTTTACCGATAAGGATATAGAGGATATTGTATATTCTTCACGTAACGCAAGGGAAAATACTATGTTCGTTGCCCTTGAGGGTGCTTTTTCCGACGGTCACGATTATGCCGAGAGTGCATATCTTCTCGGTGCAAGAGTTTTTCTTCTGAATAAGAAGGTTGAGCTTCCTTCCGATGCCTTGTGTATTTACGTTGAAAACACAAGACAGACCTTGGCTTTTATCAGCGGAAATTTCTTCGGTCACGCTGACAGAGAAATTGACGTTATAGGAGTTACGGGCACAAAGGGAAAAACCACCGTAACACATATGCTTTCCACCTGTCTTAATCTTTGCGGTATCAAAAGCGGTGTTATAGGCACTGTAGGTGCTTACTTTGACGGACAGCATATTCCCACGGTAAACACCACGCCTGAGTCCTATGAAATTCACAAGCTTTTAAGACTTATGGCAGACAGCGGCTGTAAGGCCTGCTGTATTGAGGTAAGCTCAATAGGTCTTAAAAATCACCGTGTTGACGGAATTACCTTTGCGACAGGTGTATTTACAAATCTTTCCCCCGACCACATAGGCGGTGCGGAGCACGACTCCTTCGAGGAATACAGCTTCTGGAAAAAACAGCTTTTCAAAAATTGCAAAAAGGCGGTTTTCAATAAGGACGATTTGTTTTCAGAGGAAATCATAAAGGAGATCAATATTCCTTACACAACGTTTTCAATAAATGAGGACAGTGAGTTTACTGCTGACTCAATTAAAAATCTCAGAAGTGACGGATTTTTCGGTGTTGGCTTCAAGGTCAATACAAAAGATGAGTCCTTTGAAGCAAGAATTGGAATGCCCGGATTTTTCAGCGTGTATAACGCCCTTGCCGCCGTTGCGGTATGTAAGGGCTATGATATAGAAAATTCCCTTATTGCTTCGTCAATAGAAAAAGCAAGAGTAAAGGGCAGAAACGAGCTTATTGATACAAAAACGGATTATGCGGTTATAATAGATTACGCACACAACGGTCAGAGCTTTAATTCTGTGATTGATACGGTAAAGGAATTTCCACATAACAGAATTATTACCGTTTTTGGCTCAGTGGGTGACAGAGCACAGCTTCGCCGTCAGGAAATGGGGCTTGTGTCAGGTGCGAAGGCTGATATCTCAGTTATCACCACAGACGATCCCGGCTTTGAGGATCCTCAGAAAATAGCGGAGGAAATAGCCCTTTACGTTGAAAAAGCAGGTGGAAAATATGAGATCATCACAGACAGAAGTGAAGCCGTCGGATACGCTCTTTCAATAGCAGAAAAGGACGACATAGTTCTTATTCTCGGAAAAGGACACGAAACAATACAGAAGATAAAGGGAGAAAAGGTTCACTACTCTGACCACGAAGCAGTGAGTCAGAAGTTGCTTCGCACCTTCTGACAATGAAATTCATTCCTTCGGAATGAGTGAAATCGCCTTCGGCGGTGAAATCCGTCTTCGACGGGTGAAATATTTGCCTTCGGCAAATGTTTCGGAAGGCTGCCGCCTTGTTCCGCTTACCTTCGGTATCGCTCTATTTTTGAGGGAAACATATTATCTTCAGGAGAGTTTTGTGTTGTAGAATATTTACCTTGAAGATTAAAATTTGCGTGACACTTTATAGGGGACGGCGACTCGACGTCCCGTGCACAGTCGGATTTTGAGAGAAAATAAATCTAATGGCAAAACACCTTATTGAACGGAAAACAAATTATCTCTTAAACAAAAATTGTAATCTTTAGGTAATTACCTCGGGTTGTCGGGGCGCCAAACCCCTACAGGATGTAATCTTATCTTTTCTGTCACGAGGTACAAATTATGCGAGGTCAGACTTGCGACCTAAATTTATTGTTCATTTTTTATTATTTTTTATGGGGTTTTTATGAAATACAAATTCAGACAAGAAACGGATATGTGCGCTTTTGAGGAATTCGTTCTTTCTCACGGCGGCATATATATGCAATCGGAAAAATGGTCGAGAGTTAAGCTCGAATGGAACAGCCGTTTTTATTGCGGCTTTGACGGTGAGGGCAACAGGGTTCTCTCGGCACTTGTAATGGAAAGACATATTCCCGCAGCAGGTAAGATATGGTATTGTCCTGCAGGTGCGGTTTATGATATTGAAAATACCGGTCTTTTCAGTGAATTTTCTGCCTTTATGAAAAAAGAGCTTAAAGCTGAGAGAATAACGGCATTTTTCTATGATCCTCTCATTGAGCTTCGTGTGAACGGTGAAGCAAGGGAAGAGGGAAAGAATGCTCACAGGCTTTTTACCGAAAACGGCTTTATTCTCAATACCGATGCTTCAAAATGCCTTTATAAATCCCCTGTTCAGCTTATAACCAAGCTTACTTCCCCTGAGGGTGAGAGATATACGCCCGATAAGCTTCTTAAAACCTTTGAAAAGGGTGTAAGATACTCTGTAAGAGTGGGTGAGGGAAGAGGACTTACGGAGAAGATATACACCGTAAAGGATTTAAAGGAAAATTCTCAGATAATGGAAGATTTTCTGAGGGTTATGAGAGATACCTCGGAAAGAAGCGATTTTGTCGAAAGAGGCGCTGATTACTGTATGCGCCTTATGGAAGTTTTCGGCGAAGAGAATATGGATATTATGCTTATCTATTATGATAAGAACAAGGATAAGGCTCTTCAGAGCGACAGACTCAAAAGAAAAGAAGAGCTTATGATGGCTCTTGAAACGGCACCCGAAAAGAAAATAAGGGGCATAAAAGAGGAAATTGACTCAATTGATAAGGCAACTGCTCATTTCCTTGAGAGAATGAAGGAAACCGAAAACGAAAAGAATGACATCATCTGCGTTTCGGGCGGTATGACGGTTCACTATAACGGTATGAGCTCCTGTCTTTTTGGCGGCTCAAGAAACCTTCTTAGAAATAATTTAAGAGCAAGTCATTTCTTTAATTTCAGAAGAATATGCCACAGTATTGAAAAGGGCAACACTCTTCACGATTTAGGCTACGTGCTTCTTGATAAAACTCCCCCTGAGGCAGACGGCACATTAGGTGTATGTAAGCCGAATAAGGATTTTGAGGGAATTTTAGCCTTCAAAAAGAGTTTCGGCTCAGATTATATCGAATTCATAGGCGAATACGTGTTAGTATCAAACAAGGCACTTTATTTTGCATATTCAAATCTTTTGGAAAAGGCAAGAAACGTTCAGAGCGTTGTAAACAGAATTGTGAGAAAATTGGGATAGAGGTGTTCTTATGGCAGTAAGGTCAGAGGGAATTTTTTCAGAATACGGGGCATTTCACCATAATCCCGATTATGAAAAGCTGATAGCAAGGCTTGAGCCTATTTACACAAAGGAAAACGATTGCAGAGATCAGTTTGAAAGGGATTATACGAGAATTTTACATTCTCTTGCTTACAGAAGGCTCAAGCACAAGACTCAGGTTTTTTATAACATCGGAAACGATCATATCTGCACAAGAATGGAGCACGTTTCCCACGTGGAGTCCGTCAGCACTACGATAGCTAAGGAATTGGGGCTTAATATTGACCTTACGAGAGCAATTGCTATGGGGCACGATTTAGGTCACGCTCCCTTCGGTCATCAGGGTGAAAGAGAGCTTGATAAAATTTCAAGGGAATATCTTGGAAAAGGCTTTTTCCATGAGAGAAACGGTCTTCATTTCGTTGATAATATCGAGCTGCTTGAGGACGACTACAGGGTAAACAGAAATCTCAATCTCACTTATGCAGTAAGGGACGGAATAATTTCCCATTGCGGTGAGGTTGACGATAACGGTATCATTCCGAGAAGTGAATATATTGACCTTACGGATTTTACTGAGGTAGGTCAGTATCAGCCGTTTACCTGGGAGGGCTGTGTTGTTAAGCTTTCCGATAAAATAGCCTACGTGGGAAGAGATATTGAGGATGCAACAAGGCTTAAATTCCTTACCAAAGAAAATATCGAAACCCTTTCCGATATGGCAAAGGCCTACGATAAGATGGCAATTAACACGACGGTTATTATACATAATATGATATATGACGTGTGTAAGAATTCCTCTCCCGAAAAGGGAATCTGCCTCAGTGAAACCTTCCATGAGCAACTAAAGGAAATAAAGCAGTTCAATATTGATTTTATTTACCGCAACCCCCGTCTTAATGCCTTTAATAAGTATGCAAGGCTTGTGCTTGAACAGATTTTTCTTGAGCTGCTTTCAGCCTACGATGCGGAAAACACGGTATCAAGGCTCAGAAAGAAGGCGGAAATATATCCTGAACTTATGGGGGCATTTGCCGACTGGATATCAAAATTCTGCGACAACGGACTTGATATGTTCTCAAACGTAACGGAAAAAACAGTGAAGTGCCGTAACAGAAAAATTTATGGAAGTCTTGAAACTGAAGAAATATATATGGGTGCAATTATAGACTATATTTCGGGTATGTCCGATACTTATGCAATAAAGGTCTTTAATGAGCTTATAACATATTAAAAAGGAGAAAGATTTATGAAAAACACAAAAAAGGTTTTAAGCATTTTCCTTGCTGTGATGATGCTTATTACTGCAATTCCCACAGCACTTGCCGTATCCGTATGGGATATTTACTGGAACAGTGATGAGGCGGATATGGGACTTATTATGCAGCCCGGAAAAAATGAAAGCGAGAGAAATTTCTCTTGGTATGTTTCTGAGGATATCACCTCCTGTGAAGTGACTATAAGCACTGATCCTCTTATGCTTTTCGGAGAAACCTTTAAGGGTGAGGTAATTTCAGACCGTCACGGAAGCGGTGTTGCAAAGGTTACCGTAACAGGACTTGAGGAAGGCGAAAAGTATTATTACACCTGTTCTGCAGGGGAAAGCACAAGCAGTGTTTATTCCTTCTCAACAGTTGAGGACGACAGCTTTTCAGCTCTTTATATTTCCGATATTCACATTACTCTCAGTGAAGAAACAGGCGATACAAAGGCTTCCGCTTACGAATTTGCCGACCTTCTTACAGAGGCAACTCTCAGAAGTGATATCAATATAATCCTTTCTGCAGGCGATCAGGCAACAGACGGACTTTTAGAGGAATATAAAGGTCTTACCTTCTCACCCGTTTCACGCAGTCTTACCTTTGCAACTGCAATAGGCAATCATGACAGAAAGGGTATTCAGTATAAGTATTTCACCAACCTTCCCAATGAGGACGAGGGTATGATAAGCTCACCTCAGGGCGGAAACTATTATTTCACAAAGGGCGAGGTGCTTTTCCTTGTAATTGATACAAACAATGCAAGCGGAACGGACCACCGCAACTTTATAAAGAAGGCAGTCGAAGAAAATCCCGACCTTAAATGGAGAGTTGTAATTTCCCATCAGGATATTTACGGCGGTACAATTGAGGGCAGAGAAAGTGAAAACGAGCTGCTTCGCATTATGCTTTCCCCCATTTTCGATGAATTCAATATTGACCTTGTTCTCACAGGTCATTCACATCACTACAGCATTTCAGACGTGCTTTATAACGGAAAGACGGTAAGAGAAATTGCAGACGGTGACGTGGTGAATAACGCAGAGGGTACCGTATATATGGTATCCGCCTCCGTTGCAAGACCGAGAGATGATGACGAAGCCGTTTACAGCGACCGTATCTCAATCGGTATGGAGGATTTTACAGACAGACTTTATAATATTATTGATTTCTCAGAGGACGCTATTAAGGTTACAACCTATGAAAGAGGCGAAAATGAGGAATACGTAAGCTTTACACTTACTAAGGATGACGATTTTGAGGCTCCCGAAATTAATTTCTTCAGAAAGGCTTTCGGAAAGTTTATCGGAGCTATAGGCACGATTTATGCTATTTTCAACAACATCGGCAGATATTCAGACCTTACCGAAGACGGCTTCAATGTTGATTTCTTTGAAACAGTATTTTGATCTGAGGTCATATTTATGAAAAAAATTACGGCATTACTATTGATGACAGCTTTCTTTATGCTTTGCTCCTGCGGGGCTTCTGAGGAAGAAACCACCTCTGAGGATATAACAGTCAGCACCGAAGAAACATCTGCAGAAGAAACAACCTCTACCGTAAATTATACGACAGAAGAAATGTCACCCTCTGAAATTGATATTTCTCTTTCAATTGATGTTGAAACGAATACGGCTGATATTCCCTTTTCATCCTATGAGGAAATAGATGCAAAGGACTCTGAGCTTCCCGACAGTATGTGTCAGAAGGTGCTTAAAAGTGAAAATGCAGAATATTTCTTTATGGACAGTGAGAATAAAATTCTTGTAATTTTCTTTGATGAAAAGAATGTGCCCGTTTATTCCGCCTGTTACGATATGGAAAGCGGCGCTCTTGACTTTATCGGTAATGACGAGAAAACCTGGTATTATAATGCAGACGGCTCACTGAACTTGGTTGTATATACCTTTTCCTTCGGAAAGAACAATCCGCCCATTTATACCTTCTATGACGAAAGCGGTAAGAAGGACGTAACAAGAACCATGGACGGCTGGTATTCCGCTGATTTTACAAAGCTTACTGAGCAGGAGGCTTTTGAATATATAACCAAATATCAGAAAACAATCGAGGCAATAACGGAATACTGATGTCTGAAATTACCTTTGATTTTTGGTGTTGACATTTTTGTAAAAACATATATAATTAAACTGTTAAAGCGTTGACGGAGAAGCAGAAGAAAAGGCATTTTTCAGAGAGAGCCGTGTTTGCTGAAAGCGGCTTATTTGCAGGTTCTTCAATTGCTACCGCTCCTGAGCTCTGCCCGTATAAAAAGGGCAGACGGTTAAGTGCCGTTATAAACTTATGAGCGGGCAAAGAAATTTGTCAATTTAGGTGGAACCGTGGAGCATCAGCTTCATCCTATTTCGGATGAGGCTGATTTTTGTTTTTACGGTAAAAAAGAGTAAATTAAGAGAACGGAAATTTTCCGTTTTTATTCCGAGAGGTGTAAATTATGGTAAATGTAAAATTAAGAGATGACGTAAAGCAGTTTGAAAGCGGTATTTCTGCCGCTGAAATTGCAAAAGGTATCGGTGCAGGTCTTTATAAGGCTGTCTGCGTTTGTAAGATAAACGGTGAAGTAAAAGACCTTCGCACAAAAATCACAGAGGACTGCGAGGTAGAATTCCTCACATTTGATGATGAAGACGGCAAGAAGGCATTCCGTCACACTGCTTCACATATACTTGCTCAGGCAGTAAAAAGACTTTATCCCGAAGCAAAGCTTGCTATAGGTCCTGCAATTGATAAGGGATTTTACTATGACTTCGACGTTCCTAAGGCTTTTTCTCCCGAAGAGCTTGAAAAGATTGAAGCTGAAATGAAGAAGATCGTAAAAGAAGGCTTGGAGCTTACTCAGTTTACTATGACACCTGATGAGGCTATTAAGTTCTATGAGGAACAGGGTGAAATCTATAAGGTTGAGCTTATTAAAGAGCACGCCGACAAGGGTGAAGCCATAAGCTTCTATAAGCAGGGTGAATTCACTGAGCTTTGTGCAGGTCCTCACCTTCCCGACACCTCAAGAGTTAAGGCGTTCAAGCTTACCTCCTGTACGGGTGCTTATTGGAGAGGCGACGAAAAGAACAAGATGCTTCAGAGAATTTACGGTACTGCATTTACAAAGCAGGCTGATTTAGATGCTCACCTTGAAGCTCTTGAAGAAGCAAAAAGACGTGACCACAACAGACTCGGCAGAGAGCTTGAATTATTCACCACCGTTGAAACGATCGGTCAGGGACTTCCCATTCTTCTTCCCAAGGGCTGTGATATCATCCAGACTCTTCAGCGTTTTGTTGAAGACGAGGAAAGAAGAAGAGGCTGGGTAAGAACCAAAACTCCTCTTATGGCAAAGAGCGACCTTTATAAGATTTCAGGTCACTGGGACCATTATAAAGACGGTATGTTCGTAATGGGTGAAGAGGAAAAGGATGACGAGGTATTTGCCCTTCGTCCTATGACCTGCCCCTTCCAGTATCAGGCATATCTCAACCGTGCACGCTCCTACCGTGACCTTCCTATGCGACTTGCAGAAACCTCAACTCTTTTCAGAAACGAGGCTTCAGGTGAAATGCACGGTCTTATAAGAGTGCGTCAGTTCACAATTTCCGAAGGACATCTTATGTGCACACCCGAACAGTTGGCAGACGAATTCAAGAGCTGTCTTGAACTTACGACCTTTATGCTTCAGACTCTCGGTCTTTATGACGACGTTTCCTACAGATTTTCACAGTGGGATCCCGATGATAAGGAAAAGTATATCGGTACTGTTGAGCAGTGGAATGAAGCTCAGGGTATGATGAAGGAAATTCTTGATAATTTGGGAATTAACTACAAAATCGGTATCGGTGAAGCCGCTTTCTACGGTCCCAAGCTTGACATTCAGATCAAGAATGTTCACGGCAAGGAAGATACCCTTATTACAATTCAGATTGACCAGATGCTTGCAGAAAAATTCGGTATGGAATACGTTGCGGCAGACGGCACAAAGAAAAATCCCTATATCATTCACAGAACCTCTATCGGTTGCTATGAAAGAACACTTGCTCTTCTTATTGAGAAGTATGCAGGTGCATTCCCCTTATGGCTTGCTCCCGAGCAGGTAAGAATTCTTCCCATTGCCGATCGTCATCAGGACGCCGCTTACGAAGTGAAGAAGGCTCTTGAGGAAGCAGGAATTGAAAAGGTTTCCGTTGACACAAGAAGCGAAAAGCTCGGCTATAAGCTCAGAGAAGCTCAGCTTGAAAAAATTCCCTATATGCTTGTTATCGGTGACAAGGAAGCAGAGGATAAGACTGTTTCCGTAAGAAAACGTGCTCACGGCGACCAGGGCGTTGTAAGCGTAGAAGAATTTATTCAGAAGGCAACAGAAGAAATTGAAACAAGAGTAATCTGGTAAAAATTAAGGCTGTGTCATAACGATATGTTATGATACAGCCTTGCGATATTCATTCCTTTCGGAATGAGCGATATTGACCTTCGGTCAGCGATATACGGCTTCCCCGTGCGATATATCTGCCTTCGGCAGATGTGAATAAGATGTTCTTTCGGAAAATATTTCCGCTTGCACTGTTTTTTAAGGTATGTTAAAATAAACTGCAATACAATTACTGAACAGAAAAACGGTAATTCAATTTCTGTCTTTGAACACAGGAAAATAAAAATTAAGGAGAAAAACAATGGAAATTACAGTAAAAAAGCTTAATTTCAAATCAACTCTTGTTACGGTTCTTGCCGTAGTTTTAAGTATGGCACTTCTCTGTCCTATGGCTATTGCGGCTGTAGAGGGTATTGAACAGCTTACTTCAGGTAACATCACTTCAGGTAATGTTACAGGCGGTAACGTAACAGGCGGTAATGTTACATCAGGAAATCTTTTCGGTGTTACATATCTCAAGGAAACCGAAAGCGGAAACATTCTTGCTAAGGTCGGTATGACAGTTAAGGAGCTTCTTGACTGCGGTGAAATCGAAAAGGTGCTTAATGCTGACGGCACAGAAGCAGAAGAAGCAGACCTTCTTAAAACAGGTATGAAGCTTGTAATTGACGGAGAAGAGGCTGTTCTCGTTGTTCTTTGTGACGTGAACGGTGACGGTAAGTGCACTGCAAAGGATGCAAGAGAAATGCTCAGAGCATCAGTTGAATTAAGTGAGCTTAATGAATACGAAATGCTTGCAGGTGACATTATTCAGGACGGCAAGCCCAGAGCAAAGGATGCACAGAAGCTTCTCAGAATTTCTGTTGAGCTTGAATTCCCCGAAGATTTTTTCTTTATCATTAAATAACGTAATATGACAAAGCAAAAAAAGCGTAGGGCAAACGGAAAAATCTCAGAGGAGAAGACTTCCGTATTATCTGTAACGGGAATTTTTCTCTCTGCTCTGATTTTCGGTCTGCCCCTTGTATATACAAACGGATATTATAATATTACGGAAACCAAAAGCGGTTTTTATTACGGTGTAAGTATTGTTTTTCTGTTTGTCACGCTCATTTTTTCAATAATCAGATTTTCCCTTGATAAAAAAGGGGAGAATTCGGAAAAGGTTTCACTAAGGCTGTACCCTATGGATACAGCCTTGCTTGTTTTCGGTTTTTTTGTGCTGATGTCGGGTATTTTATCTCAGTATCAGTCTGATGTGTGGCTTGGCGGTGCATCAAGATATCAGGGTGTAATTACCGTGCTTCTTTATATTGCCGTATATTTTGCAGTGTCAAGAAATTACAGCTTTTCTCAGCTTTTTCTTATTGCGGCAATAGTGTCCTTTTCTCTTGTGTGCATCATAGCGGTGCTTAATTGCTTCAATATAGACCTGTTGGGGATTTATAAATATATCCCTGCCTATTATAAAACAATGTTTATTTCCACAATAGGAAACATTAATTTCTATTCAAGCTATCTGTGTCTTATCTTTCCCTTGGTGCTCTGCGGCTTCTGCAGCACAAGGGAAATTCTCAGCAGAGTAATTTATACCTGCGCTCTTGTTATCGGTGCTTGCGGAATGGTGGTTTCCGGAAGTGAAAGCTTTGTTATAGGCTTTGTTTTCTCGGTGCTGATTTTCCCCTTCTTTCTTATGAAGGACTCTGAAAAACTGAAAAAATTCCTTATAGGTGTTCTGATAATTTTAATGTCGGCTCAGCTTTTCCGTCTTGTTTTTGAATTAGTGAGCGAAAAAAATTCCGTTATAGCACGGTTAATGGAATTTATTCTCAGCCCTGTTGTAACTGCACTTATTTTTGTTATCTGTATAAGTATTATATTTGTGCTTCATAAATTCCCCGAAAAAAGAAATGCCGTAAAGCTTACTTATTATATAGCCTTCGCTGTTTTTATGTCGGGTATTATACTGCTGTTTATTCTTGCAAACACAAGAGGCTTGGGAGAGCTTGATATTTATTTCAGGTTTTCTGATAGCTGGGGCTCATACCGAGGCGGTATATGGAAACAGTGTATTGAGGTTTATTCCTCGCTTTCTGTAAAGGATAAGCTTTTCGGTGTGGGTATAGAGTCTGCCTACAGAGTGCTTCAGGATAATCTTATGAATTCGGGACTCAATCTCGATCAGGCGCATAACGAATATCTTCAGTATCTTCTCACCACAGGTGTTTTCGGACTTATTTCATATCTCGGTGTAATTATCACCACGGTTGTGACCGTAGTAAAAAATCAGCGTAACAACACTTTCGTAATTGCTCTTCTCTGCGGACTTATTGCATTCTGGTTTCAGGGGCTTGTAAACATAGCCCAACCCTTTACCACACCCATAATGTATGTGTTTATCAGCATGATAGGGGGGCAGAATTTACAAAGCAAATTCTGACAGTGATATTTTTTGCTTCGCAAAAAGTGATATTTATTCCTGCGGAATAAGTGATATACGGCTTCACCGTGTGATATATTTTCCTTCGGAAAATGTGAAGGAAGGCTCCGCCTTGTTCCGCTCGGCTTTGCCATTGCTCTGTTTTTAGTGGAGAAATAAATCTTAAGTCACACTTTAATTTTTTGCTATAAAAATTAAAAATCGAAGTAATGCGTAAATGCTTACTTCGATTTTTTTATTGTTCAGAGAGAAGCTGTTCGGTCATAAATTCTACCTTGCCTTTGTTTCTTTCTGTAAGTCTTCTTCACATTTTTATAAGGTTTATTTCTGAATTATCAAGGGATTTTTCTATTTCAAATGCGTTTCTTTTCGCAATGTAATCAAGGCTGACATTATAATAATCGGCAAGCTCAATTGCTCTTGAAAAAGGAACTTCGCAGATGCCGTTTTCGTATTTGCCGTAATGCTGTGCCGTTGTCTTGAGAACGGCGGCAATTTCGGATTGGGTTTTGTCTGCATCTTCTCTTAAATCTTTAATTCTTTTATATTCAGCCATTTATGACACCCCTCTTTTCTTTAATGTATCATAAATGGTTTTTGTTTGTTGGCAATCGAGTCATATATGATTATAATCTAAATTAAATTAATCTTATATGATTAAAAGCGGGAGGTATATTTATGGAACAGACTTTTAACTTCAAAAGCCTTGATTTTCAGGGCTTGAAGAAGAGCATGAAGACAATGCTTTGCGTTGTTCTCTCTCTCGTTATAGCTTTTTCCTCTTTTTCAATTGCCCCTATCACATTAAACGCCGCCGCAGCCGTAACAGGCGGTAATATTTCAGGCAGTAATATTTCAGGTGGAAATGTTTCAGGCGGAAATGTAACAAGCGGAAACGTAACCGGTGGTGATATTCCTGATTTTAAGGATATTTTTTCTTATGCATCTGTTTCAAGCGAAGTATCAGGTTCTACACTGACATTGAATTGTGGTAAGTTGGGTTATTATCTACAAACCGCAGATATATATTATGATACCAATGTTCTCGCAATCCGTAGCTTAGGTTATGAAAAAAAAGTGGCTGACGGTCATATTAAATTTACGTCATATTCTTCATTTACATTAACCTTTGACATTATTGACAGCAGTGCTTTGACAGCAGATTTTATTATTGATGCAATTATCCGAGATGAGAGTAATTCTCCTTACCAATATTTTGATGAAAGTGGTAAGTATACAGCAGTTATCAAAGGGTTTAATATCCCCGAAAATCATGTAAATGCTTCTGATTCATGGGTTTATGATTCTATTTGCAACACCCTTTATCTTAACAATTATGTTGCAGATAAAACCTTTTCTGCAGATGCATGTGAACATCAGATTTTTTCTGACGGTGACCTTAATATTGTGCTTTCAGGTAAAAACTATCTTAATATGACAAGTGAAAACGGTATTTATGTCAAGGGTAATCTTAATATTTACGGTGACGGTGAGCTTAATATTTCAAATTGCAATACCGGTATTTATGTCAACGGTAATCTGACAGTGAATAATACTTCAATGCTCAATCTCTGGAAGGTAAAAACAGATATCAGAGCAGCAGCCGATATTGAAATAAACAATACCTCATTAAAAATCTATGATGATTTCAGTATCAAATGTCGTTTAATGACATTGGATTCCTCGGATTTATTTGCAGCTTTACTTAATATTATCGGAGATGAGTTTATCGTTAATGGATCTGAGCTGAATGTAGAAGGAGATATTTCGGGTTGTGCTATTGAAATGAATTCCGGTAAAATTGAAGCAGACACCATTGATTCACTTACTGTTAATAGCGGCAATGTTATTGCAGATCGTATTGACGATATTGTAATACATGTAGGCAGTGTTTTTGCAGAACGTATTTACGATATCGTAACATACGGTGGTATAGTAGAAGTTGGTAGTTTAGGTACTTTTAAGGTATATGGTGGCTTATTGACTGTTTATGAGGATACCGTATCTGACTATTCTTCATTTATAAGAGACGGAGAAATGACAGTTTATGGTTCGATTGGTGACTATGCAAGTTGGATGGGGTATGCAACCGTTTATGGTGGTAAGCTCAATGTTTTTACCCCTGCATCTTTAACTGGTTCTTATGGTATTTATAGTACGCTTACTGTCAACGGCGGTGAAGTAAATGTTGTGACAGAAAATTGTGCTGCTGTAAACAACATCAAGGTTACAGGTGGTAAGGTAAATATTGTAGTAGAAAATGATTATGGTGTAAGAAGCCTTGATGTTACAGGCGGAACAGTATCCATTTCCTCTGATATTCGTGCTGTTGAAAAAAATATAAGCTATGATTCCTCAAAGGTAGAATTTTGGGCAGGTACATCCGCTTCAGACAGAGTTCAGGTTTCGGAATACTTCGGTGCAAAGCATGTATATTTCTGTGAAAAAGACATTCCTGCTATTCCCGAATATGATCCCGATGCTCCTACCGTAAATGTTTCAGCCGGAAATATCGGTATAAGTGTAAGCCAGAGCGGTGAATTAAGCTTTGTTAAGAGAGATGAATATGACTATTCATACCTTAACGGCGAGATTATAGTTACTTATGATCCTAATCTTGTTTATTTCGCTTCATTTGTTTCTTCATGTGATATTTCCAATGTAAATTCCGATGACAGAGGAAAGGTTGTTATCGCATTTGCCGATAGCACATATTCAGAGTCTATCGGAACATTAAGATTTTATGCTGCTAATAATATCTCAGGCGGAAATATTTCTTCGGGCTTCATCCCCGACGGAGCATACTTTACCGCTTCGGGAAATGTTATGACATCAGTGGGATATGTTTTATGTAACGGTGAATATACTGTAAGAACACATACACATTCATATTCAAGCCATTGGCTTAACGGCGGACCTACATACACATCAGGTGACTATCTGTATTACTACTGCTCATGCGGTGATAATTGGATGGACTGGTATGATGCAACAGACTGTGAAGATTTTAATAATGACTGTTTCTGCGATAATTGCGGAAGCTGGATTATTGATTATAACGGTGATATAAATCTTGACGGAAGAACCAATTCTGCCGATGCACGACTTCTTTTAAGATATGTTGCAGGAATTGAGAGCTTCTATGCAGATAAGCAGTATTATCTTGCTGATATTTTCCATGATTATAATAATTTCGGAGTTATAGACTCTGCCGATGCTTACAGATTCTTCAGAGCTCTTAACGGATACTGTAATTTCGAGCCCTGTTATGTAAGTCAGGAAAACGCTTATTGGTTAGACTCTGCAATCAGACCCGAATTAAAGGGTGAGGACAGTGACTATTATTATATTGATCTTGTCGGACACAATGTATATAACATGACAAGCTTTGATGTTGAGCTTCATTCTGATTCTTACTATGTGTCAACTGACGTTTCCGATTATTTCTTGAGCTATGATATGAGCGGTGTATATGGTCTTACATATCATAATAACGGAAACGGCACTTACAGAATATCCGGTGCATTCGAGGGGGCAGGTGTTCCCGAAGATGATGTTGTTATTGCAACTCTCAAGTTCGCAAAGCTTCCGGATATTTATAGTAATGTATGGTTCATGACCGTAAATTCAAAGGTATATCAGGGTGAGAGCTATACATACAACACTTATGATATAAGCGGTGTACTTACAGAGGAAGAAACAACAGTAATTCTCGGGGAAGCAACTACAGCCCCCGAAGAAATTACAACAGAAGCTCCCATAACGGAAGTGCCCACAACAGAACCCACAACAAGATCTGAGGAAACAACAACCTCACATATTCACAATTACAGCGATGTTCTTGTCGCTGCCCCGGATTGCACAACAGCAGGTGAAGCATTATATACCTGCTCATGCGGTGACAGCTATATTGTAGAGTTATCCCCCGAAGGTCATAAAGATAGTAATTCTGACGGCATCTGTGATAATTGTCAGGAAGGCGAAGATAACAAAGAAGAGGTTAAGCTTTCCTTCCTCGATAAAATCAAGCAGTTCTTCCTGAATTTATTCAAATAAACCAAGCAAAAAAGGTATAAGACCGAAAAAGAGGTCTTATACCTTTTTGAATTATTAATCAGAGCATTACATTAACGTATTCAGATACTTTTCTATTTCTTCGAGAACAATTTTTGCTTCCTCAAGATTTGTACGGGCAATAGCCTCTGATATTTCAAAAAAATCATCATAATCACTGGCGGAACGGATATCAAACTGCCTACCTATTATTTTTGAAATATCATCGCTGAAAATATTTGTTTTGATATAAAGTCTTCTGAATTCAGAAATTATGCCCGAATGCTTTTTGCTGTCAAAATCATCAAATGTAAGGACTGCACGGATTGCATGAAATACTGCATAATATGAACGGTTAGCAGAAGATTTATATCCGCCGTTTTCAATAAGAAGAGCAGAATCCGTAAGACAATCCTTTGCTTTTTATAATCTCTTTTTTGATAACTCAATTTTATACTGCAAACGGAATACCTTCTTCCTTTACGTTTTTGTAGAAGGGGGAAACGTTTTTATATTTTTCAAAATTACAGGAAGGGGTTATACAAAGGGAAATTACACAGTCATATTCAATTTCCAGCTTATATATTTTATCCCTGAGTCTGTTGAGATAATCAACAATAAGAGAGGGGGTAATATCTGCGAGTATCATTATATCAATGTCGGAGTCTTTTTCAAAATCTCCTCTTGCATAAGAGCCATAAAGGATAACTGATATCAATTTATCGTTAAAAATTGCATCAGCTTGTCTGCTGACTTCTGAAAGAACGGTATGCAGTTGATTTTTGTCGCACATTATAAAACCTCCTTTATTTGTGATTATTGTTGCACCTTTATTATATTACACAGAAAGGAGAAAGTAAATACAAGGTTATTGCACTTTTGTAAAATCTGTTATCGTATTGATTCAATTATGCTTAACAGCTGGGCTTCATTTATCATTCCGGCGCGGTTATAGATAATGTTGCCGTCTTTGTCTATGGCTATAGTTCTGGGAATTCCCGTGATTGAGTAGGTTATTGTGGCTTCACGGTCGAGGTCATAGTAGGTGGGGAAGGTGTAGCCCTTATTTTCTATGAATTTTTCACCCTCCTTAATGCTGTTGTCTGTGTTTATAATGAGAAACTGTATTTCGTCGCCGTATTCCTCGTAAGCCTTCTGAAAATCGGGCATTTCCTTGATGCAGTAGCCGCACCAGGTTGCCCAGAAATTAAGGATTACGGGCTTACCCGAAAAATCCTCAAGACTCACTGCATTCCCGTTCTTGTCAAAGAAATTGAAGCTTTCTGCCTTTTTGTACTGAACTGCAGAGGTGGTTATTTCTTCAGAAGTAATTTCCTCTGCGGAAGCTTCCTCTTCCGTGTCAGGCTCTGTGTCCGTTGAAGTCAGCTCTTTTGTTACCGTTTCAGTATAAATAAGAGTGGTTTTTTCTTCTGAAGCACTGATATCAGGAGTGATGCTGTCACTTGTGGCTTCGGTGCTTTCTTCGGTGGTAGCTTCAGTGAGTGCCTTTTCGGATAAGGTGGGGTATAAAATAACAGCGGCACCTAAAACAAGGGCAAAAAGAACGATAACTAAAATGAGAGATTTGTTTTTCATAAGCTTACTCCTTTAACTGAGAATTGAAATGAATTTATTGAGATAGCCTGTCATCATAAATATACCTATGATAATAAGAAAAATTCCTGAAACCAGGTTTATGATCTTATAGTTTTTCTTGATAAAGGTAAATGCACCCTTTAATTTGTCTATGAGCACTGCGCTAAGTAAGAAGGGTACGCCAAGACCGAGTGAATATAAGAGAAGCATAATAATTCCGCTTAACGTATCGCCCTCGCTTGAAGCCATAGCAAGTGCCGAGCCTAAGAATGCGCCCACACAGGGTGTCCAGCCTACAGAAAAAACTATGCCGAAGAGAAGGGCGGAGAAAAATCCCATATCCTTTGTTTTTACCGTGTTTTTCATACCGCCGAAAATTTTCAGCTTGAAAACACCTATATAGTTAAGACCGAAGAAAACGACGACAAGTCCGAGAACAATATTTACTGCTGTTTCGTATTTTGTAAGAAAGCTGCCGAGAGTGCCTGCAAGTGCACCGAGTGCGGTAAATACTATGGTAAAGCCCAGCACGAAGCCTATGGCACCCGTGAGAGTTTTTTTCGTGCTTCTCTCACCGCCCCCTGCAAAATATGAAAGATAAACGGGAAGCATAGGGAGAAGGCAAGGGGAAACGAAGGTTATTATTCCCTCTATAAAAGAAACCAAAAATTGCATAGAGTCACCTTTTAGAATGATTTTAATTTATTATACCTTATTTTTCCCTGAAAATCAATACATCTGAAATCCTGAGTATAAAAATTCATTTATTTGTATTGATATATTTACAAATCTTTTATATAATGGTAAAAGACGGGGTGTGATTAAAATGGTTCGTGCAAGAATTAAAAACGTAAAAGACAAGTCAATTGCAACAAAAGGCTTTGAAAGGTTTCTTTTCTATTTCTGGCAGTTTACGTGGGGACTCCCCGTAAATCTTATAAGCGGAATAATTTTTCTTATTCTCAGAAAAAAATACCGCACCGAGAAATTCAAGAACGCCTTCATAACCTATATTCCGGGAAACTGGGGCGGTCTTTCCTTGGGCATTTTCATTTTTATTGCTGAAGGCAAGGCTGAGGGCTGGACAAACAACACCAAAATCCACGAATACGGACACACAATTCAGTGCCTTCTTTTAGGTCCTCTTTATTGGATAGTGGTGGCTCTTCCCTCTGCAATCTGGTGTAATTTATTTGCAGAATACAGAAAGAAGAACAACGTTTCCTATTATAAGCTTTACTGTGAAAGCTGGGCAAATTCATGGGGTATGAAGTGGTCAGGTCTTAAACAGTACGGTGTGAAATAAAATATGGGTGAAAGAGAAAATATGATGAAAAAGTTATTAAGTGTTTTTCTGTCCCTTGTGATGATTTTTTCCTTTGTCTGTGTGGCAGCTGCCGCCGGTGAAGAGGAAAAGGTGCTTTCCTTCGGTGAAGACGGAAAATTCAAAATTATGCAGATAAACGATACTCAGGACGTGGGAAAGTTAGTTAATAAAAAGATGCTCAGCTTTCTTACAAGTGCTCTCGATAAGGAAGAGCCTGACCTTGTGGTAATTGCAGGTGACCAGCTTGCCGATTTTTATCCCTTTGCAACAAAAGAGGATATGACACTTGCAATAAAAAATATCCTTGAGCCCTTGAAGGAAAGAAACGTTCCCTTTATTATGACTCTCGGAAATCACGACCACGACAGACTGGATAAGCTTTCAGTAGAGGAGCAGTATGAGATATATACCTCTTATGAAAACTGCTATGCCGTAAATAACAGTCCCGATCTGTTTACATATAATGTTCCCGTTATGAGCTCAGACGGTGAAAGAACTGTGTTCAATATCTATATGATGAACACTCACAACAAGGCAGAAAGCGGCGGCTATGCAGGCGTTACAGCCGAAGAGGTTCAGTGGTATAAGCAGACCTCAGCTGAGCTTAAAGCGGAAAACGGCGGAGAAGCGGTTCCCTCAATGCTTTTCCAGCATATTCCCCCTAAGGAAATATATAAGCTTTTTAAGGAATGTGAAGCAGGGGAGAAGGGCTCAATTTATTCCCGCCGTGATAAAAAATGGTACGTTCTTGATGAAGAAAAGACAGACGGTGTTTTAGGTGAAGCACCCTGCTCAGAGGATTTTGATAACGTCACAGGTCAGTATGAAGCGTGGGTTCAGTGCGGTGACATAATGGGCGCATTCTTTGCACACGACCACGTAAATACCTTTACAGGTACCACCGAAGACGGCATTTTTATGGGCTATAACGGCGGTACGGGCTTCAGAGCCTACGGTATGGGCGATGAAAGAAGCGTCAGAATTTTTGAATATGACGAAAATGACGTTACTGAATACGAAACAAGAATTCTTACGTATAAAGAGGCTACAGGTAAGGAAATTCCCTTTGTGTTGGTTGATATCGGCACACCTGCACTTCTTACAACGCTTATGAAAATTGTGAATTTCCTGTTTGGCTGGTTATTCTGATTTGATAAAAAGGAGATATGAAAATGAAAAAATTAATTTCTTTACTTATGGCATTATGTCTTGTGCTTTCCGGTGCAGTTTCTGTTTCTGCCGCTTCAATCAGCGAGGGCACAGGGGTGCTTTGTGACCTTTTCGTATATGGCGAAGGTCCTGAAGTTGATTCTCTCAGCATTGACTACCGTTATTATTCACCCGTAGGTGAAAATGATACGGCAAAATATCCTCTCGTTGTATGGCTTCACGGTATGGGTAACGGCACAAACGACGGTATTCAGGTTTCAGGCAGTAACGTTTCCTACTGGGCAAGTGAAGAAATGCAGGCTCGCTTCACAAACGGCGGTGCGTTCATTCTTGCTCCCCGTTCAGACGAGCTCAAGGGCATTTGCTGGAATGAAGATACAATTGAGCCCTTAAAGGCTCTCATTGACGATTTTATTGAGAAAAATGCCGATAACGTTGACCTTTCAAGAATTTATATCGGCGGTTATTCAATGGGCGGTAAGATGACTCTTAAAATGGCAATTGCTTTCCCTGAAATGTTTGCGGCGGCCTTCCCCATCTGTCCCGCATGGTCACCCTCTGAGGAGCTTTTAAGCTATATTTCCGATATGCCTATCTGGCTTACGTCAGGCAAGACCGATCCCCTTGTAAACTATTATTTCTCAGTTTCAAAGACCTGGGATAAGATCTGTAACGTTACTGAAGTTCCCTCTGAGGTTAGATTTTCAACTCTCAGCAAGGTATGCTACGAGGACGGAAAGAGATGCACAAGTGCTCATCACGCATGGTTCAGCGTAAATCACGATATGTTCTCCTCCGACAACGGTGATTATCCTTATATGACAACGGTAAACGGTCTCGGTGAAAACGTAGTTCTTACATATCCCGACGGTATGATTTCCTGGCTTTGCTCACACACGTCAGATTATAACGGTGAAAAGAGCGAGGGCAAGGGAAATATCGAAAATGCCGACGGCACCGACAACATTCTCGGCATCACAGGCATCATAGATTTCTTCAAAACTCTCTTTGAAGCAATTAAAAATCTTTTCAAATAAGTAAAAAATTTCCCTTCTTGGCTCACGCCGGGAAGGGAATTTTTTAGGTCGGAGGCAAAGCCAGATCGGAAGTCGGAGGCAAAGCCAAGTCGGAGGTCGGAAGTCGGAAGCAAAGACAGGTCGGAAGTCGGAAGTCGGAGGTTGCAGAAATTGTGCCTTGTGGGTTGTTGAATTTAATAAATAATGAATGTTGAATAATGTCGGGCGGGGCACCCGCACCCGATTATATAGAGCGAGGCGAAGCCGATGCGGAACAAAGGCGATAGCCTTCCTTCATATTTGCCAACGGCAAATATATCATACGGGGTAAGCCGTATTTCACTGCCCGAAGGGCAATTTCACTCATTCCGAAGGAATGAATTTCATTGTCTGGCGTTTTTATAAAAAACGACAGACCACTCCTGCTGCTACGGCGGTTATTACGTCACTTGTCAGAGCGCAGGGAAGTGTGTGGCGGATATCGGTGATTTTTGCGCTTGAATAATATACCGCAACGGTGTAAAAGGTGGTTTCACCGGCAGAGGCTATTACACTTGCGGTTCTTCCTATATATGAGTCGGGAGAAAATTCCTCTAATATGCTTTCAAGCACGCTTACTGCGCCGCTGCCCGAAAAAGAGGAAATAATGCTCAGCGGCAGTACCTCTTCGGGAATAAAAAGAAGCTTTGCAAGGGGTGACAGCAGGGAAGAGATGAAGTCAATCGCCCCCGATGACATCAGCATTGAAATTCCTAAGCATAATGCAGTGAGAGTGGGAAGAAGCTCTGCCGTTGAGGAGAGTGCTTTTTTTCCGCCCTCTATAAAAATTTCAAACACGGGAATTCTTTTAATAAGCGCATATACGGCTATAACTGCTATAATCAGGGGCAGAATAAGGCTTTGAAAATTTTCCATTTTTATCACCGATTTGCTTTCTAATTTGTTGACTTAAAGTATGTAATATATTATAATATTTATTTACTAAAGAAATATTTATTACACGAAAGGGGGAATAAGCATGGATAAATCAGCGTTTTACGGTGACTCCAATGTTTTTACCCATTTATCAGATAAATTCAGAGAGCATAATGCAATTCCTCAGAGCGATTTCAGCCGTTTTCCCGTAAAAAAGGGACTTCGTAACTCCGACGGTACAGGTGTTATGGTCGGTCTTACAAATATCTGTAATGTTGAAGGTTATTATATTGACGACGGTGAAAAGGTGCCCAAGCACGGACATCTGAGATACAGAGGTATCGACCTTTACGACTTCGTTTCAGGCTGTAAGGAAGAAGACCGCTTCGGCTTTGAGGAGCTTGTGTTTCTTCTCATTTTCGGCTCTCTTCCCACAAAGGAAGAGCTTGACGGCTTCTGCGGACTTCTTGCGGCAAACAGAGAGCTTCCCTTTGATTTCGTTGAAGACGTTATTATGAGAGCGCCCTCGCCCAATATTATGAATAAAATGGGCTCATCAGTTACGGCTCTTTATGCCTATGACGATAACCCCGACGATATTTCCGTTGAAAACGTGCTTCGTCAGTCAATTCAGCTTATAGCTCAGCTTCCTGCAATTATGTCCTATGCATATCAGGTTAAGCGCAGATTTTTCTATAAAAAGAGTATGTATATCCATCAGGTAAAGCCTGAGCAGAAGACGGCAGAGGTAGTGCTCCGTTCAATCCGTTCGGATAAAACCTTCTCCGATAAGGAAGCAAAGCTTCTTGACCTTTGTCTGATGATTCACGCTGACCACGGCGGCGGTAATAACTCAACCTTTACCACACGCTGTATTACTTCTACAGGTACGGATACCTATTCTGCAATCGGTGCAGGTATAGGCTCTCTTAAAGGCTTCCGCCACGGCGGTGCAAACATCAAGGTTACCGAGATGGTTGAGGATATCAAGGCAAACGTAAGGGATATCACCGACGAGGATGAAGTAAGCGCATATCTCAGAAGAATTGTAAGAAAAGAAGTAAACGACCGTTCAGGTCTTATTTACGGTATGGGACACGCAATTTACACCCTTTCCGATCCCAGAGCAGTGCTTCTCAAGCAGAATGCAAAGGAGCTTGCAGAGGAAAACGGACTTCTTAAAGACTGGCAGCTTCTTGATACAATTGAAAGACACGCTCCCGCAATATTCTGTGAGGAAAAGGGACTCGACAAGCAGATTTGTGCTAACGTTGACCTCTATTCAGGTCTTGTTTACAGAACTCTTCAGATTCCCGAAGACCTTTACACACCGATGTTTGCCGTTGCAAGAGTTGCAGGCTGGTGTGCTCACAGACTTGAAGAGGTTGCAACCTCAACTAAAATTATGCGTCCTGCTTATAAGAGCATTTCACGTCCTCAGGTTTATACAGGTCTTTCTCTCAGAGGAAACGAAAAATAATTATATATACCGAAAAGGTGAGAAAAATGGCAATCAAACGAAATTCTGAGTTGACAATTCAGAAAATAATAAGAATAGCGGCCCCTCTGTTTGCAGTTCTTTTATGCTTAAGAACGGTTCATACCTTTATTCTTACAGACTATGAAACAGGCTTCTTCAAAAGCGGCGGCTTTTTTTCAGTTTCTCTTTATTTTATTCTTGCAGTTTTCATAGCAGGCGTTATGGCACTTTGCTATATTTCAGGAAGCTTGCCTTCAGCAGATAAGCCGGTTAAGCCGAAAATATTCAATATTGCGGCAGGCTTTTTCTTCGCAATTTCAATGGCTATAGACGGTATTGACGGAATTAAGGCTATGCTCGGTGCCGCAGCAGACGGATTTGCGGCTATGAAGGAAGCGGCAGGAGGAAATATCGGTTTCTTTGCTTCCATATTTGCCGCCCTCGGTGCTGTTGCAATTTTGCTTCATACCGTTTCTCAGATCAAATCAGATGACCTTACGGGAAAATTCTCTATCCTTCTTCTTGCTCCTGTTGTATGGGCATTTCTCAGAACCTTAGGATTTTTCTCCATAACCGTAAGCTACATCAAGGTTTCTCAGCTGTTCCTTTCAATTTTCTCAGTGGCATTCCTTATGGTATTTCTCTTTGAAAATGCAAGAATGTCAACAGGTATCGGAAGAAAAAACAGCGTATGGTTCTTCTATGCTTCAGGAATTATCACAGCAGTTTTCTGCCTTATCACAGGTCTTCCTTCCTTGGTGCAGGCAATATTTGCTCCCGAAAATCAGATATCCTATTGCCCCTTTGAGCTTTACACCTTAGGCGGCGGTATTTATGCTCTTTCTTCAATTGTGATGAGAATGAACGTAAAGGAAGAAAACAAGGAAGAAATTGCGGAAGAAATTCAGATAAATGACGTAACGGAGAACGGTTAAATTGGATTTTTCATTATTTTTTCAGAATTTTTTAATAGCCGCACAGCAGGTTATAATTCTCTATATTATAGTTGCCTGCGGATATATTGCAGATAAAAAAGGTGTGTTTACGGAAAAAACGGCAAGAGCAACCAATGATCTGCTGTTTTACATCATAACTCCTGCGGTTATCATAAATTCATTTCTCACAACCGAATTTAATGCCGACACCTCAAAGGGCTTTCTTCTTGCTGCCCTTGCCAGTGCAATTACGCTTACTCTTGGCATAGTGCTCAGTATTCCCTTTTTCAGAAATAAAGAAAATAAAAATAATCCGGTTTTCAAATTTGCCTGTATCTACGGCAATATGGGATATATGGCGTTACCTCTTGCCGAGGCGGTGCTCGGAAACGAGGGTGTATTTTACTGCTCGGCAGGAATTATCGTTTTTCAGATATTTACCTTTACCCACGGAATATGGCAGATGAACGTGGGAAACAGCGAGTCGGGAAAATTCGATCCCAAAAAGCTGTTTTTTAACCCCGGTGTTATTGCCGTGTGTATCGGACTTCCGTTTTTCCTTCTGAGAATAAAAATGCCTGAGATTATTCTCAAGCCCATTGATTTCGTAGGCTCGATGAATACCCCTCTTGCTATGCTTATGCTGGGCACCTATATGTCCAATGCAGGACTCAGTACAATTTTCAGAAACAAGGAGCAATATCTTGTAGCACTTGTGAAAATAATTGCCGTACCCTTGGTGTTCTTTATTCTTATGAAGACTACGGGAATTCTCACAGGCTCACTTTTCACGGCGGCTATGATCCAATCCTCTGCCCCCAGCGCAAATAATACGGTTATGTTTTCTGCAAAATACGGCAGAGATACAGGTGTGGCATCAAAAACGGTGGCTTTCGTAAGCTTCGCTTCAATTCTTACAATGCCCGCTATGATTGCTCTTACTCAGGTGTGATAATATGGAAAGCTTATTCAGAGGTCTTCCCTTCGGCTTCAGCGATTTTTCGGAAATTAAGAATTCTCTCTTAGAGTGCGGTGCACTTAAAAGATTGCCCGAAAATACACAGACGGTAATTTCGGTGCTTTTCCCCTACTATCTCGGGGAAGAATTCTATGAAAAATCCAATATCTCAAGATATGCCGTAAGTGAAGATTATCATATAATAACAGGGAAGATATTGAATGAAATTGCCCAAGGGCTTAAAGAGATGTTCCCTGAAAATCAGTTTGAGTCTTTTGTTGATAATTCCCCCTTTCCTGAGGTGCGCTGTGCTGTCAACGCAGGACTCGGAGTGATGGGTGTGAATAATCTTTTTATCAACAGGGATTACGGCTCGTGGGTATTTTTAGGAGAAATTGCCACAGACAAGCATTTTCCCGCCTTTAAGGGAGAATATTCCCTTTGCTCAGGCTGTAATAAATGTATAGATGCCTGTCCTATGGGTGCACTTACGGGAAAGGGAGTTATCAAGGAAAAATGCCTTTCCTTCCTTTCGCAGAAAAAAGGTGAGCTCAGTGAGGAAATAAGGGCAAAAATTGCCGAAACAGGCTGTATCTGGGGCTGTGACATCTGCCAGAAGGCGTGTCCGATGAACGTAAATGCAAAAATTACTCCCATAAAAGAATTTTTCGATACGGCAAAGCCCATACTCACAAAGGATGACGACATAGAAAACCGGGCATTTGCCTGGCGCGGAAAAAAGGTTGTTGACAGAAACGTGGCAATAATTCAACAGGGTTGAATTATTGCAATGAAATTCATTCCTTCGGAATGAGTGAATTGCCCTTTGGGCAGTGAAATACGGCTTTGCCGTATGAAATATTTTCCTTCGGAAAATGTTTCGGAAGGCTTCGCCTTGTTCCGCTCACCTTTGGTGTCGCTCTATTTTGAGGGGGGGGGAACAATTATCTTCAGGAGAATTTTGTTCTGTAGAATATTTACCTTGCAGATTAAAATTTTCGTGATGCTTTGTAGGGGTTGGCGCCTCGACAACCCGAGGACAGTCGGTTTTTGCGGAAAAATAAATCTTACGGCACAATTAAATTTATAGTGGAAAACATATTATTTCTTTAACGAAAATTGTAATCTGTAGAGAAATTACCTCGGGACATCGAGTCGCCGCGTCCCCTACAAAAAAAACCATTTCTTTTCTGCCAAGAGGCACAAATTACGCTACGTCCGACTTCCGACTTCCGACCTAACTTTGCCTCCGACTTCCGAACTCCGACTTTAATCTGGTGGTGTTTTTATGAAACTTATTATTGCTATTATCAACAAGGATGACTCTGCGCTTCTTACTTCAAGGCTCAACAACGAGGGCTTTATGTCAACCAAGCTTTCCACTACGGGTGGATTTTTAAGAGCAGGTAACGTTACTATGCTTATGGGTGTGGAAGAGGACAAGGTTGACAGATGCCTTAAAATAATGGAAGAATGCTGTTCAAAGAGAACTCAGATGGTAAGCACGGGTGCGGGAAGCCATGCAGAGCAGTTCTTTACAACGCTTCCCGTTGAAATTACCGTCGGCGGTGCAACCGTATTCATAGTTGACGTTGACAAATTTATAAAGATGTGAAATTATGTTTTTTTCTGATTTAGAAATCCCTGAAATTACAAGAAATACCGTTCAGAAAACCGTTTCTCTCGGACGGCTTCCCTGCAGTGTGCTTCTTACAGGCGGAAGTGAAAGCCTTCGTGAAAGGTGTGCCTATGAGCTTGCTTCTGCGGCGTTATGCAGTGAAAATGAAGGAAACGATGTCCCTTGCGGAAAATGCAGTGCCTGTCTGAGAGCAAGATCGGGAATTCATCCTGACATTATAAGGGTTGTTCCCGAGGACGGAAAGAAGCTTCTTTCAATTTCCGCCGTGCGTTCAGGCTGTCTTTCCAAGCTTTCCGAGTCACCCTCTGAAAGTGTCAATAAGGTTTTTTATTTCCCTGAATGTGACTCAATGCAGACAGCCGTTCAGAATGCTCTTCTCAAATCCATTGAGGAGCCCCCCCAAAGTACAATGTTTATATTTACGGCTTCTGAAAGAGAAAGCTTTCTTATAACGGTTATTTCAAGACTCACCGAATATCATCTGGGTGATACCCTTTCATCAAAAAGCAAAAAGACCGATGAAAAGGTTAAGGAAATAGCAGAGGGTATTGCTTTGGCAATTGCCAACGAGGATGAGTTTGCGGTAATGCTCGCTTCTTCACCGATGCACAAAAACAGAAAGCTTATGTCCTCGGTTGCTTCTTTTCTTACTCTGATTATAAGAGATGCTATGATAGAGGGAAGCGGTGCGCCTATGCTTTCAGGCAGTGAAATGGCGGCTTATGCACTTGCAAGAAGCTTTAAGATATCTTCCCTCTTGCAAATTAAGGATATTATGGATAAAATAGTATCAGAGGCGGCAAGTAATGCTAATGAAAATCTTCTTATATCAAGGTTTTCTGCGGATACCGCCGCCGTTATGAAGGACAGAATATAAAGAAAGGACGCAGAATTACTGCGCTTTATAAATATGGCAGAGATTATTGGTGTAAAATTTAAGAATGCAGGTAAGGTTTATTTCTTTGATCCTGCAGGAATAAAGGTTGAAAAAGGTCAGTTCGTTATTGTTGAAACCGTAAGAGGCATCGAATGCGGAGAATGTGCCGTAGGCAACAAAGAGGTCGATGATGAGATTTTGGTAAAGCCTCTTAAAAGCATTATAAGAGTTGCAACGGAGGAAGACCTTAAAAACGTTGAGAAGAATAAGGAGAAGGAAAAGAAGGCATTTTCGGTCTGCGAGGAAAAAATTGCTCAGTTCGGACTTGATATGCATCTTATTGATGTTGAATATACATTCGACGGTGCAAAGGTTCTGTTCTTCTACACAGCCCCCGAAAGAGTTGACTTCAGAGAGCTTGTAAAGGCTCTTGCATCTGTTTTCAAGGTAAGAATTGAGCTTCGTCAGATAGGTGTCAGAGATGAAGCAAAGATGCTGGGCGGTCTTGGTATCTGCGGAAGAGGCTTCTGCTGTAAGGAATTTCTCCACGATTTTCAGCCTGTTTCAATTAAAATGGCTAAGGAACAGGGGCTTTCTCTTAATCCAGTAAAGATAAGCGGAACCTGCGGAAGACTTATGTGCTGTCTTAAATATGAACAGTCTGCATACGAGCATCTTCTGAAGATTACCCCCAAGGTAGGCGCTCTTGTTGAAACTGCAGAAGGCAGAGGAGAGGTTGTTGAAAACAATCTTCTTACAGGAATGCTCAAAATCCGTCTTGACAGAAATCCCGATGCCGCCCCGGTGAAATATAACCGAAAGGACGTAAGGCTTATCCGTGACGCTCAGATAAGACTTAACAAGGAAGAAATTGCGGCTCTAAAGGATATTGAATAATAACTAATAAATCAGATTATAATGATAGAAAAATATGATAAAAAATTTTTAAAAACATATTGAAATTTTAATTATATATGTTACAATGAAAAAAAACCTATAAGGAGGAAATAATAATGGCATACAAAATTACTGATGCTTGTATCGCTTGCGGCGCTTGTGCTGCTGAATGTCCCGTTGAGGCTATTTCAGAAGGCGATATCTACGTAATCGACGAGGATGCTTGCATCGACTGCGGTGCTTGTGCAGATTCTTGCCCCGTAGAAGCTCCTGTTCAGGAATAATATAAGTGAAAACTAAAATCGCTCTCGGAAATATCCGGGAGCGTTTTGCTTTTTGCCGTGGGCAAAAAAGCAATGAAATTCATTCCTTCGGAATGAGTGAAATTGCCCTTCGGGCTGTGAAATACGGCTTTGCCGTATGAAATATTTGCCGTTGGCAAATATGAAGGAAGGCTTCGCCTTGTTCCGCATCGGCTTCGCCTCGCTCTATTTTTTGGGTGAACATATTATTTTCAGGAGAGTTTTGTTCTGTAGAATATTTACCTTGAAGATTAAAATTTGCGTAACACTTTGTAGGGGTTGGCGCCTCGACAACCCGAGGGCAGTCGGATTTTCAGAGAAAATAAATCTTACGGCACAATTAAATTTATAGTGGAAAACATATTATTTCTTTAACGAAAATTGTAATCTGTAGAGAACTCACCTCGGGACGTCGAGGCGCCGTCCTCTACAAAGATATAATCATTTTTTTCTGCCGCGAGGTACAAATTACGCTATGCCCGATTTTCGATTTGTTTTTGTTTTTTTGAGATATTTTGCTTTATTTCCGTAGTATATAGTTGAAAGGACGGTGGAGATATGGAAGACAGTAAGATAATTTCTCTGTTTTTTGAGCGCTCACAGCAGGGAATTAATGAGGTTAGCGATAAATACGGCGGCTTGTGTCTTAGGATTGCGGAAAATATTCTGAAAAATCCTGAGGATGCGAAGGAATGCGTCAATGATGCATATCTTGCCTTATGGAACACTATTCCTCCCGAAAATCCGAACCCTCTTAAAACTTATCTTATAAAAATTGTGAGAAATTCTGCCATAAAGAAATACCATACCAACACAGCAAAGAAACGTAACAGCTATTACGACAGTGCTCTCAGTGAGCTTGAAGAGGTACTTGCTGATGCACATTCTGTAGAAAATGAGATAGTTGCAAAGGAAATAGGCTTAGCCGTAAATATGTTTCTTAACGGTATTTCTAAAGAAAACAGAATTTTCTTTCTTCGCCGTTACTATTACGGTGACAGTGTGAGTGAAATTGCCCGCCTTACAGGGCATACTGCCCATTTTGTTTCCGTAAGACTTTCAAGAACCCGTGAAAATCTAAGAAAATATCTCAGAAAGGAAGGATTACTGTGAAAAACGATTATCTTTCAGAAATAATTTCAGATATTGATGAAAAGTTTATTGATGAAGCGGCATATCCAAAAAAATCAAGGTCAAGGACTTATTCTTTTGTTGCCTTAGCCGCCTGTGTTACGGTGTTTGCGTCGGCAGGACTGCTTTATTCAAACGGCTTTTTTGAAAAGGCGTGGAATGATATAAACGTTACTGAATTAGACGGCAACAATAATATAGGTGCAGATGAGATAGTAAATTCTCCCGCTTCAGATAACGTTACCCGACCTGCGATGGACATAATTCAGGGTGAGGGTGAAATTACAGAAGGCTATTATGAAGAAACCACAGCCGCTTCCGAGTTTATTGAACTGACAACACAAACGGCGGAGATTGCGGTAATTCCTCAGTGGAATGAAAAGAAAATCTCCGAAAAATTTCCGGAAGCTGTCTTTGGCGGTAAGACCTACAGTGTAAGCAACGGTAAAACCGATGAAGAATTCATAGGAAATTATCTCGGTGAAGCCGAATTAACGGGCTATGATATTTACGAGGACAAAACCCATAGCATAAAGGCTTATATATATGAAATAAAGGATATATCGGGAGAATGTGCGGTTGCTGTGAAATTTGAGGGTACGGAAGGCTATTATCCTTATCTTAACCATTATTATATTCCGAAAACCTTAGGTGATATGGTAACAGACTTAAATCTCAGAAATACGCTGAGCTTTTCTGTTGCTTATATGAATATTTATCAGTCTGACAGAAGAATTTACCGTAAGTATAATGATTTTGACGATAATATTGTGTGGGAAAAGCTGCTTACGGATCTAAGTTCAGAAAACGTAAGCTGTGAAAATCTGTCCTCTGATGAGCTCAGCATTTCCGTAGATATATCTGTACTCGGTATAAAAAATCTTTCCTTTGCCGTTACCTCTGACGGATATATAAAAACTAATCTTCTTGCTACCCAAAAGGTTTTCTTTGTGGGTAAGGAAAAAACAGAGGCGTTCAGAAATTATCTTACGGCAAACGTTGAGTTTGCGGAAAAGGTTACCGTATATGAAGCCTATAACAATGCAGTTGCCGGCGGTGTGGGTGAAACTGTTGAAGGAGTGACCTCACCCGCATATATTCCTGAGAATATGATTAACGAGTAAAAAGATTTTATGTTTTGCACAAATTTTCTTGACATTTTTCGTCAGAAGGACTACAATCAATTGGTTTTAATTTTTGATTGGAGTGTGTATTGTGGAAACTTTACTTGCATTATCCGTTGCATTGTTTGTAGGACTTATGCTTTCCCGAGTTGCTAAGAAGGTCGGTCTTCCTGCAGTTACTGCTTATCTCGTAGCAGGTATTCTTATAGGACCTTATCTTTTAGGCTCATTCGGTATAAAAGGTCTTGGCTTTATAAGTATGGAGGATATTGACTCCTTCGGCATAATTCCCGACGTTGCCTTAGGCTTTATTGCTTTTTCCATAGGTAACGAATTCAGAATGAGTCAGCTTAAAACTATCGGTAAGCAGGCAACCGTTATCGGTATCGCTCAGGCTGTTGTTACCACACTTCTTGTTGATGCCGCCCTTATCGGTGTTCATTTCCTTATGCCTGATAAGTTCCCCCTTCCCGCCGCTATTGTGCTCGGTGCCGTTGCTTCTGCTACTGCTCCTGCCGCAACTCTTATGGTTGTACGTCAGTATAAGGCAAAGGGCCCTGTTACAAATATCCTTTTACCCATAGTTGCTCTCGATGATGCCGTCGGTCTTGTTCTTTTTGCCATTTCCTTCGGTGTTGCAAAGGCAATTTCTCTCGGTAATGCAAATATTGTTTCCGTTATCGTAGAACCCATTCTTGAGGTTGTTCTCTCTCTCGGACTCGGTGCGGGAATGGGCTTCTTATTCACCTTCTGTGAAAAATTTTTCCATTCACGCTCAAAAAGACTTGCGATGTCCGTTACCTTCGTGCTTCTTACGGTTGCTCTTTCAATGCTTGAATTTCATATCGGTGAAATTCACGTTGCATTTTCATCTCTTCTCGTATGTATGATGCTTGGAACGGTGTTCTGCAATATATGCGATTTCTCAGAAGAGCTTATGGACAGACTTGACCGCTGGACCGCACCTTTATATATTCTTTTCTTCGTTATAAGCGGTGCAGAGCTTGAGCTTTCCGTATTCAAGGATTATATGATCGTTCTTATCGGTTTTATTTATATCTTTGTCCGTTGCCTCGGTAAATATTTCGGTGCATCATGGAGCTCAAAAATTACAAAATGCGATCCTAATATCGTAAAATATCTCGGTATCACCCTATTCCCTCAGGCAGGTGTTGCTCTGGGTATGGCAATTAAGGCAGAAGCCCTCGGTGAGCCCGGTATGATTGTTGCAAATATCACTCTTTTCTCAGTTCTTGTTTATGAGCTTGTAGGCCCCTACCTTACTAAGATAGCTCTTCAGAAAGCAGGAGAAATTACTCCCGAAGGAAAAACAAGTGCAAGACAAAAGTAAGAAAAAAGCCCGAACAGAAAAAAGCTCCGTTACGACGGAGCTTTTTTCAATGAAATTCATTCCATCGGAATGAGTGAAATTGCCCTTCGGGCAGTGAAATACGGCTTTGCCGTATGAAATATTTGCCGTTGGCAAATATGAAGGAAGGCTGCCGCCTTGTTCCGCTCACCTTCGGTATCGCTCTATTTTAGGGGGGGACAATTATCTTCAGGAGAATTTTGTTCTGTAGAATATTTACCTAGCAGATTAAAATTTTCGTGATACTTTGTAGGGGTTGGCGCCTTGTCAAGGGGGACATGGTTTACAGATTGTAATTTTATCCATTCTGCCATAAGGCACAAATTACGCTACGTCCGACTTCCGACCTGGCTTTGCCTCCGACCTAACTTTGCCTCCGACCTAAAAAAAGTCACACCGAGGTGTGACTTTTTTCTGTGTGACTTTTTTTTACTTTTTGCCTTTAATTTTATTGAGCTCTCTTTTCAGCTTATCTCTTTCGATAACTGCTTTTTCAACGTCCTCTAAATATCCTGCCATATCCGAGCGCATTTTTTCTACGGTTTTTCCGTGTTCTCTTGCTTCACTTGCAAGGTCGAGGGCGGTGAGAACGAGGGCTTCGGTGAGAGAAACTCTTGAAGAGGAGATAATTGCAGACACCTTCTTGTCAACGCTGTCGGCAAGAGCCTTTATATCTTCGGGAGATTCACTTGATAAAACTGTATATTTCTGGTTGCTGATTGTAATAGTAACCTTATTTTTTTCCATTATTTTTCGTCCTTATCAGTTTTTCTTGAATTGCTGCTTCATTCTCATTTCCTTGGAAAGAATTTTCTTTCTCAGTCTTAATGAAACAGGGGTAACCTCAAGAAGCTCGTCGTCACTTAAAAATTCCATACTCTGCTCAAGCGATAAGGTTGAGTGGGGAACAAGTCTTAATGCATCGTCACTTCCTGAAGCACGTGTGTTAGTCATCTGCTTTTTCTTGCAGACATTACATACGATATCCTCGTTCTTTGCACATTCACCTACGATCATTCCTTCATAAACGGGAACACCGGGGCCGATAAAGAGTCTGCCTCTTTCCTGAGTGTTGAAAAGACCGTAGCCTGTGCTTTCACCTGTTTCGTGAGCAACGATTGAGCCTCTTTCTCTTGTCTGTATATCACCCTTATAGGGTTCGTAGCCTGCAAAGAGATTATTCATAATACCGTAGCCGTTTGTATCTGTTAAAAATTCGGAACGGTAGCCTATAAGTCCTCTTGCGGGAATTCTGAATTCAAGGTGAGTAGTACCGCCGTCACGGGTACCCATATTTTCAAGCTCACCTCTTCTTGAGCCTATCTTTTCCATAACGGGACCTACGTAATCGGTGGGAACCTCAATAATAAGAAGCTCAATAGGCTCTAAGAGAGTGTCACCCTCTTTTTTGTAGATAACCTTAGGACGTGAAACCTGAAATTCATAGCCCTGTCTTCTCATAGTTTCAATAAGAATTGAAAGATGAAGCTCACCTCTGCCTGAAACTTTGAAGGTATCCGTTGAGTCTGTTTCTTCAACTCTCATACTTACGTTAGTTTCAACTTCCTTGAAAAGTCTTGCTCTTATGTTTCTTGAAGTAACGAACTTACCCTCTTTTCCTGCAAAGGGAGAGTCGTTTACGTGGAAGGTCATAGCAAGGGTGGGCTCGTCAATTTTTATAAAGGGAAGAGGTTCAACACAGTCGGGGGAGCAGATAGTTTCACCGATATTAAGGTCTTCAATACCTGAAACGGCAACTATATCACCCATACCGGCGTTTCCGGTTTCCGTTCTTCCGAGGCCTGTGAAGTGATAAAGGCGTGAAACCTTAACGTTTCTTTTATTTCCGTCTGTCTGACATAAAACGACAGCCTGTCCTTCCTTTATTGTGCCTCTTTCAACTCTGCCCACGCCTATTCTTCCTACGTAGTCGTCATAGTCAAGTGCGGAGAAGAGAAGCTGTAAGGGGCCTTCCTCATCACCCTCGGGGCAGGGGATATTGTCAATAATAGCATCAAGAAGGGGACGCATATCTCCTTCTCTTACATCCTTGTCAAATGAAGCAAAGCCTTCTCTTGCAGAAGCAAATATCACGGGGAATTCAATCTGCTCTTCATCAGCGCCAAGCTCAATGAAAAGGTCAAGCACCTCGTCAATTACTTCGTCAGGTCTTGCTCCGGGACGGTCGATTTTGTTGATAACAACAAGAGGTTTTTTCTTGAGTGCAAGTGCCTTTGAAAGAACAAATCTCGTCTGAGGCATACAGCCTTCAAAAGCATCAACAAGTAAAAGCACACCGTCAACCATTGTCATGATACGCTCAACCTCACCGCCGAAGTCAGCGTGACCGGGAGTATCAACAATATTTATCTTGACACCCTTGTAATTTACAGAGGTGTTCTTTGAAAGTATAGTAATGCCTCTTTCTCTTTCAAGGTCATTTGAGTCCATAACTCTGTCGGCAACGACCTCGTTTTCTCTGAATGTACCGCTCTGCTTAAGAAGCTTGTCAACAAGTGTGGTTTTACCGTGGTCAACGTGAGCGATAATTGCAATATTTCTTATATCTTCTCTCTTACTCAAAATTTCACCTTCAAAAATTTAATTCAGCATAATATTTTACCACCGAAACCGCTTAAAATCAACAAATTTATATATTTTTCCTACTTTTACATATTTTTTTGTATAACCACTATCATTTTTATGAAAAGGGTGATAAAATTAAACAAATCCTGATGAAAAGGAACACTTAAGGAGGCTTGTTTTATGAATTTTCCAATGACTGATTTTTTACTCGACTATGATGTTTTTCCCCTTTCATTTCCTGTAGGAAAGGAAGTTACCGTTCACATAAGACCCACGGGCGGAAGACCTGAATTCAAAAAGGGCAAGGAATATAAGGTGCTTATCTGTGCTCTTGAGGGCGGAAATCCCGTGGATTATCCTTCATCGGGTGACTACAGAGAAATCACTGCTGTATGTAACTCTGAGGGCGGTTTTGATATCACTCATACCTATGACAGTGAACAGCAGTATTTCATAAGAGTTCTCGGAGATGACGGAAAAAAGATAAATCAATTCCCCGTTTATGCTGTTGAAGAGGATTTAGCTTCAAGATATCCCTTGAGAGGCGACCTTCATATGCATACAAACTGTTCCGACGGCAGACAGATTCCCGAAGTGGTTTCTGCAAACTACCGTGCACACGGCTATGACTTTTTTGCTATTACCGACCACCACAGATATTACCCCTCTCTTCAGGCAATAGAATTTTATAAGAACATCCCCACAGAGTTCGTTATCGTTCCCGGTGAAGAGGTTCACCTTCCCGATGTTCACGGTAAAGAGGCAGATGCTCACATAGTAAACTTCGGCGGTCTTTATTCAATAAACGGACTTGTAAAGGATGAATATTTCGGTGAAACAGGCGAAGGCTGGGTGCGTTCATCAATTGAAAACTGCCCCGAAGCAAAGAGCGTTGAAGAATGGCAGGATATGATGGAGGAGCTTGCCGAAAAGACTGAGGTTCCCGAAAAGGTTGACAAAGTTCCTGCCGCTGTTATGAAGTGGGCATTCTCCGAAATCAAAAAGGCAGACGGACTTGCAATTTTCCCCCATCCCTGCTGGATAAGCAATACCTATCATGTGCCCACTCCTTTCCTTGAATACATAATGGCAAATCAGGACTTTGATGCATTCGAGGTTTTAGGCGGCGAAAGCTATTACGAGCACAACGGACTTCAGGTTATAAGATATTATGAGGACAAGGCAAAGGGTAGAAATTATCCTATAGTGGGAAGCACCGACAGCCATTCATCATACCTTTCAAATCGAAACGGTCTTATCTGTTCAACAATCGTTTTCTCCCCCGAAAACGAGAGAAAGGCTCTTATCAATTCAATAAAGGATTTCTACAGCGTTGCTGTTGATACCATAAGCACAGAATTCAGACTTGTAGGTGATAACCGTCTTGTCAGATACTCATGCTTCCTTATCAATAACTACTTCCCCCGCCACGACGAGCTTTGTAAGGAAGAGGGAAGACTTATGAGAATTTGTGCCATAGGCACCGAAGAAGAAAAGGCAGAGTCCATAAAACAGCTTACTGCAATTAACGGCAGAATGAAAAAGTTTATGGATAAATATCTTAGCCGTTGACATTTTTCGCATATTGAGTAAAATATAGTTAATTTCAGAAAAGAAAGGATTATTATTATGAAGAACTCAAGACTCAGAAGACTTCTTGCAATTCTCGTAGTATCCGTGTTTACCTTCTGTGCAGGCTCACTGTTTGCATCTATGACTGCAGTTGACGGTGAAAGCACTGATGCAGTGGCTCCTCTTATGGCGGCTGACAGTGATACGGCTTCAACAGAACTTGCAGATGAAGTTGTTGAAGCAGAAACAGTTGTTGACGGCTCTGACAAAGACGTCGCTTCAGACTCAGCTTCTTCAGATGATGCTGTGCTTACAACAGGTGAAGCAACAGAAGCTGAAGACGGCGAGGAAACAGCAGATGCAGAAGCAACGGAAGAAACAGAGGAAGCAGAGGAAGACTCACCTAAATTCTTTGCAACCTGGCTTTCACTTCTTCCCCCCGTTATCGCAATTTTACTTGCACTTATCACAAAAGAGGTTTATTCTTCACTCTTTATTGGTATCCTTGTAGGCGGTCTGCTTTATGCAAACTTCAACCTTGAAACAACAATCGTTCATGTTTTCTCTGACGGCTTTGTTGCAAGTGTTGCAGATACATACAACATGGGTATCATCATCTTCCTTATCGTTCTCGGCTCTATGGTTTCAATGATGAACAAGGCAGGCGGTTCAGCCGCATTCGGAAGATGGGCTGCAAAGAACATCAAGTCAAGAGTAGGCGCACAGCTTGCATCAGTTCTCTTCGGCTGTATGATTTTCATTGACGACTACTTTAACTGTCTTACCGTAGGCTCTGTTATGAAGCCCGTTACAGATAAGCACAAGGTTTCAAGAGCAAAGCTTGCTTATCTTATTGACGCTACGGCAGCACCTATCTGTATTATTGCTCCCGTTTCATCATGGGCAGCAGCAGTTGCAGGCTTCGTTGCTGAAGAGGAAGTAAGCGGCTTCCAGCTTTTCCTCAATGCAATTCCCTATAACTTCTATGCAATTCTTACTATCGTAATGATGATTTCACTTACAGCTATGAAGTTTGAATACGGTCCCATGAAGCTTCACGAGAGAAATGCTCTCGAAAAGGGCGACCTCTTTACTTCCGATGCAGAAAGCTTCAAGGATTCTGTTTCAGATAAGAACGCCAACCCCAAGGGTAAGGTTATTGACCTTATTATCCCCGTTGTAATTCTTATTATTGCCTGTGTTATCGGTATGATTTATTCAGGCGGCTTCTTCGATGCTGAAAGCGGTGCTTACCACAACTTCATTGAAGCATTCTCCTGCTCCGATGCATCTGTAGGTCTTCTTTACGGCTCATTTATCACAATGATTATTTCCGTAGCCTATTTTATGATTAGACGTGTTATTTCCTTCAAGGCTTGTATGGAGTCAATTCCCGAAGGCTTCAAGGCTATGGTTCCCGCTATTATGATTCTTGCTTGTGCATGGACTCTTAAAGCTATGACAGACTCTCTCGGTGCAAAGGAATTCATCGCAGGTATTGTTGAAAGCACAGCAGGCGGCTTTGCTAACTTCCTTCCCGCAATAGTATTCCTTATTGCAGTAGGTCTTTCCTTTGCAACAGGTACGTCATGGGGCACTTTCGGTATTCTCATTCCCCTTGTTCTCAACGTATTCCCCTACGAGTCAGGTCCTATTTCAATTATTGCGATTTCTGCTTGTATGGCAGGTGCGGTTTGCGGCGACCACTGCTCACCCATTTCCGATACAACAATTATGGCTTCAGCAGGCAGCCAGAGTAACCACCTTAACCACGTTTCAACCCAGCTTCCCTATGCACTCACAGTTGCAGGTATCTCCTTCGTGATGTACCTCATCGCAGGTTTCGTACAGAGCTGGATAATCACCCTTCCCCTCGGCGTTCTTGTTACGGTAGTAACCCTTTCCGTAATCAAAGCGGCATCGAAGGACAAAGCGTAAAAGTAAAAAAATAAGCAGTCCGTTAGGGGCTGTAAAAAAACAGCCAAAAAAGAAAACGGACTACAAACTTACCTGAAAAGGTAGGAATGTAGTCCGTTTTGTGATATAATTTACTTGACATGAAAAATAATATCACTAAAGAGTATAATACACCATATCAATTAAAATTACCACTGGAAATTGAA
>JAZNSP010000037.1:0-5834 GCA_045591285.1 Acutalibacteraceae bacterium
GCAAGACCGATGATAGAGGGTGCTATGAACTTGGATGGATAGGACTTCATGATCGGCACACCGTAAAGCGGCCCGAACATGGCGGCAGCCATACCGAATCCGATCAGCCCGCAGGCAACAGGGACAAAAGCGGGAACGTAATCGGTAACGAGCATCAAAAGGAAACCGAGTCCGCCAAGTCCCACCAACACGGGCATCAGTCGGAAGGGATGAACGTTCGCTTTCTCATGAAGAAAATACATAGTGAAACAAGAAAGCGCCACGACCAAATACATAATGGAAACGCCGTGTTCTACCTTACCGACAATCGCAGGGCCGGCAACGCTCATCAGCGCGATAATGAACACAAGAAGATATGTACCCCACATCATCTTCTTCGGCACGATAAGACCGTCGCTCTTTTTCACGAACCGAGGCAAACGCTCCTTACCCGCAGGGATGCGGAGGAAGAAGATAAACAGAAGCACAAGAGCTGCCACCATTGCATAGCGGAAGGTGGAGAACGGGATGGATATCACCTCGTTCTGAACCAAAGCGATCAGGAATACCGCTATACCGTAGCCGAAGGTCAGATACTTAACGCTGCTTTTCTCAGAAAAGTAAGTAACCACAAGAAAGGTCTCAAAGCCGATCATTAGACAGCAGCAGAAGATCTGCAGGTAAATGTTAAAGCGCAGAGCATCCTCCGGCAGAGGTAGGAAGAAACCGATTGCCGAAAGGAGTGCAACACCCGTGGCGATCCTCTGCGCCCACACGATGATCTTCGGCAAGAAGATCATCGTAAGGATACCGAGTATGTAGCAGGCCGCTGTCAGCGTGGTGCCGTAATCTATGTTGATGTCGATTGGGGTCTTTCCGTCGAGAGCCGAGGACGGCTCAAGGAAATAATAGATAAATCCCATCTGCCAAAAGCTGAACATAGAGAAGCAGACGAGCATCCATAGCGGAATATCTCTCCTCTTTTTCTGGTTTTCTATGAGAATAGGGTGATTCATAAACCGCACCTTCCTTTGGTGCGAAAATTCATCGCAAAATCGTAAAAATCATTGACTTCTTTAAAAAACTCACCCGAACAGGTGGTTTTTTCCTAAAAACCCCCCAAACGGGGGGTGCAAAACGGACAAAAAAATCAATATAATCAAATCATAACAGTATCTTTTCTAAATAGAATTATAAATTATATTTTTCTTTTTTTCAAGAATATACGAGAAATACTACCCAAAAAGGTAGTGTGTGCGTCAAATCCCCCTATATTGGGCAGGTTACATCTTCAGCTTGACAAAGTATAATTATCCTTGAAGAGGTGGCGTATGGGAATACTGAATTATTTCGATTATATTGCATTGGCAGAAAACGAACATAAGAGGCTGCTTGAAATTTATCCCGAGCTGGAAAAACTATCGAGGCGTGAACTTGAGGTTTTCGCTCATCTTCTTACCGACAAAACGCAGGCACAGATAGCGGAGGAATTGTTTATTACACATTCTTCCGTGCATTTCCATTGCAAAAACATATACCGTAAACTCGGTATAAAAAGCCGTAAACAAATATTGATAAGATATAAAGATTTATAAGGAGGAACCTTTATGGGATTTCTGGAAAGAATTTTGAGAAAAGGAATAAGCGATGGCGTAAGCAAGGCAGTAGGTGATGCAATCAGCAAAGCTATTAAACCTTCTGTAACGGAATTTGCCAATAAAACCGCACAGCAGTTTGACGATGCAGCCCGTAATGCACAGTCATCGCAGACATACGCCTCTGCTCCTTTTGTTCAGAAAACATACAACACCGATGACAGTTATTTTGCGTCTGTTATCACCGAAGCAAGCTTCCCCGGTTATTCAATCTCAACAAATGTTCACGCCAAAAACTTTGATGCAAGTGCGCATCCGAGCTGCTACCCGATTTCATACCTTTTCTCAAACGGTTCTCAGCCTAAACTTGCAGTTCTTGTTATGAACAAGAATCAGTACCGTTCTATGATTGCAAAAGGAACTTACAAGGTTCTTGACGATAACGGCATTCCTTACATCCGTTTCTTCAAGGGAATGGAAAACGAAAGCGGATATGTCATTAACCGAATAAGAGAAAACCTCAGATAATTTTTGCTTAAAACAGAGAGAAAAGCTTTATGCGCCTGTGAAGAACCCAGCACGAAACTTTATGAGTTTTGCAGGCAGCCGTTTCGTGTACGGTTTCGTATCGCAAAATTGCGATGTTAAATCATTTTCTCTCTGTTTTTTATTTAATGATTTATGTGCGTAATTGATAAACTGTTTGAAAAGGAAATATGGGAAGCCTTTTTTATTCACAAAATTGAGCAGGGAAACATAAGCGAAAAGGATACTGCAGACCTTCGGAGGTTTATTGACGGCAAGGAATATCTTCCCGTTGCAGGCAGAATCAGAATCAATCAAAGCTTTTCAGCTCCGCAAAAAACGCTTATCAGCAAATCAAAAGCAGGCAGAAAAAGAACTGTATATACTTTTGGCAGAGAAGAAAACTATGTTTTAAAGCTGATTTCCTTTCTTCTTCGTGATTATGATTATCTTTTTTCACCGAATCTTTATTCCTTCCGAAAAGAATCGGGAGTTAAAAAAGCCGCAGAGGATGTTATGAAAATCAAGGATTTGGATGACAGATATGTCTACAAAGCCGATATAAGTGACTATTTCAACTCGGTTGATGTTGATATTCTTCTTCCGAATTTAAAAAAAGCTTTAAGTGACGATTCAGAATTATATTTGTTTTTTGAAACACTTCTCCGAAATCCGTATGTGCAGTATAACGGTGAATTGCTTGAAGAACGAAAAGGGATTATGGCAGGTGTTCCCGTATCTGCATTTCTTGCAAATTTTTATCTGCGTGAGCTTGATGAATATTTCTTCAGTCGAAATATTCCCTATATCCGATATTCGGATGACATTCTTGTTTTTGCAAAGGATGAATCCGAGCTTGACGAAAGCATCAAGGCTATAAAAAACTGCCTTTTTTCAAAAAAACTCACCATCAATCCCGATAAGGAAACAATAACAAATCCGGGTGAAAAATGGACTTTCCTCGGCTTTTCTTATCACAACGGAATAATTGACATCAATGATGTTTCTTTTGAAAAGCTCAAAGCAAAAATGCGAAGAAAAGCAAGGTCACTTTCTCGCTGGGCGGGCAAGAAAAATTTACCCGGAGAATATGCGGCAAGAGCTTTTGTAAAACGGTTCAACACAAAGCTTTATGATAATCCCGTTTACAGCGAACTGACGTGGACACGGTGGTTTTTCCCTGTTATAAACACCGATGAAACTCTGAAAAAGATTGATGAATATATGCAGGAGTGCATCCGTTATCTCGCAACGGGAAAAAGAACAAAATCACGCTATAATTTCAGATACGAGGACATAAAAAATCTCGGCTACAGAAACCTTGTGAATGAATATTACAAATTCAAAAATGCTGATAATGTCTGATTAACAGGGAAAAGAGGATGAAATGGAAAATTTTAAAAAACTGACAATTCTTCATTCAAACGATATGCACGGAGATTTTCTTGCCGAGGAAATTGACAGCAGCCTTGTGGGCGGAGTTTCAATGCTTTCGGGGTATGTCAACAAGGTCAGAGCGGAAGCTGAAAACTGCATTTACTGCGTTGCGGGCGATATGTTCAGAGGCTCTGTTATTGACTCGGAATTTCAGGGAGTATCGACAATCGAAATTATGAATATGCTTGCCCCGGATGTTGTGACCGTCGGCAACCACGAGGCGGATTACGGAATTGCACACCTCCTGTTCATTGAGAAATGTGCCAAATTTCCGATTATCAACGCAAACCTTTATATAAAAACAAACGGTGCAAGGCTTTTCAAGCCTCACCATATAGCTGAAATTGACGGAATGAAAATTCTGTTTATCGGCATTCTGACCGAAGAGGTGCTTGCACTTACAAAAAAAGACGGACTTATCGGCACATTTGTTGACATCAACGAAGCTGCCTGCGAGGTCGGAAGAATATGTAACACCTATAATGCCGTTGATGTTGACCTGACCGTTCTTCTTACACACATCGGCTTTGAGGAAGACAGAGAGCTTGCCGCAAGGCTTGACCCTGCGTGGGGTGTGGATATTATCATCGGAGGTCATTCGCACACTTTCATCACCGAGCCCGAGGTTGTAAACGATATTATTATCGTGCAGGCGGGAACGGGCACCGATCAAATCGGAAGATTTGACATAACCGTCAACACCGACGAAAACCGTGTTGACAGCTATAACTGGCAGAGCATTCCCATATGCAAAGAAACCTGCCCGAGAGATGAAGCACTTGAAAAGATAATTGAATTCTACAAAGGTCAGACTGACAAAAAATACAGCCGACTTGTTACGAAATTCAAACGCCGGCTTACCCATCCGTCACGCTACCGTGAAACAGAAATCGGCGGACTTTTTGCCGACATACTGTGCGAAAGCCTCGGACTTGATGCTATGCTTCTCGGTTCGGGAAGCCTGCGAAGCACAGAACTCGGTCCGATTGTTCTCTTCTCCGATTTTGTCGAGTGCTTTGCGTATGACGATGCAGCCCATATGCTGTCGGTAACGGGTAAACAGTTCAGGCGGATGATTGAATTTATGCTCCGTGATGAGGTCTGGACAGGCTCGCATTGCGAATTTTATCAGCTTTCAAGGGGAATGAGGGTTGTTTATAACCGCAGCACTCATGAATTCAAGGATTTTTCTCTTAACGGGGAACCGATTGATGACAACAAAATCTATAAAATCGGGCTTCAGCATTATCATTTTATAAACTTTGAAAGCTTTTTCTCGGTTTCATATGATGAAATATGCAAAAACGGCAGACCGAGAATTCTTTCAACCTCCTGCAGAGAGATACTTGACGAATATCTTTCCGCACATCAGAATCTTGACCATAAGATTGACGGAAGACTTGTGGTTGAATAAGCTCATTCCGAGCATTTCATAAAAAACATATTCAAAGAGGAGGAAAATGCAATGAAAAAATTATTGGCATTTTTGCTGTCATTGATTTTGCTGTTATCTGTTTTCTCGGTGATGACATTTGCGGCGGAGGAAAACGATATATCGAAATTTGAACTGCCTGCCCCGAAAGCACCGAATTACTTCGTCTATACCGATGGTAACGCAAGCGAAGGCGCTCACGACCATCTGCGAATGATCATGGTCGCCGATCCGGAGGTGGCACTTCTTGCGGCAGAGTACGACCGTGACAGCGATGCCTTCCGCGAAAAATACGGTCTTTGGTCATTTGAAATCGTAATGCAATATGACGTATCGTTGGATGGTGAGGATAGCTGGCAGTATACAAGCGAGTGGGATAGTCAGTACAACGTAGGCAGCTACGGCGAAGGTTTCCAAAGTGTTTCTCTTCGCTCTGAACTGATGGAGGATTTTGAGTTCTTCTGGCTGACCTACTATGAAGGCCCCGATTCCGATACCTTCGTTCCTTATAAGCCCGCCATTCTTACCGAGAAGTTTACGGGTGACGGCTACGAGGACGATATCTATACCTTTGACGTAGAAAACCACAGCCTGTACATTCGTTGCCGATACTATATGGAGTGGGAAACCTTCGATGCCGAGAAGAATGAGATCGGCACAAAACAGTCCAAATTCTCCGATTGGTCGGAAAGTGCTGTCTTCGGCAAGAACAGTACGCAGCTCACACCCGACGAGCCGACTACATACGCAGCTCCCATCATCTCTGATATGAAGATCGTGCTTTCCGAGGGCGACGAGAACAGCCATATCGAATACGTGCAGACCACACCCGAATCGGTATGGATGACAGGCGTGTACTACCTGAT
>JAZNSP010000038.1:0-28516 GCA_045591285.1 Acutalibacteraceae bacterium
GTTATTTTGTTCGCATAAAACTGTCTGAAGGACAATAACACTGTGCAAAGAACAATAAAACTGCGAAGCAATATCACCCGCCGCAAGGCGAATAAAACTGCCGAGTGTCCTTACGAACACTCGGCTAATAAGTGGGCGTTGAATTTTTATAACACGCTGGGATTTTGCTTGATGTTCATTTTCTGAATGATTTCAAATACGGTTTTTTCAGCGTTGTTTGTAACCTCGACGTTTATGTCGGCATTTGGCAAGGGGAAATAAGCTGATAAACGAAAAACCCGTTCACTTAGCCGAGTGTTCGTAAGGACACTCGGCAGTTTTATTCGCCTTGCTGCGGGTGATATTGCTTCGCAGTGATATTATGCCGTGCATAGTTATATTGTCCTTCGGACAGTTTTAAGCGAATAAAATAACACTGAAGCCGCGAGGCTTCAATATCACTTTTGATTTATCAAAAATATCACTGCAAATTTTAATTTGCAATACAACTTATACATACCAAAGAGAATATTTTCAACTTAGCATAATTGCTCTCAAAGCATATAACCTAGTATGACACTTTCAATCCGAAAGTTACACTTTTTATATAAAAAAAATGGGAACACTTCATTACAAAGTGTCTCCCAATAATTATTTTCTGTCCTTAGCACCCCTACCCTTTTAGTCTCGGAGCTGTTTTATTATTCTTCATTATATTTTAGCCTTAATTTATTTTTTTATTAAATCCTTCACAAGTGTAGCAATTGTATCAAGCTGTTTATCATCAAGACATTTCAAATCTTTAATTATAGCATCAAGCTTTGTGGGATTTTTTGATTCAAAATCAAAAAACTCACTTGGAGTTACGCCGAGATATTCACAGATATAAAAGAATACTGACATTGAAGGGAAATTTACATTATTTTCGATGTTATTAATATAACCTGCACTTTGCCCGATTGATAAGCTCATATCACGTGCAGACACATCTTTATTAATCCTTAATTCCACTAATCTTTTACTGAAGCGTTCTTTATCCATGAAACTCACCTACCTGTATATAATTATACTAAATACAAGCAGTATTCTTATCCAATTGAATTATTAATATGTATTGACATATCTAATTTGTTTAGATATAATTGTTTATAATATCTATTCTATTTGGTTTGATGTGAAATTATCTGAATCTTATTGACCGCTATACACACAATTCAATCGAAGGTTAGCTTCACACTCTTAAATGAGTCATCAGAGATAGCGAGTTCATAAGATAGCCCACCGAAGAAAATCGGTGGGTTTTGTTAATTGGAGGATAATTATGACGGTAACATTCTTCGGACACAAGGATACGCCAAAAGAAATAGAGCCGATACTAAGATCGACTCTTATAGATTTGATTAAAAATGAAAATGTGAATGCATTTTACGTAGGTAACAACGGCAATTTTGACTCTATGGTACGCCGTCAGCTCGAAGATTTATCTCACATCTATAAAATAAGCTACAACGTAGTTTTAGCCTACCTGCCTACTGAGAAAAACAAGTTCGATGACTTATCAGCTACAATTTATCCCGAAGGTATTGAAGCTGTACCTAAACGCTTTGCTATCTCCTGGAGAAATAAATGGATGATAAAGCAATCAGATATTGTCATAACTTACGTCGCCCACTCCTTAGGCGGAGCTTATCAATTTAAGGCTCTGTCAGAAAAACAAGGAAAGCGGGTAATTGAATTAAGTGAAGGAACAAAGCTCTGACATTTATTATTACAAAACAGCACCATTTTGGGTAAGCTTTTTCTGTACTTCTTTTATGTCAACAGTATGAGCATTTTTGTTTGTTCTATATGCTGTTGCCACTGCAGTTCCTGCGGCTTCACCAAGACAACAGCATATAGGCATTATTCTTACAGATGCCTGAGCCTCATGAGTTGCGGAAAGACAACGGCCTGCAACCAAGAGATTATCAAATTCTTTGGGCAAAAGTGCTCTATAGGGAATTGTGTAAAATTCACCGTCACTGAAATATCGGTGACTTGTGCCTGTTCCCGTAGGACTGTGAATGTCAATATCATAATTACCCAGTGCTATCGAATCTTCAAAGCGAGTGCAGTTTATAAGCTCTTCTCCTGTCAGAATATGAACACCTTTAAGTTTTCTGCTTTCCCTGACTCCGATATCAACAGCAACGGATATTAAAGCGCTCTGATGAAATGCATTTGAATTTTCCTTCAAAAAGCATATAAGCTCATGGATTTGCTTTCGGGCAATTCTTTCAGCCTTGCTCACATCGAAGGGATTGGTAGGATCAAGCATTACCACACGGGTAGTATTGAAGTGTAATACGTCTTCACCAAGTCCGAAGAAAACAAGAATATTTTCACGGGGGTTTGTAATTTCACCCTTCAATTGCTTCTCTTTATAAAGCTCCTGTAAATGCGGTCTTTCCTCAGTGAACAGATCAAGGTCAACACCGCTCATTCTGAAGCAAGTTGTCATAGGTTGACAAAATCCGTCGCTTTCTCTGCCTAACTGATAATCACAGCCGGCAAGATAGAAAAGCTCACCGTCACCCGTTGCATCAACAAAAAAATCTGCCTGAGCAGTAATCTTCTGTGCCTTTGAAACCGCACTGATTTCTGTTATGTTGCGTCCGTCAGTTTTCACGTCATAAACTGTAGCGTGAAAAAGAACTTCTACACCGGCTTCTGAAGTCATATCGTCAAGAACTATCTTAAAATATTCAGAATTAAACTCGTGGTCCTTGCAATCATCAACGTATTTGTCGTGGCGTTCTTTCATTTCCTTGAAAATACCTTGTGAGAGATACTTTTTTGTAACACTTTCACCGTTTATCTGCTTTGTCCAATAGGGCATAAAAGGATAAACGAGATTATTGGAAATTGCACCGCCAAGGCAACCTGATTTTTCCACTAAAAGAACACTGAGCCCTTCTCTTGCGGCACTTACAGCAGCCGCAACACCGCTAAGGCCACCGCCTGCAACAACAAGATTATATTTCACAAAATCACTCCTTTTTTGGTTATCGGACCGTTTATTATATCAACCGTTTTGCTTTTTACCCAGCTGATAGAATGCAACTGCGGAAGCGGCGGCAACGTTCAAGGAATCAACACCGTGATACATCGGAATTTTTACGGTATAATCACACTCGGCTATAGTATTTTCGGCAAGACCGTCGCCTTCGGTACCCATTATAATTGCGAGCTTATCCTCTGCTGAGAGTCTTTCGTCGCTTATAGAAATAGAATTATCATTAAGTGCCATAGCTACCGTCTTGAAACCGAGAGCTTTTATTTCATCAAGACTTTCGTCGGGTAAAAAAGTCCAGTCTATCTGAAATACCGTTCCCATACTCACTCTTGCGGCACGTCTGTATAAGGGATCTGAGCATCCCTGAGTAAGAATTACAGCATCCATTCCAAGTGCCGCTGCAGAACGGATTATTGCTCCCACATTCGTCGGATTCATAACTCTTTCAAGTATAACTATTCTGCTTTTATTCTCACATATTTCTCTTACCGTAGGTAAAGGCTTTCGTTTCATAGCACAAAGCATTCCTCTTGTAAGCTTAAAGCCTGTAAGCTTCGTGAGAATATCAAATTCCGCACAAAAAACGGGAACACCCTTTATTCTTTCAAGAATTTTTTTACCTTCACCCTCAATATGCTTTTTCTCCATAAGACAGGAAACCGCCTCATATCCTGCATCAAGAGCACGTTCAATGACTTTAGGACTCTCCGCAATAAACATAGCCTCCTCAGGCACATCCCTGTTCATAAGCTGAGCCTCACTCAACCGTGCATATACGTCTAATTCAGGAGCAAGAAAATCTGTTATTTCTATAATTTCATTAAAGTTATCCGTCATAATAATTTCCATTCTTCAGTAACAAAAATGTGACATCAAAGTCAAAGCATCTGTATTCAACATTCTTGCTTATAATTTTCCCGAATGCTTCATACTTTATATTTTAAGTATATTAAAACCCGACAGACAAATCAATACTAACTCAAAAAAAGCCCTTAGCAAAAGACTAAAATGCTTAGTATTATATTGGTTCTATAACTGAAAAAAAGACCACCCAGCAAAACCTTCTTAATGCAAGAATAAAACGCCACAGCCGTTATAATCTGTCCAACAACAGACTGACTCTTATTGAAAAACAGATTGCATCAAGAGTAAAAGAAATTTTAGAATAATATACAGTATAACAAAACTGCATCAAGACATCTTATTCCGATGTTTGATGCAGTTTTTACTTATGTAGAAAAATATGAGAGCAGACCGAAATCTGCTCACGCTTATTGCTTTATATGTATATCTTCTGATGTTTGGTACAGTTTTTAATTTATGTCAAATTCTGCAATTAATTTATCTAATTCAACAGTTATCGTATTTCTTTCAGCAAAAACAATTTTTGTTGGTATTCCAAGATAATAATACACAGCACTGCACTTGACAAAAAAGCGGCGATCTGTAGTCAAAAACCTTTGTGCAACTGTCGCATATATTGCATAAGAAACATAATGTGTACTTGAAATTGCCTTACTTAACTCTTTTTCTGCAAGCGTACCAAAATTACTACTTATTCTGCTTGCCGACATAATTCTGATCACACTCGGCAGCTTTCTCGGTATCATCGGAGCAAAGGTATTGGGAACAGCTATAATTATGCTCACCCTTTTCACTTCCCTGCTCCTCCCTGTCGGTAAATTGAAATCAGAAGCAATTGTATGGACCGTACTCTGTGACAGAAATATATAATTGCAAATAACGTAATAATACCACAAAGAATAAACATATTTATGCAAATTTATTCAAAATATTGACAATTTCAGGAAATGATATTAAAATTGAATTAATCACTGAAGGTAGGCAGACAAAGTGTTAAAAGTCTTAAATAATTAAGACATAAACGGAGAGCATTTTTGTCTGTTTGCTGTTAATTTTATTGCTTTGATGCAAGCCTGACGGCATCTCCGTGTTTTTGGGGGGTGCCGATTTTTTTCGGAGAGGAACTGAAATGTACGATATAAATAATACAATTGAAATAAATACACCTATACTGATACTGATAATTTAATATTTTCTTGCAACAAACCAATTGACAAAAAAAATAAAATTAAGGTGATTATATGAAAAAGCAAGAAAATAAAAAGTTGTCAAAAATTAAATATATTTTATTTCTGTTGAAGCCTTTCTGGAAATACGGCAAAGGGTATGTTCTTACTGTTTTACTTATGTCTGTTGTGCTTCAGCCTATATCTTCATATCTTACTGCCAGATTACCCCAAAGAGCCATTGATGCAGTCATGAGTGAAGTTCCGCGCAATAATATTATTTTCATTATAGTCATATATACTCTGTTTATCATTCTTGTTTCTGCCTTGGAAAAGGTTATCAGGATGGTATATACACAGATGACACTTGTTAACGTCTGTAATAAAATTAAAAATGACGTAAACAAAAAGGCTTTATACACAGATTATAAATACTATGATAAGCCTGACTTTTTTGTAAAGTTTATTTATGCACAGGATAACTTCCCTGTTCATGCACAAAATGTTGTTATGATTTTGCCTGATATTTTACGGGGTATTTCAACAACCGTTGCGATGACTGCGATAATTGCAACAGTCGGTCCGGTTTTACTTGGAATTACTGTATTCTTTGTAATACTGAATGCACTTGCCGAGCTGCCCTTAATAAAGCCGAATGCAGATTTTGAAGTAAGCCTTACTGACGTATGGCGACCGATGGAATACACAGGCAGAGTGCTTAAAACCAAAGAAAATGCCGCCGAGCTTCGTGCATCGGATGCAGGAATAAAGCTCCTTAAAACAATAAACGTATCAATGAACAGCTTTCAGAAGATATATAAGCAGTTTATGAAAAAGGTGACTCCTTTCTATCTTCTGCAAGGTGCTATCTCTCCCATACAGGCGGCGTGCATACTTGCATATATTATATTGTTCGTAATTAACGGCGATAAATCACAAATCGGTTTATATGCATCTCTTACAGTTGCAGGCACGGCTTTGGCTTCAAATCTCAGTGATGCGGCAAGCAGTATTATTCAGATACTCGGCTGTATAGCAAACGGTGAAAATATTGCAGAATTTTTCGAGGCAGAATCTGTTATCGAGCCCGAAAATGGAAATGCAATTTCAGCACCTTCAGGCAATTATGAAATAGAATTCAAAAATGTATCCTTCGGCTATGATGAAACTTCATCATTATTGAAAAATTTCAATCTTCATATAAAACCCGGTCAGCGTGTGGCAATTGTAGGTGAAAACGGAGCAGGTAAAACAACCTTAACAAAATTATTGCTACGCTTATATGACGTAAACCGCGGTGAATTACTCATCAACGGAAGAAACATCAAGGATTATGATATTCACGGCTTACGTCTTCAGATGGGTGTGGTTTTTCAGGATGTGCGTGTACTTGCAATGAGTCTCAGGGATAATTTAACGGTATATAATGACGTACCTGATGATAAGCTTCAGGAAGTTATGGAAAAGGTTGGCTTAAGTGAATTGTTCAAAAGAGCTGACTGCAATTTTGATACAATGATTTCACACGAATTCACCGAGGACGGAATTTCACTTTCAGGCGGTGAAGCTCAAAAATTGATGCTTGGAAGATTATTTACTAAATCCTTCGGTCTGCTAATTCTTGATGAACCCTCTTCAGCACTTGACCCTTTGTCTGAAGTTAAGCTGATGCAGAATATTCTTCATATATCAAATACCGCAACAACCGTTATGATAGCGCACCGTCTTTCAACTGTCAGAAATTTTGATTGCATTTACCATATTGAAAACGGCAGAATTATTGAAAGCGGTACCCACGATGAACTGATGTCAAACAAAGGCAAATACTATGAAATGTTTATCAAGCAAGGGGAAAACTATCAGAATTAACCTATTTCTTTAACTTTATACATATAAAACGCTGTCTGATATCAATTGACAGATGTACTTTTAAAAGATATACTGATTCCGTGCATACTATAAAATAAATCACACAGGGGGAAAGACTTATGGATGCTGTTATGTCATTTTTTACTGCCTTCAATCCTCGCTATATTATGCCCTTTTTCACGTTTTTAAGTGTAACGCTTACTTCAATTTTTTCCGTATTTGTTCCTGCTGAGCCACAGGGGCATATTTTCACACCGCCAACAGAAAAAGAGGCTGTAACAGAGGTTTTTGAAATTACTGATGAGTATGTTATCGTTGTTTCGGAAAATGCAAGTGAAGCAGAAATTACTGCCGCAAATCTGTTAAAGGACACGTTCAAAGCAATAAACGGCACGGAAATTTCAATAATCACCGATAAAGAAGAAAAAACCGAAAAAGAAATTTCTGTTGGTAAAAACGGCAGAGAATATGATGATGCGGTTGATTATGCATCTCTCGGCGAAGAGGGTGTCTGCATAAAAACTTCAGGTGATGACGTTGTTATTACAGGCGGAGAAAAGAGAGGAACTCTTTATTCTGCCTATACCTTCCTTGAGGAATATTTCGGATACAGACGATACACAACGGAATTAGAGGTCATTCCCGAAACGGAAAAGCTTCTTGTTCCCAAAGATATTGACTATACCTACGTTCCGCCCTTTATTTTCAGACAGACTGACTGGTACGGAACGACAAGCAAGGAATATAAGGTAGCAAACAGACTCAATGACGGTTCAATGGCTGTTGAGCTTGGCGGCGGTGTTGAATATGCAGGACCGTTTTGCCATACGTTTTCAAGTCTTGTTCCGACTTCTCTTATTGAAACCGAGCCTGAGCTCTTTGCTCTCGGTGTTCAGACAGGAGAAAGAACTACGGATCAGCTTTGCCTTACAAATCCGAAAACTCTTGAAATAACAATAGCTACCGTCCGTCAGTGGCTTATGGAAAATCCTGATGCTAAATTTGTTTCCGTTACACAGAACGATAATTCAAATTACTGTGTATGCGATGAATGTGCAAGAATTGATGCAGAGGAAGGCAGTCATTCGGGCACGATGATACGCTTTGTAAATGCTGTTGCTGATAATATAAGAGAGGATTATCCCGACGTTCTTGTTGATACCTTTGCTTATATGGACGGCTATACAAGACAGGCTCCGAAAATTTCAGTTCCCAGAGATAACGTTGTTATCCGTCTTTGCTCCATTGAGTGTAAATTCTCTGCTCCTATGGACAGCGGCTATTCAGAAGATAACGAGGCGTTTTTACAGGACCTGAAGGAATGGTCAGCAATCAGCGAACACCTTTTTGTATGGGATTACACAACAGATTACAGCAGTTTCCTTCTTCCTTTCGGAAATTTCGGTTCAATTCAGCGCAATCTTCAGATTTTTGCAGAAAATAACGTTATAGGTGTTTTTGAAGAAGGAGTCAGCGGCAGATCTGCAGACGGTGAATTTGCGGCTCTTCGTTGCTATATACTTTCCCGTCTTATGTGGGATCCTTATCAGGACGCAGATAAGCTGATGTACGAATTCTGCGAAGCCTACTACGGTGCAGGATATCAGTATATAATAGATTTTATCAACGGAATTGACGAAAACAACGGCTTCGGCTTCAATATTATTCAGTATTGGCTTATTTTCCCCGAGCACATGAATATGGAATACGGTATGGGCTGTTTCGATAAATACTATGCGACAACCGTTCTCAGTATTGATTATGAAACGTTAAAGGAATATGACGAACTTTGGGAAAATGCAATAGCTGAAGCTGAAACCGAGTGGCAGAAGGAAAACGTTAAGCGCTCTCAGATTTGCTGGCGATACTGGAAGGCAAATATGAAGCGCGGTGAGTTTTCACCACTCAACGAATGTAAACGAATTGAAGAAAACAAAAAGCTTTATAATGATATGATACATTTTGAAATTTCAACACTTATGATAAGTAATCCCAGACACACAGGTAAGCTTGACGTAAATCCCGATTTTCAGGCAGTTCCTGCAGAATGGGTAACAAGAAAATAAGATGATATTTTCTATATAATTGTCAAAAATCAAAACCACCGGTTGAACCGGTGGTTTTGATTTTTAGTATGTTATTTCTTGTTTTCCAAACGGTAGCTGTTCACTAAAGCGGCAAGCTCCAAACGGCTGTGAATCTCCAGAATACAATAAATATCCTTAACATAATCCTTAACGGTATGCTCGGAAATAATAAGAGTTTTTGCAATATCCTTATTGGTATAACCCAAACAGATCAGTTCCGCAACCTCACGCTTCTTGGGACTGAGCTTCATAAGCGGATCATCAGAAGAAGCTGTCACAGAAGAATGAACAGGCTCGGTTTTATTTTCGGCTTCCGAGTCAGGAACAACAGACACCTCTGTATCAATTGCGACAGCAGTTTCCTCGTCGGCAATGCGGCGGCGAAGAATGAACAACAGAAACGGTTCAATCTGCGTATATACGAACACAAGTACACCCATAATCACCGCATAAACAATATACATTACTGTAGGTGCTCCGAGAAATATCTCTCCGATAACTGCGTGAGTGAGAACTGCCGAAAGAGCAAGACCGATAATTGAGGGAGCTACATACTTTGAAGGATATGATTTCATAATCGGCACACCGAAAAGAGGGCCGATAAGGCAAGATACCATACCAAATCCTATGAGAATACAGGCAACATAAGAAAGCGCAGGTGCGTAAGAGGTTGCAATCATCAACAGGAAGCCAAAACCGCCCAAACCCACTGATGCGGGAATCATACGAAAAGGATGAATACCTGCTTTCTTGTAAAAAAGATAAAATACAAAACAGGTAATTGAAACCACAAGATACATAATTGTCACACCGTGCTCTACCTTACCGGCAATTGCAGGTCCGGCAGTTCCCATCAAACCATTAATGAAAATGAGAAGATAAGTACCTGATATCAGCTTTTTAGGTGCTTTCATATCATCGCTCTTTTTCACGTAACATGGCAGCTGCTCCTTGCCCGAAGGCATACCCAGAAAGAAGATAAACAGAAGCACAAGAGCTGTCACCATTCCGAAGCGGAAGGTGGAAAACGGAACAGATACGATTTCATTCTGAACCAAAGCTATCATAAAACACGATACACCGTAGGCAAAGGTAAGATACTTAATACCGCTTTTTTCGGAGAAGCAGTTTACTACAAGGAAGGTTTCAAAACCTATCAGCAGACAGCAACAAAAAATCTGCAGATAAATGTTAAAGCGCAGTGCTTCTTCCGACAGAGGGAGGAAAAATCCGATAGCTGAAAGGAGCGCAACAGCAGTGTCAATTCTCTGAACCCACACAATAATCTTCGGCAAGAAGATCATCGTAAGGATGCTCAGCAGATAGCAAACCGCTGTAATCACGGTGCCGTAATCTATGTTTATAGGCAGCGGGATTTTTCCGTCCATTGCTGATGACGGTTCAAGGAAATAATAGATAAATCCCATCTGCCAGAAGGTAAACATTGCGAAGCAAACGAGCCTCCACAGAGAAATATCCATTCTCTTCTTTTGGTTTTCTATGAGAATTGGGTGATTCATAGAATTCACCTTCCTTACAAGTAAAAATCATCATAAAAACAAAAAAATCTTTAGCTTTTGTAAAAAACTACTTAAAAAAAACAGTTTTTCCCTAAAACCCCCCAAACGGGGGGTACAAAATTAATCTGAAATAATATTATACTCAAGCTACAGTAATAATCCTTTATACGTATTATAGACTGTATTTCTCAGTTTTTCAACAAATTGTGAGATATACTACCCAAACAGGCAGTATATGTTTTAAGCCTCCCCAGTCGGGTAGGTTACTTTTGTAAGCTTATAAAGTATAATTATTCTTGAGGAGGTGGCGTATGGGAATAATGAATTATTTTGGTTATATGGCTTTGGCAGAAAACGAATATAAGCATCTGCTTGAAAGCTATCCTGAGTTAAAAAACTTGTCAAAACGAGAGCTTGAGGTTTTTTCACAGCTTCTTACCGACAAAACACAGGTGCAGATAGCCGAGGAATTGTATATTACTCATTCTTCCGTGCATTTCCATTGCAAAAACATATATAAAAAGCTTGAAATCAACAGCAGACGACAGCTGTTGATAAAATACAAAGATATATAAAGAAGAAAGAACTATGAGAATTTTAGACAGAGCAATAAGCCGAGGTGTAAGTGAAGCTGATAAAGCCTGAGCTTAAAAAACTGTAAGCTCTGAAAGATTTACCGGTGCTTTAAGCTGATGAAGCTACAATAAAGAAAATATTGGCACTTTTACCGACAGTGATATATGCTTGTTCAAAAAAACGAAAGGAGTCTTTTTCTTATGAAGAAAACAATAAAAATTTTGTCATTTATGTTCATTTTTATGCTTTGTATGGTTGTGTTCAGTTTCGGTGCTTCGGCGCTGAATGAAAACGGTTTTCTGTACAATGTCAGCGACGGCAAGGCAACCGTTACAGGTGTTGACGAAACCGTGACAGGTGATGTAGTTATCCCAGAAGAGCTCGGCGGCTATCCGGTAACCGCTATCGGTGACAGTGCCTTTGAGTATAACTATGATATTACCTCTCTCGTAATTCCCGAGGGGGTAAGGACTATAGGTGAGGATTGCTTTTACCGTTGTGATTACCTTGAAAAGCTTTGGCTTCCCTCGACACTTGAATTTGTAGGAAAATGGTCCTTTGATAACTGTTACATACGAGAGCTTTATATTACGGATATTGCTTCCTATTCGCAGATAGAATATCAGAATGTTTATGCTCACCCGTTCTGTTATGACGCTGAAGACGGATATTATTGGTGGGACGAAGAATATGAAAAAAAGCTTTATGTCGGTGACAGCACAGAGCCGGTAACGGATATTGTCATACCTGAGGGTGTTGAAAGAATAGGCTCTTATGCCTTTTGCGGTAACACATTTCTGAAATCTGTCAGCTTCCCTGATTCGCTGACTGCAATCGGAAACGATGCTTTTTACAAATGTGAAAATCTTGAAGCTGTAAGCTTTGGCAAAGACTTGAAAAATATTGAAGCAAGAGCCTTTGAATGTTGCTATAAGCTCAGTGATGTCACTCTGCCCGACAGTCTTCTTACTATCGGCGAGTGGGCTTTTACAAACTGTTTAACTATGACGGAAATAACCATTCCCGACAAGATAAAGGAAATTCCCGAGGGTGCTTTCAGTTATTGCGAGGCTCTTGAAACCGTAAATATCGGTTCAGGCGTTGAAATCATCGGTCAGCAAGCATTTGAAAATATTGGTGCTACGGAATTTACAATACCTGATAATGTAAAATCGGTCGGTCCCCATCTTTTTCTTAAATGTCAAAACCTTGAAACCGTAATAATCGGCGACGGTCTTACTGCAGTTGGTGGTTGGCCGTTTAATGAATGCTATAATCTTAAAAATGTTACTCTCGGCGACAGTCTTACAGAGCTTTCTGCAGAGTTCTTTATGGTATATGATCATGTTGACGATGCAAAGGATAAATGGATAAAGCTTGAAAGGCTTGACACGGGTGACGGAATAACTGCTCTGCCTACAGAAGTGCTTGACAAGGATACCTTAAAGGAAATCGTAATCGGTGACGGTATTACATCAGTAGCTGACAATCAGTTTGCTTATTACACTAAGCTTGAAAAGGCTGTGCTAAGCGATAATATTACGGTAATAGGCAACAATTCATTTTACAGGTGCTCAAATCTCGGGGAGCTTAAAATGCCCGAAAAGCTGGAAACTATCGGGAATAATGCATTCGCTTACTGCCCGTTACTTCCTGAAATAGTAATTCCCGAAAAGGTGGTTTCTGTGGGTGACAATGCCTTCAGCGGATGTACGTCTGCCGAAACGGTAACCTTTGAGGGTGCGGCAATCAGAACATTAGGCAGCTATGCCTTCAGCGGCTGCTCTGCACTGACTTCAGTCACAATCCCTGACGGAGTCACACACATAGGAACAGGAATGTTCTATCAGTGCGGAAGCTTACGTGAAATTAACCTTCCGGATAGTCTTGTAAGTATAAAAAGTAATCTTATACGTTACACTCCATACGATGAAGATTATGACTATTATGAAGATATGCTTTATATCGGCAATTATCTTATTGAAGCAGGTTATTATGAAATGCCCGCCAAATACACCGTGCGAAAGGGCACAAAATCCATCGCACAGTATGCTTTTTCTAATCAGCATTCAATTGAAACTGTTGTAATTCACAAGGGACTTGTAAGTATGGATGACGATATTTTCAACGACTGTCCCAACCTTACAAAAATCGGCTTTACGGGTACTGAGGCTGAGTGGAATGATATATTGAAGGGCAACAATGATTTCTCAGGCTATACTATAGAATTCAATTATTACGTATGTCCCCACGAAAACACCGAAAACAAAGAAGCTGTAGCTCCCGGCTGTAACACCTACGGCTATACCGAAGGCATTTACTGCAATGACTGCGGCGAATGGCTGAAGGGACACAGAAAGCTTGCTATGTCCCACAGAGATGATAACGGCGATGCTGTCTGTGATGACTGTCAGGAAATTGTTTCCGATATTATCATAGGTGAATACAAAACAGTTGGAAGCGGCGAATTTGAGGATGATCTGGTTTTTGTTGCTCCTGCAACAGGCAAATATACCATCACCTCATTCAGTGAGGGAGTTATTGATCCTAATGTAAGTCTGTTTGATTCCGAATATGTTCTTATTGACGGAAATGACGATTACGGTTATGATAACCTTGATTTCAGTCTTATATGTAATCTTGAAAAAGGAAAAACCTATCATTTCATCATAACTGCCTGGTGTGAAGGTGAATTTCAGGTACTTCTCACCTTCGACTGTGAGCATACGGGCGGAACGGCTACCTGCAAGAAAAAGGCAGAGTGTTCAAATTGCGGTATGGAATATGGAGCTTACAGCTCAGATAATCACAGTAATGTTGTAACTGTCGGTACAGTTGCTCCTACTTGTACTGCATCAGGACTTACAGAGAGTAAAAAATGCAGTGATTGTGAAAAAGTGATTATAGCTGCTGAAGCTGTAGATGCTCTTGAGCATTTATGGGGAGAATGGGTACCGATTAATGCTCCCGGCTGTACTGTTCAAGGAGAAAACAGGCGCGATTGCGACAGATGTGACGAGTTTGAAGTTAAAGCAATAGCTGCAACAGGTCATATTTTATGGACTGATTGGACAGAAACAGTTGCACCGACCTGTACACAAAACGGTTCCGACACACGCACTTGTATCTGCGGACGAGTTGAAAAAAGAGTAATTCCGGCAACAGGACATACGGATACTGACGGTGATAATATTTGTGATGACTGTGATTACGATTGGAATGAACCTCCCGAAGAGGACAACAGCATACTTGGCAGGATTGAAGCTTTTTTCCAAAAAATTATTGATTTTTTCAGGAACTTATTTAACTTGTGATAACAGACAAACAAACCTCCTTGTTCGCAAAAACAAGGAGGTTTGTTTATCAGTAGTGATTTCTGCCGCAGGTGCAGGTGGGGTTTGTTTTGAAAAGCTTCGAGAAGAATATCATACCCTTTCCGATAAGTCCGTAAAGACCTGCCTTATGGCAAAGACAATTACAGTCAGGCACTGTGAATTCACCTGAATGAGAGGGTGCTTTCTTTATATCCTCTGAAATTCTTTCAAGATATTCGTCTTTAAGTCCTGCTTTTTCAATAACAGAAAGTGCAATTTCATCCCAGCTTCTGTCGGGTACATAGTGCTCATTTGTTATTACGGTTCCGATTTCATAAGACTCCGTTGTAGTATAGCTTTTTGATGTGGAATAGTTATTATCCCATACGTTGAAGCCTTTTTTGCCCCACCAGCCACAGTCGATTGCGGCATGGGATTCGTCTATATCAATAACATTCTTTTCACCGTAAACGTGCATTGTGCCCTCGTCAACGTGAATACCTCTGATGTGATAAGAATGACTTTCGTCGGCACCGATACCGAGAATATAGTTTTCACTGATAACGGTGCCCGGCATATCGCCGAGTGTATAAATTGCACCGGAATCACTGAGCTTTGTTATGGTATTTATAAAAGCGTTATTCAGAATTCTGTTATTTTTTGTGGTGGTTGTCGGAACTCCCGTAACAACGGCATCCATATCTCCGTTCATATTCCACCAGCCCCAACCAAGACTTATACCTGAATAGGGAGTATTTTCAACCTGATTATACTGAAAAAGCATATTTTCGGCAAAGAATACCATAACAGCCGAGCCACCCCAGAAAAGCCTGCATGTATTCTTGAAAAAGTTATTGGTAATTATAAGGTCCTTACATACACCCTCTGTACTAACATCGTATTTTTCCATATCGCTGTGAATACCGTAATCGCTGTTTTTATCACCGATATATACGTGCTGAGGATGCCCTATAACAAGCTGTGAGCCTGCTGTGTCAAAGAAAATGTTTCCGTCAATTGTGATGTTTACAGCATCGTTTTCAAGTGTAAGACCGTCATTACCTGTGTTGCGGATAATATTATTTATAAATGAAATATCCGATGCGGATTCAACGCTTATTACTGCAGGGCCTAAATCGTAGGCTCTGTAGATATATTCGTGCCAGAATTCCTGTGCATAAGCAAAAAGGAAGGATGCGCCCTGATTTGTAGCTCTTCCGAAGGAGCCGTCAACCTCACAGAGATTCCAGTCGGTGTAAGAGAAGGTAAGTCCCTCAAAGGAAACGTGATGCACTCTGTTTTCCGTAGTTTTGCCCTCAAGTCTTATAAGCTCTTCTGTTTCGGGAACAACGACCTTTGCAGAAGCAAGGTCTTCATTGTCACGGGGACAATAATAAAGCTTGTGTTCAGTCTTATCAAAATAGAACTCACCGGGCTTTCCGAGCCACTCAAACACATTATAAACCGTGTTGGTCTGATCAAACTTATAGTCGTTACCCCAACCGGGAGTCTGTGCAATTGCGGCATAGGGCATCTGCAGATTTGCATACACCTTCGTGCCCTTCTTCTCAAAGGAGTCAACACATACAATGGAAGTGTTCCAGGTGGTCTGTGTCATCAATTCAACATCATCTGCATTTCTTGTGTTATGGGAAATGTCCGTTGCCTTGAAGATTGTGCCTGCCTTTTCAGTGCCGTCAATCCAAGCCCAGTCGGCACTTCCGCCCTCGATATTATATTCACCGAAGGAGCCCTTACCTTCTACAACCTTACTTGTCATAAAAGCGCGCTGACCGTTTATGTAAAGTGAACGAAGCTTACGGTCTCGGCCATAGGAAATACTGTAAATTCCTCTGCCTTCACTCTGCCACTCGCCTGTAACTTCATTACCGCCGCTTAAAATAACCTCTGCCCCATCCTGTGCAACATAACGGACAGTACAGCTTTCACTGCCGCTGTCAGTTTCGTCGAATACGATAGCCTCATCAATTTTATAAGTACCCTCACCGATTTCAACTACAATGTCCCCATCGGTCTTGTCGAGTGTCCTTACATATTCCTTTGCTTTTTCAATTGTGGCAAAGGGATAATTTTTACTTCCGTCTGCAATATTGTCATCTCCACTGACTGAAACATAAACCTTATATGCCACATTCTCCACTTCCCTTGCAAAAGAATTAACCGTTATAACTGTCAACAACATTACTGTCACCAACAAAAAACTAATTATCCGTTTCATTTCTGTTTTCCTTAATACACATATTTTTTAAGGTCAACCTTATAATCAATGACCTCTATACCGTCTGCTTCAAGACGCTTTTTCTGTGCTTCAATTCCGCCGAAGGCATAATTTACACTTAACTTCCCATTGCTGTTTACTACCTTATAGCAGGGATATTTATCTCCGTCGGGATTTATATGCAAGGCATTACCTACCGTTCTTGCATAATGACGGCTTCCGAGCTTTTCGGCAATACTGCCGTATGTCGTAACCTTACCGTCGGGAATTTCCGAAAGCAGCTCATATATTTCCTTATAAAAATCTCTTTTCATATTTACCTCATTGTGTAGTTTTCAGGATAAGAGATGACAGCAATACCAGTATTATTCCTACCGCAAGAGCAATTACAGGTCCTTTGATTGCCGATTTTTTACTCTTATCAAAAATTGCGATAATCAGGGTTATAACAGAAGAAAATACCGTAACATATCCGCCGACTGACAAGGCGCCGCAAAATATATTAAGCATCCTTGTCACCTCTCAGACAAATTATTATTGCCTTACAGATAAATTCAGCGGTGCCTTCAAAGTGGCGGTCGATGTTGCTTCTGAAGCGTTCATCGGCTACATACATCTGACCTAAGTTTAACAATATTTCATCTGTGCAATTATAATAACGTTCGGTAATGTGCTTCTGAAGCTTTTTTACCAGGCTCTGTGCCGTATCTGATGATGGAGCAGCACCGCTTTTAATACACGCTGAAAACTCTGCCATAATACCGTCCGTTTCTTTGGCAAGGATATTCCACTTATCATTAGAGTAATCTTCCGTCTTTTCTTCATACTGACTAAAAGACTCGGTATTACCCCATTTTTCTTTGGCTTCTTTATTGTATTTTACGAATTCTTTATCTGAGAATACTTTCACAATATGCCTTCCTTTATTTCCAAATTCAAATTTTCCAAAATGATTATATCATAACTGAGCTGAAAACACAATAAATACCTCAAAGAGAATATCTTCACGTTGAAACACATATAAAGCCGAAGAATTGTATTGTTTTTTACTTGTGAAAATGTTATCTTAAAAGAAACAACATATTAAATGTATAAAATACCACGGTAAAAGCAATCCGAGAAATACTTTTTACTATGTCTTTAAAAGGAGAAATTATTATGGACTTTATGAAGGCTTGTGAGCTTTATTCAGCAGACTCCACAAAGAAAAAGCTTTATGAGGTGGCAGATTTATTATTAAAGGAAATGACCGCAAAGGAGAAAATCCGTCTGCTTCAGGGGCACGCTATGAGTGTCACAATTAAAAACTTTATCACAAAGGGCAGATTCTATAACGGTGAAGCATATCCTGCAGGCGGTTGCAAACGACTCGGAATTCCTCCCGTAATGTTCACAGACGGTCCGAGAGGAATTGTTATGGGCAAATGTACCTGCTTCCCCGTTTCAATGCTCCGCGGAGCGAGCTTTGATGATGAGCTTGAATACCGCATAGGTGAGGTTTTTGCAAAGGAGGCTTCGGCACTTGATGCTAACCTTTTTGCAGGTGTTTGTATAAATCTTCTTCGCAATCCCATGTGGGGCAGAGCACAGGAAACCTACGGTGAGGACACTTATCTGCTCGGCAGAATGGGTGCGGCACTTACAAAGGCTATGCAGGATAACGGCATAATTGCCTGTCCTAAGCACTATGCACTTAACAGTATTGAGGATCTTCGTTTTTCTGCAAACGCAATAGCCGATGAAAGAACACTTCATGAGGTATATCTTCCTCATTTCAAAAAATGTATTGACGCCGGTGCTATGTCCATTATGGGTGCATACAACAAGGTTAACGGCACCTATGCCTGTGAAAACAAGGAATTGCTTTCCGATATTCTCCACGACAAGTGGCACTTTGACGGCTTCTCTCTTTCCGACTTCTTCTACGGTATTTATAATGCAAAAAGAAGTCTGAAGGCAGGTATGGATATGGAGATGCCTTACCTCTTCCGTTATATCACACTTCCTTTGCTTCTTAAAAAGGGTGAGATTACTGAAGAAGATATTGATAAATCAGCAGTAAGAATTTTAAGAGCGCTTATTTCTACCTTACCCAAACACAAAAAGCAGGACAAATCCGTTATACTTTCAAAGGAGCATATTGCTCTTGCAAGAGAAACCGCAACAAAGGGTACGGTGCTTCTTAAAAATGAGAATAAAACTCTGCCTCTCACTGCAGGTAAAAAGATTGCAGTTGTGGGAAGATATGCAAATAAGCGAAACACAGGTGACCACGGAAGCAGTAATGTTTTCAGTCCCTATGCAATAACTCCCTACGAGGGTATGAAAAACCGATTCGGTGAAAATAACGTTTCAGTTTATAACGGTGCTGACTGCAAAAAGGCATCCGCTATTGCAAAAGACTGCGACTATATAGTCTGTTGTGTCGGCAGTGACTGGCTTCAGGAGGGTGAATTCCTCGTAAATCTCGGAACAGTAAAGAAAAAGCCTAAAGGCTCGGGCGGTGACAGAGCAGATCTAAGAATTCCCGAAGAGGATGTAACTCTTATAAAGGCTCTTTCAAAGCTTGGAAGGAAACTTATTGTCAATATAATGGGCGGCAGTGCTTATGTAATTAAGGATTGGATTGATCTTGCAGATGCGGTTGTTATGTCATTCTACAGCGGTATTGAGGGCGGTAATGCGCTTGCTGATATTATAAGCGGTGATGTCACCCCTGCTGGTAAGCTTCCTTTTACAATTGCCGAAAAAGCAGAGGATTATCCCGCCTTCCTTCACATCGGGGCTACAAACAAGGATATTGAATACGGTTATTATCACGGATATACACTCTTTGATAAAAAGGGCATTAAAGCTCACTTCCCCTTCGGCTACGGTCTTTCATATACCGATTTTACAATAAACTGCATTTCCTGTGAAAAGGATGAAAAGAAAATCAAGCTTTGCGTGAAAGTTGCAAATGTGGGAGCAGTTGACGGCGACGAGGTAATTCAGGTTTATGTGGGCAGTAATAAAACGGATATTGACAGACCTGTCAAGGTACTCAAAGGCTTCCGCCGTGTAAGCGTTAAAGCAGGTGAAGAAATCACCGCACAGGTCGAGGTTCTTATTGATGATATCAGGTTCTACAATCCCGACAACAAAGCCTTTGAGCTTGACGAAAGCTACACAGTTTTCGTGGGTACAGACAGCAAAAATGTAACCGAGGTCGGAAACATTATCTTCTGATTAAAAGGAGTAGAAAATGAAAAAAAGTCCATATTCACCCGATGAATTTATGTCGGGGATTTACGGCAGAATTAAGGCTGAGCCATATAAGGATGCTGCTTCTTCCGAGTCTGCACTTGAAATCGGAATGAGAATAAAAGAAAAAGCAAAAGAGCTTTTTTCCGTAGATAAATTAAGTACGCCAGGAAAAGAACTGAAGCTTATTCCTGTCGGAAAAGTTCTTGATTATCCCCAATATACTCTGAAAAAGTATTCTGTGGAAATTCTCTCAGGCCTTCACAGCCTTATATATATTCTTGAGCCGAAAAATACACAGAGAAAAACCAACGGAGTGGTAGCTCTTTGCGGTCACGGCTACGGAGTAAGGCAGATACTTAATATTTCAAAAAGAGGCAACAAAAAGCATTTCAATTATTTTGATAACTACCAGAATAACTTTGCCGTCGAAATGGTAAAAAGAGGCTGTACGGTTATTGCTCCCGAGCTTTTCGGCTTCGGTGAAGCAAGACTTTCCCGCGATTTATGGAAGCCTTTTTATATAAGCTCCTGCGACGAGCTTTCCCATCACCTTCTCCCCTACGGACTCACGACCGCATCAATAAGAGTTTATCAGGCACTTATATGTGCTGAAATTCTAAGAAATACGGAAGCGGTAGATGAAAATAAGGTTTCACTTATGGGAATTTCCGGCGGCGGTCTTACGGCACTTTATGCATCAGTGCTTGATGACAGAATTTATAAAACCGTAATCTGCGGATATATAAATACATTTAAGGACAGTATTTTTTCAAGGTGGCATTGTCCCGACAATTACATCCCCCATATTCTCGAGGTTGGTGAGATTTACGATTTTGCATCTGCACTTGCTCCCAAAGAGCTTTTCATTGAATCGGGTGAAAAGGATAAGCTTTTCCCCATAAATGCATCTGCTATAGCACACGAAAATATTAAAAGGGTATATTCTCTTATGAACGCAGAAGATAAGCTTCATATAGATGTTTTTCCCGGTAAGCACGAGGTGTGCGGCAGAAAATCATTTGACTGGTTATCAGAATAACAATAAAATCTTCTTATTTCACAAAAAGAAATTTCATAAAAAAATCACGGTGTTTCCTATATGGCTCAACCGTGATTTTTCTTTATTTATGTATATATAACAACAGGTCCGAATAAGCCGCCTGAAACAAATTCTTCGGAATATTTCAATTCCGGCTCAAAATACGGCGACAATTCCTCTGTTTTCCACCTGCGGAAGTAATCGGTGTGAATATAAAGGTTAGCTGACGTATTTGAAACAAGCACCTTCAGGGTATTATTATTTTTGAGTATTCCTTCGGGAATTTCAAGAGTATAGGGAGAAGTCAATGCAGCTCCGATAAAGCAGTCATTTATATATACCTCGGCGGCAAAATGCACAGCACCAAGGGAAATTTTACCCTGTACTCCGATTTTTTCATCGGAAAGCGTAAATTCTGCTTCATAAATACCGCTTCCCGAATAGTCATTTCCGACTATATCCGACCAATCCCCCAATTTTACGGAAACAGCATCCTCATAGTGACTGATATTCCCGAAGCCTGCTTCATCACAGATAAGCTCGGTATCCTTTCTGAAGCTGAAATCATTTAATATTAATGCATCTGCTCCGACTTCTTCTTTATTCTCTGCTTCAAGACTTTCTTCGGTAAGCATTATTACAACCGTTTCACCCACGGCAATAGACAAATTTAAAATTCCGTTTTCTGTTTCAAGGTGCTTTAATTTTCCGTTTTCAAGGTTAAGTATATAACATTTTTCAGAGGGCAGACAGATTTTATATTCACTGTTTTCTCCGTTTTCTCTGAACAGACAATAAATATCGGCATTGTCTGCTTTTCGGTGCATTGCACGAAGTCCCTTGGCCTCAACCTTAATCACCGGTACAGCACCGTGAATATTATAAGAAACTTTACCTCCGTTTTTTGTAAATTCCTGTAGTGCAAGCTGAGTTTTCTCAGGAATAAAGGCCCTCTCAGGAATTATAATATGTCGGTAGGCCGCTTTTCCCATTCGGATATATCCGCCTTCTTTTTCAGATGCAACAATAACATCGTCGTCAACAATATCAAAATCCACCGTCATATCTTCAAGTGCTCGGCCAAGCTTATCAAAAGACTCTGCAACGGCTTTGCTGTTAAGTCTTCCCTGAAAATCACTGACGGGATAATAAAGCGCAGTATCGCATATATGCTCACCGAGAGAGGATATATATGAAAGTCTTTCCATATAGCAGTTAAAGAGCTTCAGATATTTGAAATACGGCTGACTTTCGGTAAAAATCGGGAGCTCCTGTGCAAGAAACTGTCCCTTGCGGCCGAGAGGAAAATTGAAAAGATTAAAAATATTTACGCCTCTTACTGCCTGATATCCAACGGTAAAGCGCATTATGTCATAAGTAAGTCCGGGACCTGCAACACCGAAGCTTTCAGTCATTGAAAGTCTTGTGCCGTTCTGTGCGGCGGCAGAGGAAGCATATCTCGGAAAAAATCCGTTATAGCCGTTCATTTCATCCCTTGAGGATAAAAGGTTTTCGGGATAAAGCTGACGCCAGATAACGTCAATTCCAGGAATATCGAAGCATCGAAGCGCCCTCATCAGATTAAAGTTTCCACCGCCGTTCATACATCCGTCGGGGCTGTGATCCTTATCAAGATGACCTGTAAATAAAAATCCGTTTTCGTTTGCCCATTTTTTACAGGGCAAAAGATAATTCTCACAGAATGTGCGACTGCACAAATCATACCAACGGTGAAGAATATGAACGTTTTCCTCGGTGGGATTTTCCTTGTTTTCAATAAGCGGAAGATAAGTTAAAACAGAGGCGCCGTAAGCCTTCTCGTATTTATCTGCCAATTCTTCATTGAACGGATTTAAGGGAGCCTTCGGCTCATCTGTAAATACAGCAGTGAAATTACGTGTGGCAGAAGCATATTTTTTATGAGTGATTTCAATAAAATATTCTGTAGCATTTTTATTAAGGAGATCGGGATAACTGCCTCCCAAGGAATATTCGGGATGGTCTTCAGTAACCTTACCGCAAGCACTGCCCGATGGCCAGCCGCCTTCATCATAAATCCAGCAAATCATTCCCAGTGCAGTACCTTTGTCAATCGCATAAGCACAAAGCTCAAAATACTCCGAGGAAAGATACTCGGGAGAAAGATTTGTGGGCATACTGTCGGGACGGAATTCCTTAGGCTCAGGAAGAATATAAAATGCTCTTATGCCGAGTTTCTGCATTTCGTCAAGCCCCTTGTCTATAATTTCACGGGAGCAGATATCATTCCATACCCATATATAAACGGGAGCACATAAAGCTTCGGGAACAAGGAATTTATTCAGTTCAAATTTATCGTTATTTTTCATAGCTATCTCACACTGTTTTATCGTAACTGTTATTTTTTCTGAGAATATTTATAAAAAGCTTCAAAAAGACTATCATTATCACATATAAAACGGCAAGAAAAACAGGATAAACATTTATCCCGAACACACCGCTTATAATGCTTACCATAGCCGGTGACAGCATAACACCGATATAGGCAAAGGCTATCTGTGAGCCCATAACGGATTGTGAAACCTCTTTACCGAAATTAAATGGGGTAAGATAAATCATATTAGGATAAACAGAACCGTTACCGAGCCCTACAAGAAATAAGCCTGTAACCGTCACCGCACCGTGCACGGGAAGAAGCATAAGCACAATTGCAGGTGCTAAAACAGCAGTACCGATACCTATTCTCTTCCATGTGGCAATTTTACCTGATAAAAGCCCTGAAAGAAAGCGCCCTATTGACATTCCCACATAGTATATAGTCAGCGCAATTGCTCCTTTTTCGGGAAGAAAGCCTTTTTCTTCAACAAGATATGTACTGCCCCATACACCGCAGGCATACTCAATTGCATTTGTTGCAAGCATTATAACCCACACGATACGTATTTCGGGCATTTTTGACATCTGTAAAACCGTCAGATTTTTACTGTTTTCTTCCTCTGAGTTTTCCTTTGAAATTGTTTTTTTCCATAAGGGAATTGACACAATAAGAAGTACCGTGATAGCCATCTGAACATAAAAGGCATACCGATATCCGCCCCGCCAGTCTGCACCGCTTAATGCAAGGGACATAAGATAAGGACTTAAAGATACCCCCACACCGTAAAAACAATGAAGAAAATTCATCTGACTTGCCTTAAAATGCAGAGCAACATAATTATTAAGTCCCGAGTCAATAGCACCTGCACCAAGACCTAAAATAATTGCAAGGGGTATCATAATCCAAAAAGATGATACGAATGAAAAGCCCAGTAAGGCAGCCGCTGTCATAGCCGTGCTGAAAGCAGTTACCCTTGCAGTGCCCAGTTTATTGAGAATTTTATCGCTGAACATACTTGACAAAACCGTACAGCCGGAAATTATGAAGGTAAGTACGCTTACCGCCTCAACAGGAATATTAAGCTCCTGATGAATTGCAGGCCAGGCAGAGCCTAAAAGAGAATCCGGCACTCCAAGCCCGATAAAGGAAACATATATAACAAGCAATAAAAAAACCATAAAACCTCCGTGGGAATTATCCGTTATCTTCTGAAGCATATTATATCATACTGCGTTAGTAAAACTCAATCTGACAGAAAATCGGTAACCGCACCGCCGATACAGTCAAGTCCCCTATTTACAATATAATCATACTTCTCTTTCCTGTCATTTTCGGCATTGATTTATTATAAGGCTTCAGCGCTCCGTTTTGCATTTTCAAGTTCAAGACTCAAACGGTTTTTACCGCTGTCAACGGTGATAACAAACGGTTTTCTTTCTGCCCTACAGAACTTACTGTCGTAACGGAGATATTCTTTTTCTGCAGCTTCTCCGTTAACGGTCCATTCACCGTCATAGGAAACAGTCATGCGAGCTGAAACTGTTTCATATTCAACTCTGCCGTCCACACTGAAAACGACTTTGTTTTTCTTTATTCTCTCCTTAAAGGCTTCAAAGGTTTCCGTGTCGGCATCAGAAAGCTCTGTGATATATGAATGATATTCTCCCCCGACTCTGAACAGGTCAAATTCAGATTTCAGAGTGTATTCCTCCTGAAAGCTTCTGTTCTTATGAATTCCATTTGCCGACTCTTTGCTGAAAGGCTTATACTGAAGTATTCCGTTTGAGATAAGTGCAACAAAGACACCGTTTTTTCGTGCAAGCACAATATTGTCCTTATGCTCAAATTCATCATAGAAGTCCTTTGGCATATATACGTGTGTAATCTTTGAAACAGCCGTTTCACCAAGCCGCTTTTTTTCGGGGATTTTATAAATTGTAATGTTTACGTTTTTCTCCTGCACACTCATAGGACGTCTGCCGTTACCAATCCAGTATCCAGGTGATGAGCCGTATCTGCCGTTACCGTTTCCGGCAGGATGAGTTGTAAACAGGGCTAAATTTTCTCCAATATTTGCACTCCAGATATGTTCCTGTGCACCGCACATATCAACATCCTTACACACTGAGGTTGACATTGAATAATGTGCCGTATGGTATGTATAAACATTTCCTCTTCCCGTTGCAATACCGTGTGGCATAATATTGTGCTTTGATGCAAATTTTTTCCAGTCAATAAATCTTAAAATCGTAAGATTAAGAAATTTGAAATATCCCAGAAATGAACTTCTGTACATCTTATTATTTTTCAGATATGAAAGAGTATTGTAAATTACTTCAGGATTTGTAAATGTTTCAGCGCCCCACTGAGCCATTATCTGATATGGCTTTTGACCGATAAGCCTTTCTTTTTCCATATCCTGCGGTGAAAGTCCGCAACCCATTTTTGAAGCAAAGCTTTCATCGGTTAATGCAATATCCTTTATTGCATCCGGTAAATCGTAAATTCCTTTTTTAACTATATCATTGAAGCACAGAACAATATAATTCGGCTCTTTTGAGAGCGCAGCATTTATAAGATTCTTCTCACTGTCCGAAAGATAAGGATTATTAAGAATTTTTTCAGCTCCTTGTCTGCCCCATAAAATATTCATAGCGGCAAGAATACTGTTTCCGTAATAATTTCCCGCTTTGTTGTTACCGTACATTCTTGAGCTTGTTGCAACAAAACGGTTATTTACACTATTGAGAGCAACATCAAGCCAGAGAATATCCATAATAATTTTCATCTGACTGACCATTTTTTCATCCTCACAGTAAGCAATAAAATTTGCCATAGGAGAAATGTCCTCTGCCAGATAGTTGTTGCTGAGATATTCAGAAAAACCGTAATTGAAGCGTTGCTGCATCCAGACATCAATTCGCTCCTTTGCCTTTTCCCTGTGAGCGCTTCCTGTCATTCCGTTATTACTGAAAATCTCATCCTGCCACTGCTGACCTGCAAGATATTCACTGACAGCAAAAAGAAGCTGATGGTTTTCCGACCAGTAACACATACTGTCATCGCCAGGCTCATCCATAAAATACTTAAACTCGAGAAAGGTGTTTTTTATAAGCTCCCTGCAATTTTCGTTCAGCTTTTCACTGCAATCCTTATAAATCTTAAAAAGCAACTGTGCTCTGAAATCGGCACAGTCAAAACGTGCTTTCATATATTCAGACTGCTTAAAAAGTATTGCATAAATTTCATTATCATCAAAATGAGGAGCTGATTTATCGCCTGACAAGAAAAAATATAGGTCTTCAAATTTTTTACCGTTCACATTCAAAGAATAATTATTTAATTCCTTATCGTCAGGCAATTCCTGTTTCGGCTTCTGTAAGAGAAGTACAATAACCTCAAGCACCGTTAATATAATAAAAAAACATACTATCCCCAAAAATATATAAACACCTGTCATCATTCATTTCCCACCGTATTTTTTTGATAAGTCCTCTTGCTTTCAGCAATTTTCATTAAAATCTCCCCTTATAACCTCAGGTCAGAGGCTGAATTCAGGCATATCATTGACGGTTTTTTTAAGAAGCCAAATCATCACCGGATAAAGTTTCTGTCCCTTGAGATTTGTAATATCAATATTTACGGTAACGGAATATGAGCATACAACATCGTTTATGAAATGCTCGTAAAATCCTTTTCTCTCCCAGTTTTCTGTATCAATTAATCTGAAAGCCATATTGCACCTCTTTAATTGGAATTTATCAAACCACTTCAATCCAATATCTCTGCTGTGTGTTTCCGTTGTCATCTACAAACTCATTTTCTAAAACACCACCATTTTTGACAATACTCTTCGCAGAACCAATATTTGTTTTATCGCAAACCATCAACACTCTGTTAATCCCTAATTTCTTACATTCAATTAAGGACAAACGAATCATTTCAGTAGCATAGCCTTTTCTTCTTTCGCTCGGTCTGACACCATCACCGATATGCCCACCAAATTGTAATAAATAATCATTCAAGTAGTGTCTGATGTTCACTGCACCTAATAAAATATTTCTTTCAATGTCCAACAAAAAGAAAACAGAGTCGGGAACCTTTCCGTCCTGTGCCTCATTGATTTCCAGATTCTCTAAATAATAATCAAAATCATGGTAATCGTTCTTAAAGATTACCCATGGAGAACGGTTACCTTGATTTACTTCATGGTCTGACTTCCATTCATCAATCATCTCTGATAATTGAGTATAGTATTCTTTGGATAATTTAATCAATCTGACATTCATTTAGCTCACCTATAAATTCTTATTCAGCACTACAAACTCTATTTACTGTAATTTCATATCGTTTGCTATAAAACCTGATATACAGTTAAATGAAAAATAACAACCGGATACTATATTTGTTCTTTTCGTAAGGTTTCACCACAGCTGTCCGTGAAAACGATCTGAATATTTTCGTCACTCCAAATATATCCGCAGCCTGCGAAATAAACAGGTGCCTTCTTTTTAATTGTACTGCCGATTACAACGGGACACACACTGCCGTTGCTGTTCCAATCGCTGTTCTCAGGATAATATACATTAAGCTCATGGGCATGACCGCAAATCATAACTTCAGGCTTCACATTTTCTCTGAGTAGCCTTGACCATTCAGCAAAAATATCCTGCTCAATGTCAAAGGGCGAATGATATCTGTGAACGAAAGCATTATGGGAGATTACAATCCTGTGTTTAACACCCTCAGCCTCATATTCATTTTCTTTGTTTTCGATTATTTTCTTAAGAAATTCTGTTTGTCGCTCTCTGAATATATGGCAGGCAACGGTTAAACCGTATTCGGCGTGTTCATCATTTTTATCTTCACCGCAGTCAAGCAAAATTCCCCATATATTGCCGAGTCGGAAACTGTAATATGTATTACCGAGATGTGCAGGGGTGTAGTCTGCAAACTTTTCGGCAAAATTACCTCTTAAATCGTGGTTGCCTCTTGAAAAAATTGAGGGCTTTTCACCTTGGGTCAAACGTGAACAAATCTCAAATATATTCATAAATTTTGACGGATTGCTGCTGTCCTCGATAACATCGCCGTTTAAAATCAGAAAATCAATATCTCCGAATGTTTCTGCAGCTTTTATCGGTTCTTTGATATTGTTATGGGCATCCGATATATGATAAGCTCTGATATTGTTTTCGGGTACGGG
>JAZNSP010000039.1:0-20860 GCA_045591285.1 Acutalibacteraceae bacterium
AGGAGTTGGAGAGATATTTTGTCTTCCTAAGCCCGCTTGGCCTCCCGACTTAGGGGATTTATATTTGCCTTACCAACGGCGCCGGCAGAAGTCTCCTCACCGGAAACCATGGTATTTTGCAGCATTGCATTGTCCCCCATGGTGCTGGTACACCCTGTAAATACACTTGCCAGCACCAATATCATACATACAGCAACCATTCTTGTTTTCGATTGTGTTTTTCCTGATCGCTTGATCATTGATTATCATCTCCTAAATCAATCAGTTTTTTGTTGTGCAAGAACAGGCTAACAGAGCGTAAGGAGGGTAAGAACAGCGAAAAGAGGCGTAACAGCGCTGTTCAACAAATTCTTATTCATCAGATTAATTGTACCACAAAATACTGTGAAGCTCAATGATATATCGCGGTGCGATATGATATCCTTGCTACGCAAGCATGAAATAATATCCGTTCCATTCATATGCCGAAGGCATATATCATCGCTCGCAGAGCGATATCATATCGAAGATATATCACCCGTTCCGCATAGGAACGGATATCATTGGGGCACCTTCCTTACGGAGGGTGCCCCAAGAGCAAGGTATCATTTAACTCGGAATAAAAATTTCTTTCTCTTGAAAAAAATGTAAAAATCTGTTAAAGTGGGAGTATAAAATTTAAGGAGAGATACAAATGTTAAGATTACAGCTTGAAGAAACTACTGCTTCACAGATAGTTCAGGACCTTGAGGAAGGTATGAGTGAGATTACTCAGCTTCCTACCAATCTTGAAGAAACCAGCGAATATGTTAAAAATCTCGTAAATCTGCTTCAGGAATTTGCCGTGACCTACGGCGGGAAGCTTATCGGAGCTATTATATTACTCATTATCGGTTTCAAGCTTTCAAGCATCGTTACCAAAAAGCTTTCAAAAGCAAAGGCACTCAATAAAATTGATGCTTCAACAAAGGGCTTTATTATGAGCATTTTCGGTGCTCTTCTCAAGCTCATTGTGGGTATTACTGCTCTTTCCGTTCTCGGTGTTCCCATGACCTCTATGGTTGCGGTTATCGGCTCCTGCGGTCTTGCTATCGGACTTGCTCTTCAGGGCTCTCTTTCAAATATTGCAGGCGGCTTTATAATTCTTGTGTTCAAGCCCTTCAGCATTGGTGAATTTATCACCTCGGGAGATATTTCAGGTACGGTTGAGCATATCGGTATTTTCCACACCAAGGTTCTCACCCCCGACAACAAGAGAATTATCGTTCCCAATTCAACCATCTCAAATGCAACTCTTACAAACGTTTCCGCACTGAAGGAAAGAAGAGTTGACCTTACCTTCTCCGCTTCTTACGATGCAGATATCATCACCGTTGAAAATCTTCTTCTTGAGGTTGCAAACGGACACGAAAAAGTTCTTAAAGAGCCTGCTCCCTTCGCAAGACTCTCCTCTCACGGTGACAGCGCTCTCATTTACACCGTAAGAGTATGGTGCAAGGCAGAGGATTACTGGACTGTTTATTTTGACCTTCTCAGAGATGTGAAATACGCATTTGATAAAAATAACATCTCTATCCCCTATCCTCAGATGGACGTTCACACGGACAAATAAGCAATTTTCACAACTATTCGACACCCTTTTTGGAGCTGTGGTAAATTTCTACAATCAGTTTGTGAATTATTTGTTAATTATATAATATAACTTAATAATAATATTGACACTTTGTCACTTTTTTGGTATCCTATTTAGGCTACAAAATGACAGAGTGTCATTTTTTTTAAGTTTGTTTTAACCGTCATACAATAAAATGATATGATGAAAAACTGAAAAATCTCAAAGCAAAGGAAGTCTGTTATGTCTTCACCCTCAAAAAAGCTTGAGAAAAAAATGAAAATTATTGATACCGCCTTTTCTCTTTTCAGAGAGCACACCGTGAGTGCAACGGCTGTTGACGATATAGTTAAGGGAGCAGGTATCGCAAGAGGAACCTTTTACCTCTATTTCAAGGACAAAAGCGACCTTCTCGAGCAGATAATTCTTTATAAGAGCACGGAATATATGAAAACGGTTCTGAGGAAAACTCTTAGTGAAAGCATTCTTTCAGAAAATGATTTTTTTGATATGGCAAGGCTTTTTCTCAACTGTTACATTGATTTTCTCATTGATAACAAGGAAATACTTCCAGTAATGAATAAAAATCTTTCCTCCTGCATTAAAAATCTTCCCGATTTTTACGACAGTGAAATAGGCATTATATATTCAAGGCTCATTACCAATATGGTCAGTATGGGCTACACTCCGGAAAACGCTCATATCACGGCATTCATAATAGTGGATATGACAGGTAACGTCTGTTCCGACGCCATACTTCACGAAAAGCCGTACCCCATAGAAAAAATACGTGATACAGTGGTAAATTCAGCTATTACAATTCTTAAAAATAACTCTACTCTGAGGTGATTATTCTGAAGCGCGCAAGTAAATTTATTTCATTTATTCTGGCATTTATAATCATAACTTCTCCCGTTCTTGCAGTGAGCTCTTCTGCAGTTACTTATCCCGACGGAATTTCCGCTTCCGAAATAACGGCAGTTATTCCCAAGCTTAATTCTCTCGTAAAGACACTGCTGAGCACAACGGAAGAAACAAAGGACCTTAAAAAGACTGTTTACAGCTCTCTTTATAAGGACGAAACCCTCAATGCTCTTTTCAAGGGCATATATGAGGCATTGGTTGAAAATGCAGATACACTTTCAATCGTAGGCGTTGACCTTTCTCCTGCAGGTCTTTCAAATGCACTTAAAAACTATCCTGCAGTTTCGGAAAAGGTTGCAAAATGCTCTGACATCAATGCTGTTATCAAGGCTTCAGCTAATTTCCGCTGGGGTGTTACCAACAGAAATGCCTTCAAGGGTGCAGTAGCCGCTATGCTCTCTCCCTTCAACAGCCTTCTCAACGCTCTTTTATGCTCAGGCAAGGTGCAGATCAATTCACTTATATCAATTCACGGTGACGACGGCTACACAAATGCAATTGTGCCTATTCTCAAGGCATTGGACTGTCCTCAGATTATGAGCAGTGAGGAGTTTGCCGCTTCCGCCTCAAAAAGCTACTATAACATCATAAAGAATATTCTTGAAATGGTGTTCTTATCCCTTGACAGAATTCTTGACGATCCCGTAGAAGGACTTGTAAGCACTCTCCCCAAAATAGCATATTATCTTGACTCAGGCAAGCTTTCCGCTTCAATATCCCTTCTTTTAGAGCCTCTTTCGGTTAAAATTGCCGGCTTTATCAATATTGCAAGTGTCAAAGACTTAATAAGCGACATAAGCGACCTTGAAAATTCCATAAACGTAAATGAGCTTCTTGAAGGACTTGATATGAGCAGCCTTTTAGGTGAAAACGTTAATATCACCCTTCCCGAAATTAATTTCTCCGAGCTTGCTTCAACGGTTACGGAAAGTGACGGTAATTTCACCACCGACGAAGCCGCTTCCTTTGTTGTTATCCTTGACTTCCTTCTTGAAACGGTAAAACTCAATATTGATTCCTTCGGCTCATTAATGGGCGGTGACGCTTCTTCTCTCGAAGCACTCAAGCCCTTCCTCAGTAAGAGCAATTCCGAAATAACAAAAATTCTCGTTTCACTTTTCTCAATAACCTCAGCGCCCGAAAATAAATTCCAGTGGACATATCCCACCGTATATACCGACTTTGTGACTTACACAGCAGTATATACCGCAGAGGATTACGCCTTGTTCCTTGATAAGGTTGATCCCCTTCTCACAGAATTTGTAAAGGAAAGCGATCCTGAGGGTACCATTGAAGATACCCTTCGCAAAACGATTTATTCAAACTCACTTATTTCAACTCTTGTTATCGGTCTTTTCTCTGCTATAGGCAGTGAGGATATGGCTCCCTTATTTGCTCTTTTAGGTATGGATATAACACCTACGGGAATTGCAAATGCCGTAAATCAGTATTATCCCTACACCTCAAAGGTTCTCTATAATTATTCATCTTGGGATAAGGTAAATCCCTCATTACTTTCATGGGGCTTTACTGACGGTGACAGAGATGGCTTCGTAAGAGCGCTTACAAGAATTTTTACACCCCTTCAGGATATTCTCGCCTGTGTTCTTGCAGGTAAAAGCATCACTCTTTTTGATGCAATAACAATCCCCGGAAGTGACGGCTACAACACAGCAATCATTCCCCTTCTTGAAGCCTTAGGCTGTGCTCCCGACACAATAAAAACTTATGCGGAATATAAGGCTACTTCCGTTTCCACCGCCGTAATTTCCGATATTCTCAATCCCATAACGGCACTTATTGACGAAATATGCAAATCCCCTGTAAAGACTGTCTGTGCTATTCTCCCCAATATTGTTTATAACTTCAACAACGGACTTCTTACCAATGTTATTGAAAACATTCTTTACCCTGTAAAGTATATGCTTGATACTGCAGGACTGGGTGATTTATTAGGCGATGCATTGGGTGAAATGGGCAATATAGACCTTAACTCAATGCTCACTGACCTTACTTCATCTGCCGATCTCGGTATCGTGCTTCCGCCTCTTGATCTGTCAAACGTAGGCTCACTGGGTACTGCCACCACTCTTCAGAGTAAGCGTACACTTTCAGGCGCTCCGCAGCAATATACCTATGTTACTGCCGACACACCTGCCGTATTCCTTACGGTACTGAGATATTTCGTAAGTGCTCTTACACTTGAAGAAAACAGCGGTCTTCTTACGGGACTTATGTCAAGTGAAGGCTCTGAGCCTTCAGCAGACGGAATGCCCGATATGTTCGCTATGTATGCCGAAAACATCGGTGAAAAGTTCAAGGGTATGACAACCGACGAAGTAATCGAATGGCTGTGTGACCTTCTCTTCAGCGAAACACCTATGGTGGAAATTCCCGACGAAAAGGAAGAAATACCCACAATTATTTATGAAGAAAAGTTCACCTTATCCACAACCGCTAAAATCATTATCGTTGTGCTCTTAATCGGTGCTATAGCTCTCGTCTATTACATTCTTTCTGTTTCAGGTAAGCTTGATAACCTGAAGCTTAAAAGAAGAAAGAAGAAGGAAGCAAAGAGAAGAGATGAAGAAAGCCGTAAGCTTATCAAGGCAGGCGGCGTTGCCGTTCAGCAGTTAGAGGACACCTCCTTCAAGAAAAAGAAGGAGAAGACAAAGAAGCCTGAAAAGGTAAAGGCTCCTAAGCCCGAAAAGGTAAAGGCTCCTAAGCCCGAAAAGGTTAAGACCTCAAGAAAGAATGAGCCAAAGCCTTATGAAAAACCTATTTTCCCTGAATATACCGATCCCCTTTCAGATGAAATAAAAGCAGAAAGCACTGAAGCTGCTCCCGCTTTTGTTCCTTCAGAAGAAAAGGCAAGCACAGCTTACGTTGTTTCTGTTGAAGAAACTGTTAAGGCTGCTGACGTTATTTCACCTGAAGAAAAAGCATCTGCTTCCACTGTGGTTTCGGTTGAAGAAATAATTAAGGCTTCATCTGTTGCTACAGCAAAAGAAGAGTCCTGTAAGGCTGAAGCTATGGCTGCAACAGAAGATAAGCCTAATATTACTGAAGCAGAAGAAAAAACTGCGTATTATCCCGAAGCCGTAAGAAGCTATCCCCCTGTTTCTTTAATCGACGATATCGGTGAAACTCCCTTCGTTATTCCCGATAACATCAAAATTAAAGAAAAACAGCCCCTTACTCCCAAGCAGTTAAAGAAAATGCTCAAGCGTGAAGAAGCTGACTCAATAAAAGACCAGAGAAATGCAAGAAATATGCTCCCCAGCGAAAAGGAAGCTGTTAAACTTGCACGCCGTCAGCAGCAGGCTGCAAAAAAAGCTATTAAAAACGAACTTAAAATACAGAAGCAGTACGAAAAGGCTATACAGCAGGCTGCTAAGAAGAAATAATTCAGAGAGGAGTCAACAGAATGCTTGTATTAAAAAATATTGTAAAAGACTATGTTGCCGGTGACACCACCGTAAGAGCTCTTAAAGGTATAAATATCAACTTCAGAGAAAATGAATTCGTTGCTATCCTCGGCCCCTCAGGCTGCGGTAAGACCACAATGCTCAACATCATCGGCGGTCTTGACAGATATACCTCAGGTGACCTTGTAATCAACGGAAAATCCACGAAGGATTTCACAGACGGTGACTGGGATACCTACCGTAACCACTCTATAGGCTTTATTTTCCAGAGCTATAACTTAATCCCCCATCAGACAGTTCTTGCAAACGTTGAGCTTGCACTTACTCTTTCAGGTGTTTCCAAGAAGGAAAGAAAGGAAAGAGCAATAAAGGCTCTCCAGCAGGTGGGACTTGGTGAACAGATCTATAAAAAGCCAAGCCAGATGTCCGGCGGTCAGATGCAGAGAGTTGCAATTGCACGTGCGCTTATCAACAACCCCGATATTCTTCTTGCCGACGAGCCTACAGGTGCTCTTGACACGGAAACCAGCGTACAGATAATGGAAATCCTCAAGGAAATATCCAAGGATAAGCTCATTATTATGGTTACCCATAACCCTGACCTTGCACACGAATATTCAACAAGAATTATCAGCTGTCTTGACGGTAATATCACCGATGATACAGATCCTTACGAGCCTACCGAAGAGGACAAAAAGACTGAGCATCAAAAGAGAATTGAAGAGGAAAAGAAGGGCAAGAAGCCTTCAATGTCTGCTTCCACCGCCTTCTCTCTTTCACTTCGTAACCTTGTTACCAAAAAGGCAAGAACCTTCCTTACAGCCTTTGCGGGAAGTATCGGTATTATAGGTATTTCTCTTGTTCTTGCTCTTTCAACAGGTATTGAAAACTACATTGACAAAATGCAGAACGACCTGCTTCTTGCTATGCCTGTTTCCGTTGAAAAGGAAGCAATTGACATGAATAACGTTATGAGCTCCCTTATGGACCTCGGTTCTTCGATTATGGAAACGGACCACCCTCTTGACGATATTTACGTCAACTCCACCTTCACTGAAATGATAAACACCTTCATTTCACAGTCAACGGCAAATAACCTCAAATCCTTCAGACAGTATATTGAGGATAATAAGGAAAAGTTCAACGAGCTTTGTAACGATATTCAGTATAAATACGAAACTCCCCTTAATATCTACAAGGCTGACACCTCTGACGGAATTATTCAGGTTAATCCCAACGGTATGCTTGACGTTCTTATGGGCTCAACCACTCAGTCATCAACAATGGCTACAATGACCTCATCAATGACCAATATGTTCTCCACATCAATTACAAACTCATGGATAGAGCTTATCGGTGATAACGAGCTTCTCAGTCAGCAGTATGAAATTATTCACGGCAGACTTCCCGAGCAGTATAACGAGGTAGTTCTTATCGTTGATAAAAACAACGAAATCAACGAGCTTGTTATGTACGCTCTCGGTCTTAAAGACCAGAGCAAGTTTATGGAGGATATGGTCAATATGATGGCTTCAGGCGGACAGACTGATACCACTATCGTTGATCAATATACCTATGACGATATTCTCAATATGACCTTCAAGCTTGTCCTTAACTACGAATATTTCGTAAAGGATGCAGAAACAGGCTTGTGGCGTGACCAGAGCTCAAATATCTACTACTTAAAGCAGCTTATTGAGCAGGGTGTTGATATCAACATCGTAGGTATTTTAAGACCTGATCCCAACAATATTATGTCAACGGGTACAGGCAGCATCGGCTACACAACTGAGCTTATGGAATTTGCTCTTAACGAAACCATCAACAGTGAAATAGTTCAGCAGCAGCTTTCAAATCCCGACGTTGACGTGCTTACAGGTCTTGAATTTTCAACTCTTACAGTAAACGATTTCTCACTTGCAGATATTGACCTCAACCTTATTGACTTCCAGTATCTTGACCTTACTCCCTTTATGAGTCTTATGGAGGGCATTGACCTTTCCCAGATTGATATTCTTAACCTTAATATCGCCGACCTCATTGACTTCAGCGATATGTCTGACCTTAAAAAGAAGCTTATGGAGGGCTTCCTTTCAGACGAGCAGGTTATAGCCTTCAAGCAGGCTTACATTGACACCCTCAATGCCGAATGCTCACTTGAAAAGACTTATGCTTCTATAGGCTATTCAACCGAAGACTCACCCTCATCAATTTATCTCTATCCCAAGTCATTTGAAGCCAAGGACGAGATAAATGAAATGACAGCTTATTATAATGAGCAGATGATAGCACAGGGCCACCTCGGCTACACAGTAACACTTACTGACATTATCGGTATGCTTATGAACACCGTTACAAGCGTTCTTAATATCGTTACCGTTGTTCTTGTCTGCTTCGTTGCTATCTCACTTGTTGTTTCATCAATTATGATAGGTATTATCACCTATATTTCAGTTCTTGAAAGAACAAAGGAAATCGGTATTCTCAGAAGTATCGGTGCATCAAAGGGCGATATTTCAAGAGTTTTCAATGCAGAAACCGTAACCATAGGTCTATCGGCGGGTGTCATAGGTATTGCGACCACCCTGCTGCTTGAAATTCCCATTAATCTGATGCTCAAGTACCTCACTCATACAGGTGCCGCCGCCGAGCTTCCCGTAATTGCCGCAGTTCTTCTTATTGCAATAAGCGTTGCACTTACCTTCATAGCAGGTCTTGTGCCCTCATCAATTGCAGCAAAGAAGGATCCCGTAGAAGCACTCAGAACAGAATAATATACGAAGTCGGACTTCGGAATTCGGACGCAGAGTAAAAACTGTCTTATGCCGAAAACAAATAAAACTGTCGGAAATTATCCGGCAGTTTTTTTATCACAAAATTCCTTCGGAATGAATATCGCTGTCTGAAGGACTTGGCGCTGTCTTCTACAGGATATTGCATAAATATTAATACCGGTGCAGATTTTATGAGAACACAAACGCTTGGGCAAAAAATACTGTTTTAAGTATCACACCTTGGGTTTGATACTTTTTATGTACTTCGGCAGACTGAAATATTTTATTTTCCTTGATATTCTTCGTATTCTGCCCTGATCCGAATTGAAAATGTCTGACCTCACATCTGTCCTACGGCGCAACATATTGTCAGAAGTAACCTCTTTTCAGGACAGATACAGTGTACGGTTTACATACAATTATATAGAAATAAAGATAAATAAAGACTGTAATAATGTGTGTAATAAAGCTTCACGGAAAAAGTTTTCAACATTTTTTATAAAAATATTTTTCAAAAACACTGTTTTAGGGGAGAAATTAAAATTTTTATATGTTATAATATGCCCGAACCGAATAAATCAAACAACTCGCTTCTCTGAAAAACGGGAAGCGAGGTTTTATTTTCAGGAGGACTTATATGACTGATAAAGGTTTTATGAACAGCAAGGGATTTATTATGTTACCGAGGAGCTTTATGGATAGTGAGCTTTTCGATAATAAGCTTATCGTGCATTTTTACGTTCTGCTTTTTTATCTTGCACGGTATAAGGAGCAGGTCATTGACGGAATTTTCGTAAAGGAAAATCAGATTCTTATAACAAAAAAATCTCTCTCCGAAAAGGCAAATATTTCAGAAAGAGAGGTGAGATATTATCTTAATAAATTCAGGGATATGGGAGCGATAAACTACGGCAGTGTTAAAAATCAATACACTCTTATCACTCTACTTGAGCCCTTCCTTGACGGCTCATTTGCAATAAAGGAAGCTCCGCAGAAGCCTGTCTTTTATCCCACTGTGAAGCCTTATGAAAAAAAACAGGCTAAAAAAGAGGAAAAAGAAGAGCTACACAAAAATGATGATGGGGATAAGTTAAACTCATCAGTATTAAATGAGAAAGAGCTGAGCTATTCGGACAAAAAGCTCCCCTACGGTAAATTCAGAAACGTAATGCTTTACCAAAATGAATATGAAGAGTTACGAAAGCTTACACCTAATTATGAGTATTACATAGAAAAGCTTTCCGCAAGTCTTATGAATTCAAACAAGACCTACGATAATCACTTTGCTCTTTTATATAAAAATATTCTTGAGGACAAGGAAAGGCAACGCATTCAGAAGCAGCCCGAAGTCATCACACCTGATCCCACAGCATCATACGACATAAGAAGAGCCGAACAACGAGCACTGACCAGCGTTCCGAAATTAAAGAAAAGGGAAAGAAGATAGCAAGGTCAGAAGTTGCTTCGCACCTTCTGACAATGATATTCTTTGCTTCGCAAAGAGTGATATACATTCCTTGCGGAATGAATGATATACGGCTTCGCCGTATGATATATTTGCCGTTGGCAAATATGAAGGAAGGCTGTCGCCTTGTTCCGCTTCGGCTTCGCCTCGCTCTATATACTTCCGACTTCCGACCTAACTTTGCCTCCGACCTAACTTTGCTTCCGACTTCCGACCTAACTTTGCTTCCGACCTAACTTTGCCTCCGACCTCGCTCGCATCATCATAAAAAAATAAAGAGCTGTGACGGGCACAGCTCAATATTCAAATAATTATTCAATTATTTAACGGCATCTTTGAGAGCCTGGCCAGCCTTGAAAGCGGGAACCTTTGTAGCAGCAACCTTGATGGTTTCGCCTGTTCTGGGGTTACGAGCTTCCTTTTCTGCTCTTTCACGAACTTCAAATGTACCGAAGCCGATAAGCTGAACCTTTTCACCCTTCTTGAGAGCTTCTGTGATGCTGTCAAGAACAGCCTTAACTGCAGCATCAGCGTCCTTCTTTGAAAGGCCCTTAGCAGCAACTGCATTAATGAGATCTGTCTTATTCATTTGTTTTTGTCCTCCTTATATATTCAAACGCTAATTAAAGCCTTTGTTCCTTTATTATAAGCTTTGCTTTTTCCCAGAGCTTGTCAAGCTCTTCTATGGAAGCCTTGCTCATATCCGTATTATTTTCTTTTGCTAACTTCTCAACTATTGAAAAGCGGCTTATGAATTTATCCGTTGCTTTGGTGAGTGCCTCTTCGGGCTCAACTGAAGAAAAGCGTGAAACGTTTACTGCGGCAAAGAGAAGATCACCTATTTCATCGGTTATTTCTTCTTCATTTCCCTTTTTAATTGCCTCTTCAACTTCCCCTATCTCCTCTTTTACTTTAAGTATTGTACCTTCGATATTATCCCAGTCAAAGCCTGCCTTTGCGGCTTTTTTCTGAACCTTATTGGCTCTCATAAGAGCAGGAAATTCTCTGGGAATACTTTCAAGAGTTTCTGTTACCGTATTCTGCTTTTTTGTTTTCATTTTTATGGCATCCCAGTTTGTGAGCACCTCTTCCGTGGAAGAAACGTTTACGTCACCGAAAACGTGAGGATGTCTTATAATGAGCTTTTTGCAGACTTCATCAGCAACGTCATCGAAATTGAAAACGCCCTTTTCAGCTTCAATAGAAGTATGAAAAACGACCTGTAAAAGAACGTCACCCAATTCTTCTCTGAGCATTTCGGGATTGTTCTTATTGATAGCTTCAATTACCTCGTAGGTTTCCTCTATAAAGTCTTTTCTTATGCTTTCGTGCGACTGCTCGGCATCCCACGGACAACCGCCGGGAGCACGGAGAATTGAAACTATTTCAATAAGGTCATCACAGTTATATCTGTCCTTGAACTGAAAAGTGTCTTTCATCTGAAATACCGCCCATATTTACAAATACTATAGTATTTTACCCTAAAAGTCCATATTTTTCAAGTACTTTTGCGATTTTTTCTCCCTTAGGAAGCATAGTTATATCACTTTTCATAAGTGAACCTGTAAGAAGAAGAGAAACGGCATAAATTATCACTGCGGCAACTACAGCCGTTACGGTTGCAATATTTTCTGAGGTAAGAAGAGAGGTTATCACTACGCCCCCTGCAAAACGGCGGATAATTCCGTTTACGGCATAAGCACCTACAGCTGAAAGCACGGAGCAGAAAAGAGGTTTCCATAACAGGTTCTTCATTTCATATTTCATACCTGTTTCCTTTTTCAGCACAATAAGTCCGTAGCCTATCATAACAACGTTACAAAGGAATGAGCCGACGACCGCACCCTGAATATTAATTGCGGGAATACTTACTAAAATAAAGTTTGCAAGTACCTTCACGGCTGCACCGATTGCCATACTCTTTACAGGCACGTCGGTTCTGTCAATTGCCTGAAGCATATTCGTAACAGGCTGAGCCAAAGCTAAGAAGCACACAGATATACCGTAAGCCATAAGTATAGGGGAAATATAGTCAAGAGCCGGAGCAGTTGAGGAATTTGTACCGTAAATGAGCTGAAGAATTTCCTTTGAAAGTGCAAAAAGCCCCAATCCTGCGGGAAGAGAAATAAGCATCGTTATTCTGATAACAGAGGAAATTGCACGTCCTGCACCCTTTTTATCCTTCTTTATCCAACATTCACTGAGCACGGGAATGGCGGAAAGACCGAGAGTTATGGTAAAGGTGGGGATAATATTCTTTATTTCAAGCACCGTATCATAAGCACCGAAAAGATAGGATTTGAATTCCTTTGCCTGAGTGAGAGTATAGCCCGTAGCTTCAATGATTTTCGGATACATTGAGGCTACAACGTCGAAATTATTATCAAGCACGTACTGAAGTCTGTTCTGAATTGTCCAGCCGTCAATAAAGGTGGTGAGATTGAAAACGAGAGAGCTTAATGCTATGGGCAAAGCCAGAGAAAGAAGCTGTTTTCTCAGAGCCTTTTTGCTGTCGCTTTCGGGGGAAGAATTTATAAGCTCAGAGGGCACCGTGCTTTTATCAAGGCTGTGTCTTAAAATAATATAGATAAGTGCAGCTACAGAGCCTATTGTAACACCTGAAATTGCGGCAGCTGCGGCATAGGCTGAAAATGAGTCGGTCACAAGAGTATTGAGAAGGGGGATCTTATCTGCAAAATCCACACCGAAATAAAGCACCGCACTCATAAGAATAAAGCCGAAAATAAGCTTACCTGCCGCTTCAATTACCTGAGAAACAGCTGAAGGGTTCATATTGCGAAGTCCCTGATAATAACCTCTGTAGCCGCTCATAATACAGCAGAACAGAAGTGAGGGTGCAATGGCAATTATAGCAGGAAGGGCATCAACCGAGCCTACCGACAGTGAGTAGGGATAGGCTAAAAGTGCTATTGCAACAGTGCCTATAACACCCATAAGAGTGAAAAGTGCCGTTGAAACGCCGAACAGACTTTTAACGTCCTTATATTTTCCCTGTGCCGCCTTTTCCGCCACAAGCTTTGATACTGCGGTGGGAAGTCCCGCAAGGGCAATTGAATAAATTGGTGTATAGATATTATATGCCGTAGCAAAATATCCCTTGGCGGTAAATCCGATTTTTTGAGTAACGTACAGCTTAAAAAGCACACCTGTTATTTTTACAATAATTATCGCAAGGGATAACACAAGCGCACCGTTAAGCAAGGATTGTTTTTTTCTTTCAGCCATCTTTATTTTCTCCTGACGTTGTCTTTTACAAATAAATATGCCTTGTTTTCTTTGTTTATCACAAAAACGTCTTATCTGAGTTCTTCATAGAAACGTCTGATTTCGTCTTTTCTTTCTATAATCTCTGAAAATCTTGAAATATATTCGTAAGGATATTTGAAATTATATACCCTTGAAAGAGCGTCACTGTTAAATGCTTTGAGCTTTGTGACAGCCGCACCGCCTACTGCAAGCACGGTATGGATTTCTTCCATCATATAAATGTTATAAAGACAGGGCTTGTCCTTTTTACACCAGCCTACGTTTTCCAAGTTTCCTAAGGATTTGCTTTGTCTGTACATATAATATGGGTAATATCCGCTTTCATAAAGCCTTAAAGAAGCGTATTTCACCATATCCTCGGTTTCTGAGCTCATATTATCCGTTTCATTTTCCGTTACAATTGAAGATGAACGCTTGAGCGCCAGTGTATGAACCGTAATATTTTCAGGCTCAAGAGAAATTGCCTTATCAAGACTTTTCTTAAAGCCGTCAAGGGTATCAGTGGGAAGTCCTGCAATCAGATCCATATTGATATTATCAAATCCCATATCCCTTGCAAGAAGATATTTTTCCTCTGTGTCCGATGCTGTATGCTTTCTTCCGATTTCCTTCAGCACACTGTCTGAGAAGGTCTGGGGATTTATGCTTATTCTTGAAACACCGTTTTTCTGAAGCACCTGAAGCTTTTCTTTTGTTACCGTATCAGGTCTTCCTGCTTCAACGGTAAATTCCCTTACCTTCGTCATATCGAAGCTTCTGTTAAGAGAGGAAAGTATTTCATCAAGCTGCTCTGCAGAAAATGATGTGGGTGTACCGCCGCCCATATAGACGGTTTCAAGGGTAAGCCCCAATTCCTTTGCGGTTTTTGCGGTTGCTTCAATTTCTGTGCAGAGATTTTTAATATAATCGGGAATGAGCTTTTTCGCCTTATCAACGGAATGTGAAACAAATGAGCAATATGAACAGCGTGTAGGACAGAAGGGAATTGAAATATACAGTGAATAGGAATTTCTTCCCGACATTTCAATGCACATATTTTCACACTGTGCCACCTGATAGGCAAGTATAGTCTTTTCACGGCTTACCTCAAGAAAATCCGTAAATATCCGAATTGCCTCTTCATTTCCCACTGTGTTTATGTATTTTCTCATAAGCTTTGCAGGTCTTACACCTGTGAGTATTCCCCAGGGTGCAGTTTTTCCCGTAAGAGAAGAAAGCACCTTCACAATTGCCTTTGCAAGATATCTTTCTCTTAAAGAGTCGCCCTCACATTCCGACGGGAAAGCCGAAAAAGAATATTCCTCTTCCCTTTCGTCTATTAGGGCTTTACAGTAAAAGCTTACTTTTTCCTCTTCTTCAATAATTCTCGTCACTACAATTTTGCTGTCCTCAGGCAGAATTTCCTTGTCGCAGGCAAAAATTATCTTCTCCGCAGGAAAATATATCCTGCAGACCTTTTCACATTCGTATTTATATGTATGATTAACCGTGTATAAAATCATTTGCTCTTAAATACCTGTTGTTTCTTTTTTCATAGGGAAGCGTGGTATCCTCACCGTGTCCTGTGAATATCTGATAATTCCCTTCCATCTGTCCTATTTCACGAAGGGATCTGAAAAGTGTTCTCGTACTGCCTCCGGGAAGGTCAGTTCTCCCCATAGAGCAACGGAAAAGTGTATCTCCTGAGAAAATACAGAATTCTGTAATAAATATAACACTTCCCTTTGTGTGCCCCGGAGTATGCTTAACTGATATCTTATTTTCCCCAAGGAATATTTCATCTCCGTCTGCTAAAAAACCGTCAGCCGACATTTCCGTCTGAGGATAGCCTTCAACAGCAGTTGAAAGACTGATATCAGCATTTTCAAGGCACGTTTTATCCTCTTCGTGAATTAACACCTCACCGCCGAAACGCTGTTTAAGAGGATATACGCCGGTAATATGGTCGAAATGTCCGTGAGTAAGAAGGATATATTTAAGAGAAGCTATTCCGTTTTCCTTTATAAGCTCTTCCAATTCAGAGCTTTTCACGGCAGGATCAATAACTGCCGCCTCACCTGACACTTCGTCAATTAATATATAGGTGTTTGTTCCGTATGCACCTAAAACGGTTTTTAATACTTTAAGCATAAAAACACCTTACTTTGCTGTCTTATCTTGAAATTCGGTTGATGATATCGGCACGGGAGTGCCGGAGAAAAGTTTTACTTGAGTGCGAAGCACACAGAAAACACTTCACATCAAATTCCGATAATTTTATGAAATAATTATTTTTTGTTATTCCATATATCCGTGTCAAAAATTATGGTAACGGGACCGTCATTTATAAGGCTTACCTTCATATCCGCACCGAAAATTCCCGTTTCCACATTTTTCACACCTTCACTAAGAAGATATGAATTGAATTTTTCATATAATGCCTTTGCTTCTTCAGGCTTTGCCGAGGGGGTAAATGAAGGACGGTTGCCTTTTTTTACGTCTGCACATAAGGTAAACTGCGAAACACTTAGAATTTCACCGCTGACGTCAGTTACACTGTGGTTCATTTTTTCCTCGCTGTCCTCAAAAACCCTGAGCTTTGCAATTTTAGAGGCAAGGACTGAGGCCTCCTTTTCCGTGTCACCGTCCATAACACCTAAAAGCACAAGAAAGCCCTTTCCGATTTTGCCTGTTATTTCACCGCCGACCTTTACTTCGGCTTCACTTACTCTCTGAATTACTGCCTTCATCTTCTCTGCTCGTCATTTCTTGGAGGATTAACTTCTGAATAGGGAGTATATCCGGGATTTTCGGGCATAACGAGAGCCGCAATTATATAAAGCCAGATGCTCATACCTGCAAAAACTGTGAGAAGCACCACAACAAGACGGATCACGGTTGAGTCGGTATCAAAGTATTCTGCAAGTCCGCCGCAGACACCCGCTAATTTCTTATCTGTTGTTGAACGGTAAAGTTTCTTTTTCATAGTAGTTACTCCTTTTCATAATTTTATATATCAGAGCCTGAACGGTCAACGCTCAGAACTCCCGAAAGCTTGGAAAGTCTTGCCATAACGGAACGAAGGTGCTCAACGGAATTTGCGGCAATCGTGAGATTTATAAGCATTCTTCCGTCCTTCGTGCCTCTTGTGTTAATAGACTGCACTGTTACGTGAATGGCATTGAGTGCGGTAAAAATATCATTCATAGTCATCTTACCCGAAAGGCAGGTAAGAAGCATTGAAGCGGAGAAATCAGCCTTTAAGGTGCTGTTCCAATAAACCTTTATCCATCTGTGAGCCTCAGGACAGTTATATATATCGGAAGGCACGTTGGGGCAATCTCTTTTGTGAACGGAAACGCCGTGTCCTCTTGTGATAAAGCCTATAATATCGTCACCGGGAATAGGGTTACAGCATCTTGAAAGCTTGATAAGACAGTTGGAAATACCTTCCACCACAACACCCTCACTGCTGACGGTCTTTGCCTGCTTATATTTTACAGCCGCCTCGTTTGTAACCTTTACTATCTTATTATACTCGTCCTTTATCATAGGCATAAGCTTTGAAAGGACAATTCCGCCGTAGCCGAGCGCCGCAAAGAAATCGTCAACAGAAGAGAGCTTCTGCTTTTCAATGATGATATTAAGAAGCTGTTCCTCCTGCTCGTCGGTCATATTCATATTGTTTCTTCTCAGCTGACTTTCATATTCAGCCTTACCCTCAACAATATTTTCTTCTCTTCGCTCTTTTTTGAACCACGTTCTGATTTTGGTTCTGGCTTCGTTTGTAGTAACAATTTTAAGCCAATCTCTTGAAGGGCCCTTACCCGGCTGAGAGGTGGTGAGAATTTCAACAATTTCACCTGTTTTTACGGTGTAATTCAGCTGCACTATGCGCTTATCAACCTTTGCACCCGTCATTTTGTTACCGACAGCCGTGTGTATTGCATAGGCAAAGTCAATAACCGTAGCACCTACGGGAAGACAGATAACGTCACCCTTGGGAGTGAATACATAAACCTCGTCGCTTACGAAATCGTGCTTTATGGTATTGAGAAGGTCAGTGGCATCCCCTGTTTCGCTCTGTGCCTCAAGAAGATGCTTTACCCAGCCTATACCCTTTTCAAGCTTCTTATCGGCTTCCTTATCCTTATAGCCTAACTTATATTTCCAGTGTGCCGCAATACCGTATTCGGCGGTCTTGTGCATTTCCTCTGTTCTTATCTGTACTTCAAAGGGAATACCCTCTTTTCCGATAAGAGTGGTGTGAAGGGACTGATACATATTGGGCTTGGGCGTTGAGATATAGTCCTTGAAGCGCCCCTGAATAGGCTTATACATATCGTGAATAACACCAAGACAGTTATAGCAGTCACTTACCGTGTCAACAATAATTCTTACGGCATATATATCGTAAATCTCTTCAAAGGATTTGCCCTGCATATACATCTTTCTGTATATACCGTGAACGGACTTAATTCTGCCCTGAACAACACTCTGAGAAACAACGGTGTTAATTCTTGCGGCAATTTTTTCCTTTATGTTATCAAGAAATTCCTTTCTTAAAGGCTCCTGCTCTGCTAAAGCATCTTCAATTTCCTTATAGGCTATAGGATCAAGATAGCTGATAGCAAGGTCCTCAAGCTCCTCCTTTACAGGTCTGATACCAAGCCTGTGAGCAATAGGCGCGTATATTTCAATAGTTTCCTTTGCCGTATCTCTTCTCTTCTGTTCATGAACGAATTTAAGAGTTCTCATATTATGAAGACGGTCGGCAAGCTTAATAATAATAACTCTGATGTCCTCACTCATAGCAAGAAGAAGCTTTCTTAAATTCTCTGCCTGCTGTTCTTCCTTATTCTGTAAGGGCACCTTACCCAGCTTCGTAACACCGTCAACAAGAAGCTGAACGTCTGCTCCGAAAAGCTTTCTTATTTCTTCACTTGTAACAGGCGTATCCTCAACCACATCGTGAAGAAGTGCCGCCACAACTGAAGGACAGTCCATACCGAAGCCTATGAGAATTTTAGCAACGGCAATAGGATGTATAATATACGGTTCGCCTGATTTTCTCAGCTGTCCGTCGTGGGCATCACAGGAAAAATCAAATGCCTTCTGAATAACGGCCGCTTCTTCGGGAGAAAAAACAGCATCAACCGAAGCTTTAAGCTCCGAATAATATTCCTTGAAATCCGACAAAGCTATACACCCTTTCTTTTTACCCGACAAAGCCGAGTTTTCTTAAAATCTCACAATTCATTAAATCCGCCTTACCCGAAAAAGAGGTAAGTGTGTATTTACCCGATTTGTTTTCTATTATGTTACATTCCGTAAGTGCGTCAAGACAAACCCTCACAGCACCTGCTTTTATGTACGGACAGTTAATTCTCATACAGAGAATTTCCTCTGAGAAGGAGAATTCCTTCTGCTCTCTTATATATCTGAACACCGCCGACAGAAGCGCTCTGTCAGGGCATAATAAGACTTTTTCTTCGGAGGTAAGCTTTTCACCTCTGATAAAACGGCGATAGGTATGAAGAGATAAGAAAAGACCGTTATCATCCTCACCGCAAGGACGGATATCCTTTACCTGAACGCTTACTCTTACTTCGCCTCTGAATTCATTCTTTTCCGTTTTTACTGCAACATCCACAGTATCACCCACAGCATAAGGGAAATCATAAACGGACTGACCGAAATAAACGGCTGTGACAGACACATTGTCCTTACTGAGAGTAAGTCGGAGATGCTTTTCTCCGCCAATGGATTTTACAGCAGTTATTTTCATTCCGAAAAGACCGAAATAGGGTGAAGGATTACCTGCTCCGAAGGGCTCTAAAAGTGAAAGAGAGTCAAGAATTTCAGGACATATCCCCTGAGGATTGAGTCTTAAATCAATGGGCAGAGTGGGGAAAAACGGCGGAAGAAGAGATGCATATTCGTTCATCTTCGATCTGAAGGCTTCAATATTCTCATTTTTCACAGAAAAGCCTGCCGCAAGAGTATGTCCGCCGAACTGAATGAGGGTATCCTTTGAAAAGCTCAAAGCATCGTAAAGTGAATATCCTTCTATGCTTCTGCCTGAGCCTCTTGCAATACCGTTTTCATCAACGGAAATTACAATAGCGGGGCGGCCGTATTTCTCAACAAGACGGGATGCCGCAATACCTATAACTCCCGGATGCCAGTTTTCACCGAAGGCAACAATTACCGCATCGTTACGTCGGAAAGGCTCTTTGTCGAAAAATTCTTCAATTTCCTCGGATATTTCATTTTCCACCGTCTGACGAAGAGTGTTATAGGAAATAAGATCTTGAGTAAGACTTTGTGCCTCTTCCTCGTCCTCAGTAAGAAGAAGCTGTAAGGCAGTAAGTGCGCTGTCCATTCGTCCTGCCGCATTTATTCTCGGAGCAACACCGAAGGCAACAGAGGTTGAGGTTATATCGCCTTTTATTCCTGCCGATTCAAGAAGCTTTATAAGTCCGGGACGGTAGCTGTTTTTTATGCATTTAAGTCCCTTTGAAACAATAATTCTGTTTTCACCTGTAAGAGAAACGATATCCGCAATTGTGCCTATGGCGGCAAGGTCACCGTAGTCCTCTAAAACCGAGGTGTAATCTCCGTCTTCAATAGCGGCGGCAAGCTTCAATGCAACGCCCACACCTGCAAGATTTTCCTCAGGTGAATTATCGTCTGTTCTGTGTGCATCAATTACAGCGTATGCATCGGGAAGCGTTTCCCCTACCTTGTGGTGATCGGTTACAATAAAATCTATTCCTGCAGATTTAAAAATCTCTGCTTCCTCGAATGAAGCAATACCGTTATCCACGGTAATTACGAGATTTACACCCATTTTCACAATTCTTTCTGCTTCCTCAGGTGAAAGACCGTAGCCGTCATGAAGTCTTGAGGGTATTGCATAGGAAACGTTTCCGCCTATAGCCTCAAGATATGAGGTAAGAAGTGCCGTAGCGGTAACACCGTCAGCATCATAATCTCCGAAAACGTGTATTCTTTCCCCTTCTTCAACGGCTTTTCTTATTCTTAAAGCCGCCTTTTCCATATCCTTCATAAGAAAGGGGGAAGAAAGCTCTCTTTCCTCTGTATTGAAAAAATCGTATATATCCCCGGCGGTGTCAATTCCTCTCGACTGCAAAAGCAGAACCGCAAAATCGTCTGCATTACATTCATAAGCCAACGCCGCCGCCTTGTTTTTATCATAGGAGCTGATGCTCCAGACCTTACGTCCCAAAAAATTACCTCCGAATATATAAAAAATTGTCTTCGACAAATCATCTCCCCCTGCCCCCTCAATCATGAGGGGGTTTTGCTTTGGGGAGATTTGTTGTATAATATTCACATGAATATATTACAACAAATTTTCAAAGAACATTATGAAGAACTTATCTAT
>JAZNSP010000040.1:0-25874 GCA_045591285.1 Acutalibacteraceae bacterium
TGATTATGTGGAGACCAACGGAGAAACAGGTGATCTGAGCATGACGGATGTGATCACCGAGGGCGTGCTTGCGGCGGTGCGAACCACGGGAAGTATTCGCTTTGACAAGTGTGACGGCGGGTGGCTGCTGCTCAGGAGCAAGACGGGCGACATCAGTGGCAGTCTGCTGACGGATAAGATCTTCCATGTGCGGACGGCTACGGGAAGTGTGAACGTTCCGCGGACAAAAGAAGGCGGCGAATGCCGGGTGGAAACCACTACCGGCGACATTCGGATCAAGATCGCAAAGGCATAAAAAAGCGGCACCCGATTGAGGCACGCTCCGTAAGGAGGTGTGCCTCAATGATATCCGTTCCTCTGGGGAACGGGTGATATACCTTTGGTATGATATCGCTCTGCGAGCGATGATATATGCCTGCGGCATATTAGGGAACGGATATTATATCATATTTTCACGAAGTGGAAATATATCACACGGCGTAAGCCGTATATCATTCATTCCGCAAGGAATGTATATCACTCTTTGCGAAGAAAAGAATATCATTGTCCGAAGGATCGGCGCCGTCCCATACAAAGAGTCACGCAGATTTTATCTTCAGGGGAAATTACCTTCAGAACGAAACTCTCCTGAAGATAATTGTTCCCCTCCCCAAAAAAATAGAGCGATACCGAAGGTGAGCGGAATAAGGCGAAGTCTTCCGAAACATTTTCCGAAGAAAAATATTTCATACGGCAAAGCCGTATTTCACTGCCCGAAGGGCAATTTCACTCATTCCGAAGGAATGAATTTCATTGTCCGAAGGTGCGAAGCAACTTCGGACCTTGCTTTTTTTTGTCTGATTTTAACAGTGTTCCTGCGTTTATCATCACCATAAAGCAATTGAACATATCCGTCAGTGCCCAGGAGAGAGTGTCGGTTATTACGGCACCTATGAAAACGAAGAGGACAGAGGAAATTAAATAGAGCCTTTCACTGCTTTCGCCAAAAAGGAAAACGGCTGAGGTTTTGCCGAAAAGCGACCAACCGATAATTGAAGCGAAGGCGAAGAAGAGAATTGAGAGGGCAATAAATATTTTTGCTCCCCTTTTTCCCAAAATTTCGGAAAAAGCAAGGGAAACCAGAAGTGAGCCTGAGGTATTTTCTGTAGGTATATAGCCGTTTTTATACACGGTGCAGATAATGGATAGGGCAGTGAGGCTGAGCATTACGAAGGTATCAATAAACACACCCGCAATTCCCAAGGTGCCCTGAAAATGCGGTGATGGAGCATCTGCTAAGGCGTGGGCGCAGGGTGTTGAGCCCATACCTGCTTCATTGGTAAAAAGTCCTCTTTTCACTCCCTGACTTATGACGGTTTTAAGTGAAATTCCCGTTAGTGCACCGCCTACGGCTGAGGGTGAAAAGGCACCGAAAATAATCAGTCTGAAGGCTTGGGGGATAAAGCTGATATTTTTTATGATTACGAGAAGGGAAAAAAGAATATATAAAAACGTCATAAGGGGAACGGTTTTTCCCGATAACCTTGCTACTGCTTTTTCACCCTTGGATAGAATGATAAGGGCTCCGGCCAAAAGCGCAATTCCCGAAAATACTGTGGGAATATTAAAGGCCTCATTGAGAGAAACGGCAATTGAATTTGACTGAACAGCTACTCCCGTAAAACCAAGTGCTGTCATAGAGAAAAAGGCGAAGACCGAAGCTATAATTTCCCCTGTTTTTCCCCTGTAGGCTTCACTTATGTAGAAAACCGCACCGCCTGAAATTCTGCCGTTTCTGATTATTCTTGTCCTCTGAGCGAATACGGCTTCACGGTAGGCTGTTGCCATACCGAAAAATGCGGATATCCACATCCACATAACAGCACCCGGACCGCCGAGAAGCACAGCCGAGCCTGCACCTACGATATTTCCCGTTCCAAGCTGTGCCGCAAGTGAGGTCATAAGCGCAGAAAAAGGACTTATGCCGTCTTTTTTTTCCTTTGTGAAAAGTCCCGAAAATGTGTTTTTCAGTCCTTCTCCCAGATATCTTATCTGCGGAAAACGGTCCCTCAGGGTAAATATCAGCCCTGTGCCCAAAAGAAAAATTATCATTATTTTATCTGAGAACGTTTCATTGAAGCTGCAGATTATTTCAGTAAGCCTTGTCATAAAAAATCCCCCTTCCACCAATTTATATGCAGGCGGAAGGGGGATTATAAATCTGTTTTTTAGCCTATAACCGTAAGCTTATCGGTTGTAATTATATTTTCACTGCCGCTGTTGTTGTAAACGCCTTCAACGACAATGTAGTCACCGATTGAGGGAACCGTATCGGTTTCTGTGAAGTGCATAGTCCAGCTTTCATTATAGTAGGGATGCTGAATTGTATTGACGGTAAGTGCTCTTCCGAAAAGTCTTACCTTATTTTTTGCGAAATTTTCGGGGAACTGAAGTATGTTTATTACCTGAACACGTGTGAGTGTGGGGCTCATTGTTGTAAAGTCAATATCAAAGCCTGCATTCGTAAATTCTTCCTTCACGGTAAGGGTAATATCCGTAAGTCTGTAGCCGTCAAGGGCATCGTCGTGCTTTTCCATTGTGCCCTTAACTTCAATATAAGAGCCGGGCTCGGGGATTTCTGTGCCTTCGGGCATTACTATCTCCCACTGATAGTCACAGCACTTTGTGTTATCTGCATATCCCCATACGTAATAGCGTGTAACGTTTGAATATGCATCTTTAAGAATTGCAAAGGTTCCGTCCTTTGTGAAGGTCTTGCCATCGTATGAAGCGCCGTTATCGTTATAGAAGAGGTCACAGTAGGCGGCATATTCCATCTGGTCGAATTTTTCCTTCATACCCGTATTTAATTCACCGTCTGAAAGAAGTGCGTCTGCGGTAGGCGTTGAAACGGCATTACCGTCTGAGGATACCGTTGTGTCTGCACTGTTGGTGGCATCTGTTGTGTCATTTGTACCGCAGGAAGCGAAACAGAGAAGAAGTGTGAGAGCCGTTAAAAGAGCAATAAGTTTTTTCATTTTTATCTTCCTTTCTTTCCTATAAGTGTGAATATTGCAAAGATAATTATATCAATGGCAACTATAGTTGATCCTACGGGGGTTGAAGCCATTATTGAAATAATAATGCCCGTAAGCGAGCAGATTACGGATACTGCCGCTGAACAGATAACGACCTTGCGGAAGCTTTTGAATATTCTCATAGCGGAAAGTGCAGGGAAAATAACCAATGCCGATATGAGAAGTGAGCCTACAAGGTTCATGGCAAGTACGATAATCACAGCGGTTATAACTGCAATAAGAAGGTTATAAAGTGAAGCCCTTGTGCCTGTAGCCTCAGTGAAGGTTTCATCGAAGGTTACTGCAAAAATTCTGTTGTAGAAGAAAATAAAGGTGAAGATCACTATAACCGACATTATAACGCAAAGCCAAACGTCAAAGGTTGAGAGAGTGAGGATTGACGTTGAGCCGAACAGCGTTGTGCACACGTCACCGCTTACGTTTCCCGACGAGGAGAAGATATTCAGAAGAAGATAGCCTATGCCGAGAGAGGCAACGGACAGCATAGCAAGGGATGCATCTCCCTTTATCTTTGCATTTTTGCCTGTTGCCAAAAGCACGACTGCGGCAATTACGGTAACGGGAAGAACCAGTATCATTTCATTTGTAAGTCCTACGATACCTGCAACTGCCATAGCACCGAAGGCTACGTGGGAAAGACCGTCACCTATGAAGGAAAATCTTTTAAGAACGAGAGTTACGCCTAAAAGTGATGAGCACAGTGCAATAAGCACACCTACGATAAGAGCCTTCTGAACGAAGCCGTACTGAAGGTACTGAAATAATTTTTCAAGCATTTCCATATCAGTCAGCCTCCTTCATATCGGTAAAGGTTTTTCCGATATCCGTTTTTATATAATCTTCCTTTGTTCCGAAGAATAAGGGAGTGTGACTTATATGAAGAATGTGAGTAGCATATTTAACTGCCGCTGAAATATCGTGGGAAACCATTATCACCGTGATCTTATCCTCACGGTTGAGCTTATAAATAAGATCGTACATCTCCTTTGTCACCTTGGGATCAAGACCTGCTACGGGCTCGTCAAGAAGAAGCATTTTCCCCGTAGCACAAAGGGCTCTTGCCAAAAGCACCCTCTGCTGCTGACCGCCCGAAAGCTCTCTGTAGCAACGGGAGGAAAGCTCCTTGATATTCATTTTTTCCATCTGCTTTTCTGCAAATTCCTTCTGCTTTTTCGAATAAAACGGTCTTAATCCGCATTTGTTGAGAAGGCCCGAAAGAACGATTTCCTTAACGCTTGCGGGAAAATCCTTCTGTACCTCAGTCTGCTGAGGAAGATATCCGATTTCTGTGGAAAGAAGTCCGTCACCTGTTTCTATTGTGCCGTGCATTGGTGCTTTAAGACCGAGAAGCGCTTTTATCAGTGTGCTTTTTCCTGCTCCGTTTTCGCCGACGATACAGAGATAATCACCTGAATTTACGCTGAAGCTGAGCTGCTCGGTTACGGTTTTTCCGTCATAGCCCAGAGCAACGTCCGTGCATTTTAACTGTGCCATAATAAGTTCCTTTCTTATGAAAGTGCAAGTGAAAGTGTGATTAAGTTTTCTTCCATAATTTCAAGATAAGTTGTGTTAAGCTTATCCTTTGTTACGGACTGAATTGAATTTATTGTGAGAATTTCCTGATTTTTTTTCTGTGTGGCATTTTTTACGGTATTTGCAACTGAGCCGTCAGAGGTTTCCGTAATGATTATGTAATTAAGCTCGTTTATGTCAATTTCCTGAGCGAGTCTTTTTACAGTTTCAAAGCTGGCTTCGCTTTCTGCAGAGCAGCCTGAAAAAGCCGCATGATAAAGTATGCCGTAATCCTTCACAAGATAGATAAAGGGGAAGCGGTCAGCAACCACAACGGTATTCTTATCTGCATTTGCCACCATATTTTCATATCTCTTATTGAGCGCGGAAAGCTTTTCACTGTAAGCTCTGAGATTTAATTCATAGGCTTCCTTATATTCAGCATCGTTTTCGGAAAGAACATTACAGATTAATTCTGAAATAAGTGAAGCATTTTTAAGAGAAAGCCAGATGTGCTCGTCGTGGGTGTGATTATGCTCCTCACCGTCCTCATGCTCGTGTACCTCGCCTATGCTTTCAACACAGTAAAGGTTATCTTCGCCGAGGCTTTCCATAAGATTTATGACCTGAGTTTTTTCATTCTTTGAGGTGTTGAGCACCTCTTCAACCCATTTGTCGCTTTCACCGCCTGTGTAAATGAAGATATCTGCCTCTGAAATGGTTACGATATCCTCTGCTGTAGGCTGATATGAGTGAAGATCAGTGCCTGAGTCAAGAAGAAGTGTCAGTGAAATTCCTTCTACGTCACCTATTATGCTTCTTGTCCAGTCATACTGCGGGAAAACGGTGCAGACCACGTTGAGTCTTGATTTTTCACCGAGAAGTCCTCCTTCACAGGCTGAAAACAGAGTAAGTGTCAGTATAAGTGCTGTCATAACAGCGAAAAATTTCTTGATCATAAGGCTTCTCCTTTTATTTTGCAGTCATTACAGCAGCCGAACAGTGTGGTGCTGTCAATTTTTACGGTAAAATTGCTTTCACCCTGTATGCTCCCGAGCACCCTTTCACTGAGCTCATGTCCCATGTGAAGAAGCTTGCCGCATTCGGTGCATTTAAGGTGAAGATGGCAGTGACATTCCTCGCCGCCTGCTATCTGATAAAGAAACTGTCTTGAATTTCCCTTAACGAAGCGTTTCACCGTTCCGTCGTCAACCAAATTTCCGATAAGCCTGTAAATAGTGCTTTTTCCGGGTGAAGAAGGGTATAAGCTTTCCATGTCCTCTGAAAGCTGTTCAACGGAAAACTGGGTGTCGGGGTGCTTTCTCAGAAACTGAAGAAGCATTTCCTTCTGTTGAGTTTTATATGTAGCCAAAGTATCATCTCCTCAAATTGAGAATTACTCTCAAATTATTATACAACTTTTTTGCTCTAAGTCAATAGGTAATATGTAATTGAAAAGCTATTTATTTTATGGTAAGATGTTATAAATTGTTTTTCAGCTTTTTTTGAGGAAAATTGGGGAATATTCCCTTCTCGTTTTTTTGCTCCCCTCCTGCGATTGTTGAAGCATAAGGTATTTCGCTGGCTGCGGACAGCGATTTAAGGGACTTTGTCCCTAAAAAACCTATGAGCTTTTGAAGAAGCTCAAGCAAAACTTTTCTCCGGCACTCCCGTGCCGCCATCATTGTTAATAATTTCATAAAAAACTATTGTGAGAGGCTTATATGAATTTTCCTGAAATACTTGCCCCTGTGGGTGCTTATGAACAGCTTGAAGCGGCTTTGAGAAGCGGTGCCGATGCCGTATATTTCGGTGCATCTTCCTTTAATGCAAGGCGTAATGCCGAAAATTTCACCGATGAGGATTTTATCGGTGCGGTAAGGCTTTGCCGTGAAAGAGGTGTTAAGGCTTATATCACTCTTAATACCGTAATAAAGGACAGTGAGAGAGAGGAATTTCTCCGTACTGTAGAGCTTATTGCAAAAAGCGGAGCCGATGCCGTGATTTTACAGGATATGGGAGCAATAAGACTTGTTAAAAAATGCTGTCCCGATATTCCTCTTCACGCTTCAACTCAGATGGCAGTTCATAACGTTTCAGGAGCAAGGCTTTTAGAAAAGCTTGGCTTTTCAAGGGTAGTTCTTGCAAGAGAGCTTTCCTTTGCCGAAATAAAAAAAATAACAGAGTCCGTGAATATAGAAACTGAGGTTTTCGTTCACGGTGCTCACTGTATGAGTGTGTCGGGAATGTGCTATATGAGCTCCTTTATAGGTGCAAGAAGCGGTAACCGAGGACTTTGCGCTCAGCCCTGCCGCCTTAATTTCAGAACGGATAAAAGGGAATATGCCTTATCCCTTAAAGATATGTGTCTTGCTGATGAAATCCGGCAGCTTAAAAGTGCAGGAGTGGCTTCTCTTAAAATTGAGGGCAGAATGAAGCGCCCCGAATACGTCAGTGCCGCCGTCAGAGCCTATAAGAGTGCACTTATGGGTGAAAAACCTGATATTATGCTTCTTCAGAGCGTATTTTCACGAAGTGGCTTTACTAAGGGGTATTTTGAAGGTAAAAGAGATCTTTCAATGTTCGGCTACAGAACGAAGGAAGACGTGCTTTCAATGAATGAGGTGCTTTCACCTCTTTCAAATTACTATAGAAATGAAAATCCCCTTGTGGAAGTGAGTATGAAATTCATTCTCAGAAAGAATGAAAACGCCCTTCTTAGTATCTCTGACGGAAAAAATACCGTAGAGGTTTCGGGAAATGTGCCCGAAATTGCTCAGAAGGCACCTCTTTCAGAGGAAAGTGTAAAAAAATCCCTTCTGAAATTAGGCTCAACCTTCTATTTCTGTGAAAATATCACCGCTTTTATTGATGACGGACTTATGCTTCGTGCATCTGACATAAACGCTATGAGAAGAGAGGCTGTTGAAAGGCTTACAGTAAAAAGAGGTGAAAAGACACCTTATGATTTTATTGCCCCCGAAAAAGAGCTTCCCCTCAGAAAAGAGAGGCGAGAGGAGCTTAAATTAAGGCTTTCTTTCATAAAGGCTTCTTCAATGCCCGAAAATCTCAGAGCCGACAGAATTTTACTTCCCCTTCAGGAAATAATTGAAAATCCCGTGCTTATCGGGAAATATTCCCATAATCTTACAGTAATTATTCCTTCTCTTATTTACCCCGGCAGTGAAGGAAAAATTCTCTCTCAGCTTAAAGACTTAAAGGAAAAGGGCGTGAAATATGCTCTTTGCAATAATATCGGAGCAGTTGTGCTCGGTAAGCTTGCCGGCTTGGAGCTTTCAGGGGGTGCCCTTCTCAACGTTATAAATTCCGAAGCCTGTAAAATGTATTCGGCTTTGGGCGTAAGAGATATCACACTCAGTAATGAAATATCCTGCAGCTGTGCGGATAATATAAATTCTTCGGTGATAAGAGGAATAAATGCCTACGGATATCTGCCTCTGATGCATTTCCGTGCCTGTCCTTTACAGAGTGAAAAGGGCTGCACAGGCTGTAAGGGTGAGGGAGTGCTTACTGACAGAAAAAATGAAAAATTCAGAGTTTTATGCCGTAACAAAGTATATTCCGAGCTTTATAACACCGTGCCAATGTATCTCGGTGACAAAAAGCTTCCCGATATAGATTTTGTTACCCTGAATTTCACCTTTGAAAATAAAGAAGAAGTGTCTGAAATTATTGATGCCTTTAAAAAGAAAAAAGCCCTTGCAGGAAGAAAAACTGCAGGACTTTATGAAAGGGAAATTATCTGAATTCCCAATTTGGTATGTCGGCTGAAAATGTAACGGTTTTTTTGTCCGTCGGTGAAGTAAAGGTAATCGACTGCGAAAAAAGTGCAATAAATGGAACGTTATCAGATGCACCGTACTTTCCGTCACCGTAAAGAGAATGCTTTCTTGAAGCGAACTGAACTCTTATCTGATGGGTTCTTCCCGTGTGAAGAAGAATTTTTACAAGGGATATATTTTCTCTTTCCTCAATAACCTCATAGCTGAGAAGTGCGTACTTTACACCCTTTCTTTCTTTTTTTACCACGAAGGATTTATTCTTCCTTGAGTCCTTAAAAAGATAATCCTCCATTTTTCCCTGTTTTTCTTCCATTATTCCGTGAACGGCGGCAACATATTCCTTCTTAAATCTGTTTTCACTTATTTCCCTACTGAGAAAGGCTGCGGCGGCTTTGTTTTTTGCATATACCATTACCCCCGAAGTCACGGTATCAAGTCTGTGAACAGGATAAATCTCTCCCTTTGTTATGTCGCAGAGAAGTGAAACCATATTTTCTCCGTCTGCTTCCTGTGAAGCAACGCCAACGGGCTTTATTGCAACAATTATATTTTTATCTTCAAATAAAATTTCCATTATATGTCCTCTGAATGTCTGAAACTTTGTATTTTAGTGCTATTGTATTCCAATGATTACGGGGAATTATGATATAATTGTGACATTTATGTTAATCTTCCGAAAAACGAAGGAAAAACCTTGCATTAGTATAATTAAGGTGATATTATTAGTATGCAAGATATTATACACGGTATAAGCCGTATTATTATTCTGAAAGGAGTATAGTTATGAATAACAATTCAAATCAGGCTCAGGAAGCAATTGATTTTCTCACAACCTGGTCAAACTGGATCGTTGAGATGATCGCTGTTTTCTCAAATTTCTTCAACATTATGAAGGAAGCTTTCGGTAATATTTCAGCAGAATAATTTTTACATATTATTCAGTTCTAATGAAAGTGAGGTGTGCTTATAGTGGAAGGCGTAACAGATTACATCGCAATGTTTGCAGAATATTTCGTAATGTTCATCAACATGATCAAGGAATTCTTTGCTAACTTTGGTGGTACAACAACTCCCGACGAGGAAGTTACAGAATAAGTTTTCTTTGACAAAGCTCTATTGAGCAGAAAAGCTTATGCTAAAAGCCGACGGTTTTCCGTCGGTTTTTTCTTTTGATTTTTTAATGTCATGGAAAATATACATTTATCCCTTAAATTTATTAACGTATTTGAACAAATATTGCATTTTGATGTAAAAAAAATAAAAAAATGAAAAATTTTTGTGAAAGTGTTGAAAAATATAAATTCGTATGTTAATATATTGTTGCGTTTATGTAACGTAATCTTAATTGCGAGGTGAAAAGATAATGACATACGATAACGATTATGCTTACATCCAGGTATTTATTGACTTCTTCAAGCAGATTATTGAAGTAATCATGGGCCTTTTCAGCGGTGGTTCTAAGAAGGAAGAAGACACTGATGCAGAATAATTGCATTATTTAATTAACACAGATCTGTATTAAAGAAAAGCGTTCGGTGTCGGACGCTTTTCTTTTTTAATAAACAACGGAAAGGTCAGAAGCTGCTTCGCACCTTCTGACAATGAAATTCATTCCTTCGGAATGAGTGAAATTGCCCTTCGGGCAGTGAAATACGGCTTCGCCGTATGAAATATTTTCCTTCGGAAAATGTTTCGGAAGGCTTCGCCTTGTTCCGCTTACCTTCGGTATCGCTCTATTTTTTTGGTGAACATATTTTTTTCAGGAGAGTTTTGTTCTGTGGATTTTTTCTTTTAATTTGTCAATATTTTTATATTTTTTGCGTCTTTATAGGTGAAGGAGGGATTTTTGTGGATGACCTTAGAATTATTGAGCTGTATTTTGACCGTAATGAAGCTGCTATCAAGGAAACTCATCTTAAATACGGAAATTACATTTTCACAATTGCCAAGGATCTGCTGACTCTTTATGAGGATGCGGAGGAATGTGCTTCTGATACTTATGTGAAGCTATGGAACACAATACCGCCGGAAAGACCTGTAAGCTTCAAGGCGTATCTCGGCAGAATTGTGAGAAATTCCGCACTGAGCCGTATAAGATATAATAAAGCGGCAAAAAGAGATTGCGGAATTTGTGTGCTTCTTTCAGAGCTTCAGGAATGTATTCCTTCTGATGAGCTTACGGAAAATGCCTTTGATGAAAAACAGCTTTCCTTAACAATTTCTCAATGGCTTAAATCGCTCAGTGAAGAAAAAAGAGCTGTTTTTGTTAAGCGGTATTGGTACGGTAAAAGCGTAAAGGAGCTTTCTGAAATAACTTCTATGTCACAATCGAAAATTTCTTCAATGCTGTTTAATCTCAGAAAACAACTGAAAAATGAGCTTATTGAGAAAGGAGCAGAAATATGAAAGGCGAAGATATTTTTAATGCAATAACCGATATTGATGAAGACCTTGTTGAAGATGCTGATAAATTTAAGTTCAGTAAGAAAAAAAAGCTTATCCCTATTGTAGCTTCTCTTGCCGCCTGCTTAGTGTTGGCAGTGGGGATAATGAAGGTCGGTGAATTTATAAATCCCGAAATTTTTGTGGAGGATGCTACCGATAATGCGGCAGAGCAGCAAAACACAGATATTGGCTTTACGGAAGATATGGCTGAGCAAACCACTGTCAGTGAAAATTTAGGCTCACTCACAGGCGGAAAAATGAATACTCTTTCTCTTGCAATATACCCCGAAAGAGTGCAGTATCCCGAAGAACCTCAGGGAGCTTATACGGAAGAATACCGTCAAAAATTAAATCTTTGGGAGGATGAACGCCGGGAGCTTAATAATCTGAAGACAGATGCACTGAATACCGCCTCGTTTACCGACAAGGTTTTCAGTGAGGTTTTAAGTGCAGATGACGGAGAGAATAAGCTGATTTCCCCTATGAATCTATATTTTGCACTGGGTATGCTCAGTGAGGTGACTGAGGGAAATTCAAGACAGCAGATTTTATCCCTTATGGGTGAAAATGATATTAACGCTCTTCGCACTCAGATAAACAGCCTGTGGCAGAAGAATTACCGTGATGACGGTGTGAGAAAGAGCATACTCAATAATTCTCTGTGGCTCAATGAAAATCTCAGTTATAACCTAAATACCCTTAACAGTGTTTCCGAAAATTACTATGCTTCTTCCTTCAGCGGAAAAATGGGAACTAAGGAATATGATGCCGCTATAAATAGGTGGATAAACGATAACACAGGCGGACTTTTATCTCCTCAGATCGAAACTGACGTGAACAGTGCTATGCTTATTGCTTCTACGTTATTTTACAATACGAAATGGCAAAATGAATTCAATGAAAATAATACGGAAGAGGGAATATTCCATACCCCCGACGGCGAAAAGACTGCTCAGTTTATGAATAAAAGCTCTTCAACGGAATTTTACTGGGGTGAGCACTTTCAGGCAATATACCAACATCTTGAAATCGGTGGCAGAATGTGGTTTATTCTTCCCGATGAAGACGTGAGAGCAGAGGATATTCTTTCAGATAAAGAGGTTCAGAGCCTTATTTTTTCCTCGGATGAATATGAAAAGAAAAAGCATCTTACGGTAAATATGTCTATAGTAAAATTTGACGTAAGCAATACCCTTAATCTCAATGAAAGCCTTAAAAAATTAGGCATCACCGACGTCTTCGAGGAAGAAACTGCAGATTTTTCACCTCTTTCAGATGAGGACTATGGAATTTTTGTAGGCAAAACCGAGCACAGCGTGAGAGTTAAAATTGATGAAGAGGGAGTTCTTGCCGCCGCTTATACTGTGATACCCCTTTGCGGAAGCACGATGCCCCCCGATGAAAAGGTTGATTTCGTTCTCGACCGCCCCTTTGCCTTTGTTATCACTCTCGAAAACAATACCCTTCCTCTGTTTGCAGGAATTGTAAATACTCCGTAAACCGTAGCTGAGTTTCCTTATGAGCACTCGGCTAAGTGATATTGAAACCTTGCGCTTCAGTGTTATTTTATCTGCCAAAAACTGTCCGAAGGACAATAAAACTATGCGAAGCATAATATAACTGCAAAGCAATAAAACTCGCCGTAAGGCGAATAAAACTGCCGAGAGTTCTTTTGGAGCTCTCGGCTATTGCGGTTGAAATTTCTTATATAGTATGTTAAAATATTTATATAACGAAGTGGAGGGCAAAAATATGTCACAGGAGAAAATAACACTTAAAGAGCTCAGATATTATGCAAAAATGGCTTCTGAAGCCTATATAGACGATCCCGTTTATTGCTTTGCCTGTAAGAATGAGAATATAAGAAAAAGATTTATTTATCATTTTATATTATTAAGGCTCAATTCATCAAGGAAGAAGGATATTTTCTATTTCGATGAAGAAAAAAGAGGTCTTTGCATTTTAAGAGAGGCTCATTACGATTATACAATGTGGCAGTTCCTTAAATGCCCCAACTGGCCGTTTCTTGTGCTGTATTTCCCTCTTACAATAAAAGCCCTTATGGCATATTCACACCTTGATAATTCAGAAATTTTTGACGACAAAACCTATATAGTTTCCCCCGTGTTCGTAGATAAAGCACATCAGGGCAAGGGAATAGCCACTAAGCTTCTCAATATGGGAATTGAAGAAATGAGAGAGAAAGGCTATAAGGTAGGCCTTGAAACCCAGAACCCGAAAAACGTTCCCTTCTACGAAAAATTAGGCTTTAAGGTAGTAAAGCATGAGCACTATAAATTAGAAAATATAGATAATTATTATATGATAACAGAGTAGGTCAGAATTTGGTTACAAATTCTGACAATGAAATTCATTCCTTCGGAATGAGTGAAATCGCCTTCGGCGGTGAAATCCGTCTTCGACGGGTGAAATATTTGCCTTCGGCAAATGTTTCGGAAGGCTGTCGCCTTGTTCCGCTTAGGCTTCGCCTCACTCTATATAATCGGGTGCGGGTGTCCTGCCCGAAATTATTCATTATGCATTAAATTTTATATATAGCTGACCTTATAGAGCAAGGCGAAGCCTAAGCGGAACAAGGCGAAGCCTTCCTTCATATTTGCCAACGGCAAATATATCATGCGGCGAAGCCGTATTTCACTGCCCGAAGGGCAATTTCACTTTTTGCGAAGCAAAAAATATCATTACAAAAAAACGCGCTCCTTGAAATTACAGATTTGCTGTAATTCCAAAGAGCGTTTTTTTGTTATGCTGTTGTTGGTTTTAGTGCGTTTGTGTTTTCCTTGGGTGCGAGTCTTGCGGGATTTCTCTGAATTCTCGGAAGCTCACCCTTGGTTACACATTCAGCGGTAACCGTAATTTTTTCAATTGAAGCGTCTGAGGGGGCGGTGTACATAATGGGAAGAAGCACCTTTTCCATTATTGCTCTGAGACCTCTCGCTCCGGTTTTCTTTTCCAGTGCGGATTTTGCAATTTCTGAGAATGCTTCATCCGTAAATTCAAGCTCAACACCGTCGATACCGAAAAGTCCCTGATACTGCTTGAAAAGAGAGTTCTTAGGCTCCTTGAGTATTCTTACAAGTGCATCTTCGTCAAGATTTCTCAGAGCCGTAAGCACGGGAAGACGGCCCACAAGCTCGGGGATAAGTCCGAACTTTACAAGGTCCTGAGGAATTACCTTTGACATAATTGCATCTTCGTCGAGCTCGGATTTCAGAGTTATTTCACTTCCGAAGCCGAGAACGGAATTTCCCATACGCTTTTCAACGATTTTTTCAATTCCGTCAAATGCACCGCCGCAGATAAAGAGAATATTTGTGGTATCAATCTGTAAAAATTCCTGCTGAGGATGCTTTCTTCCGCCCTGAGGGGGAACGTTTGCAACAGTACCCTCAAGAATTTTAAGAAGAGCCTGCTGAACACCTTCACCGCTTACGTCACGGGTAATTGAGGTGTTTTCGCTTTTTCTTGAAATTTTATCAATTTCGTCAACGTAAATAATGCCTCTTTCAGCCTTTTCGATGTCAAAATCAGCCGCCTGAATAAGTCTTAAAAGAATATTTTCAACGTCTTCACCGACATAGCCTGCTTCAGTAAGCGTTGTGGCATCGGCAATAGCAAAGGGCACGTCAAGAGTTTTAGCGAGTGTCTGTGCAAGGAAGGTCTTGCCGACACCTGTGGGGCCTAAAAGAAGCACGTTTGATTTTGCAATCTCAACATCAGTCTTTGCCTTTTTGTAAATTCTCTTATAGTGGTTATAAACGGCAACAGAGAGGGCAATTTTTGCCTGATCCTGACCTATAACATATTCGTCGAGCTTTGCTTTAAGGTCCTCGGGCTTGGGAAGAATACGCGGAGAAGAGGCTTTCTTCTTACTGCCGTTTTTTCTGTTATCATTTTCACCTGAACCTATTATGCTGACGCAGTTTTCAATACATTCATCGCAGATAAACGCATCAGGGCCCTGAATGAGCATAGATACCTGATCCTGAGTTCTGCCGCAAAACGAACAGCGGAACTTATCTTTGGGTTCCTCGTATTTAGCCAATGGAATTTCCTCCGTTATCTGTTATAAAGAACTTTATCAATAAGACCGTATTCAAGTGCTTCTTCTGCACTCATAAAGTTGTCACGGTCGGTGTCACGCTCAATAACTTCAAGGGGCTTGCCTGTTTCATCGGCAAGTATTTTATTGAGCTTATTTCTGATTTTAAGTATGTGATCAGCGGCAATTTTGATGTCTGAAGCCTGCCCCTGAGCACCGCCTAAGGGCTGATGTATCATAATCTCAGCGTTGGGGAGAGCATATCTCTTGCCCTTTGCACCTGCGGCAAGAAGGAATGCGCCCATGCTTGCAGCCATACCCATACAGATTGTGGAAACATCGCACTTGATATAGTTCATAGTATCAAAAATTGCAAAGCCTGCAGAAACAGAGCCGCCGGGGGAGTTGATATAAAGGGAGATATCCTTTTCGGGATCCTGACCTTCAAGGAAAAGAAGCTGTGCTACAACAAGACTTGCAGTAACGTCGTTTACTTCCTCTGAAAGCACGATAATTCTGTCGTTGAGAAGTCTTGAATAGATATCGTAGGCTCTTTCGCCGCGGTTTGTCTGTTCAATAACGGTAGGAACAAGTGACATATAGGGATTGGGTAACATTTTGTTTCCTCCTTATGAAAATTTTTGAAAAACGGTCGGAAAAGCTTATTCCCCGACCGTTTCTTTAGTGATATTTGACCGAATTTGTGAAAGTTATTCGGGATTATTCAGCTGCTTCGGTTTTTTCTTCAGTAGCTGCTGCTTCTTCTTCAGCCTTCTTCTTAGTTGTCTTCTTAGCAGCGGGCTTCTTTGCAGCCTTCTTCTTGGGAGCGCCTTCTTCTGTTGCATTTTCTGTTACAACAGCAGATGCCTTTCTTGCCTTGAGCTCCTTCTTGACTGTGTCAGCCATAACAGCCTTCTTTACGGTTTCGATATCAACACCGTACTTTTCGGACATTGTCTTGAATTCTGCTTCAACGTCTTCATCAGTGATTTCGATGCCTTCAAGTTCTGCAATCTTTTCGAGTGCAAGCTCAATCTTAACTTCCTTTTCAGCTCTGTCACGGTATGTTTCCTTGATTGAGTCAACGCTCATGCCAAGGTAACCGAGATACTGCTCGAAGGGAATGCCCTGTGATTCAACATTGTACTTGAATTCAGAAATCATGTTTTCAACAGTTCTGTTAATCATAGCTTCGGGGATTTCAGCTACGAGAAGGTCAGCTAACTTATCGAATACTTCGTTTTCAAAGTTTCTGTCGGAAGCAGACTTCTTCTGCTCTTCAAGAGTCTTTCTGATGTCAGCCTTGTATTCGTCAAGTGTATCGAATTCTGATACGTCCTTTACGAATTCATCGTCAGCAACGGGAAGCTCCTTAGCCTTGATAGCGTGAAGCTTGATTTTGAAGGTAGCAGCCTTACCTGCAAGGTTTTCTGCATATTCCTCAGGGAAGTTTACGTTTACGTCGAATTCATCGTCAATATTGTGACCGATGATCTGCTCTTCAAAGCCGGGAATGAAGCTGCCTGAGCCTATTTCAAGCTCATATTCTTCAGCCTTGCCGCCGTCGAATGCTTCACCGTCAACGAAGCCTTCAAAGTCGATAACAGCGATATCGCCGTTTACTACTGCTCTGTCTTCAACGGGGATAATTCTTGCATTCTGTTCAAGCTTCTTATTGAGCTCTGCATCTACTTCTTCGTCTGTTACTTCTGTGGGAGCCTTCACTGCTGTGATACCCTTGTAGCCTTCGATTGTAACCTCAGGCTTAACGGTAACCTTGCAAACAAGCTCAACGCCGTCCTTGCCGATTGACTTGATGTCGAAGTCAAAGGGGTTGTCAACGGGAGTGATGCCTGCTTCTGCGATAGCACTTTCATAAGCTGCGGGGAAGCAGATGTCAAGTGCATCATCATAAAATACGCTTTCGCCGTACTTCTTCTCAATGATACTTCTGGGAGCTTTACCTTTTCTGAAACCGCGGATTTCGATATTGCCCTTTTCTTTGTTGTAAGCTGCGTTTATTGCCTTTTCAAATTCTTCTGCAGAAATTGAAAGAGCAACGGTAAATTCATTTGTGCCTGTTTTTTCAGCTGATTTTAACATTTTTAAGTCCTCCTGACTTAGTTTAAGCCTTACGGCATATAATAATAACCACAATATTATAGCAGAAACTTTTTGTGATTTCCACTGTTTTTATGAAAAAAGTATAAAAATAATAAACTTAAAGCATAATTTTTTTTGGGCAGAATGATAGAAAATCAGAGGAAATAAGGGAAAAGGTTATTCCTTCGTGGGTATATTTCTCATATCTGCCTGTTTTCTCACCGTGAATGTGCCCGAAGTAACAGCGCTTTATATCATATTCCTTGAGAACGTTTAATATTTCATCACACACACCCGACTCATACACCACGGGATAGTGAAGAAATGCTACTATCTCTTTGTTGAAGGTCTGTGCCTGTTGGATTGAAGTCCTGAGTCTTCCCGCTTCTCTGAGTATGACCTTCTCTGCATTGTCGCTTTTATCGTCAAAGAACCAGCCTCTTGTTCCGCAGACTGCAATATTCTCCGCTTCATAAGCGTTATTGAAAAGGAAATTTATTGTATCAAGCCCGTTTTCTTCCCTGAACTGAAGCATCTTTCTCATAGTGCACCACCAGTAATCGTGGTTGCCCTTGCCGATGATCTTTTTTCCGGGAAGCTTATTCAGGAAAATAAGGTCGTTTTTTGCTTCTTCTAACGTCATACCCCACGAAATGTCGCCCGGTATAATTACCGTGTCTTCATCGGATACCACTTTTTTCCAATTGCTTTCAAGCCGGCTTGTGTAATCGAGCCAGCCTCTGAAAATATCCATAGGTTTTTCCACACCTAAAGAAAGATGGGGATCTGAAATGACAAAACACGACATAATGTAAAACAATAATTTCCTTTGATTAATCGGGTTTTTCTGAAAAAGATAAGAGGGGAAACCGCAGAAAAGTCCTCCGAGTAACAGTGCGGTAAAATCCGTCTGAAAAGAAAAGCGGTTTCCTCTTTATTCAGAATGGAGATGAATACTGTGAGTAAAAAATGCAAGGAAAATTCCAATATCTGCTGTGATGCAAAAAACTGCGTTTATCACACAGATGAAAGCACCTGTACTGCAGGAAAAATCAAGGTTGCAAACAAGAATGCCTGCTCCTGCACCGACACCAGCTGTGCTACCTTTATGATGAAGGACAGCAGTAACTCAGCCGTGTAAACAGCACGATTTTCAGATGCCGAGCATTGTAAATACAGCTTCCTGCATCTGAGTCTTTTCACGGACGTCTGTAAATCTGGGTGTAGCTCCTTTAAGCTCTGAAAGCTTTACGGGAGCCTTTACGCCTGAGAATTCTTCGAGGGCAGCCATCATATCAAATTCATCCTCTGAATTGATTGCGGCACCCACACCCTCAAGAACTGCAGGTGTGAATTTATAGGGCGATGCAGTTGAAACGATAACCGTAGGTGTAGTATCACCGCTTATTTTTCTGTATTCGTTATAAACGTTTATTGCAACAGCGGTGTGGGGATCGGAAAGATAGTTATATTCTGAGAAGGTTTCACCGATAGTCTGCTTCGTGAGAATATCGTCACAGCAGCCGGCTTCAAATACCTTCTGAATTTTTGCGAGAACCTCTTCGCTTACGGTATATTCTCCGTCAGAGGAAAGACGAGAGAAAAGGTCCTTTATCTTACAGCTGTCACCCTCTGAAAGATGGAAAAGAAGTCTTTCAAGGTTGCTTGAAACGAGAATATCCATTGAGGGTGAAACAGTTGTATGGAACTGTCTTTTTCTGTTGTAGCGTCCTGTCTTAATGAACTCGGTAAGAACATTATTGGCGTTTGAAGCACAGATAAGCTTGTTTACGGGAAGTCCCATTTCTAAAGCGTAATAAGCCGCAAGAATGTTGCCGAAATTACCTGTGGGAACGGTAAAGTTAATCTTTTCACCGTTTTTTATCTGTCCCGAAGCTATCATATCGGCATAAGCTGAGAAATAATAAACTATCTGAGGAACGAGTCTTCCCCAGTTTATTGAGTTGGCAGAGGAAAATGCCATATTGTTCTTACTGAGTCTTTTCTTTACCTCACTGTCGGTGAAAATTGTCTTTACACCTGTCTGTGCATCGTCAAAGTTGCCTCTTATAGCGGCAACACCTACGTTATTGCCCTGCTGGGTTGTCATCTGAAGCTTCTGAACGGCACTTACACCGTCACTGGGGTAGAAAACGAGAATTTTCGTGCCCTCTACGTCCTTGAAGCCTTCGAGAGCCGCTTTACCTGTGTCGCCTGACGTTGCAACGAGGATAACTATTTCCTTACCGTCGGCAGTTTTCTTTGCACTGCCTGTGAGAAGGTAGGGGAGAAGCTGTAAAGCCATATCCTTGAAAGCACAGGTGGGACCGTGCCATAACTCAAGAACGTTCACGTTGCCGTGCATATTTACAAGGGGAGCAATTTTTTCATTTGTAAAGCCTGTACCGTATGCACCAAATGTATCTGCATCTATTTCATCCTTGGTGAAATCGGTGAGATAAAGAGAAAGAACCTTGCGTGCTCGCTCAATATAGGTCATAGGTACAAGGGAATCAATAAAATCCGCCGTAACCTTAGGAATATCGGTGGGCACGAAGAGACCGCCTTCAGCAGAAATGCCGTTTGCAATTGCAAAAGCGGATGCGACTGAGAGAGAATTGTCGCGTGTTGAAGTATAATTCATAACATAAACCTCCGTGCAGGTAATTTTTTTGCATTTTATTTTAACAAATAAAAACAGAAAAGTAAAGTATTATTTGTTAATATATGGTTATTGCATTATTTATTACGTTGTGGTATGATAACATATTACGAAGGCTGATGAAAAGAGTGATATTATGAAAAATCTTCTTAATTCAATAAAAGACCATGCTGAAATCAGAACACAGACCTCAAGAACAAGAAGGGTTTCCATTGTTTCAGGCTCTCTTGTGGGTAATATGTCCTCTGTTTCAAAGGGTATGGGCGCAAGAGTATATAACGACGGAGTGTGGGGCTTTGCTTCAAAGAGCAGCACCGATGAAAGCTCTGCCCGTGAAATATTAATGAGCGCAAAGGAAAATGCACAGCTTCTTGCTTCAAGAAAGCCTGCACACAAGGGTGCACTTACGAACGCTCAGTGCGTAAGCTTCAGTGAAAGCCGTCCCTTTCAGGATATTTCTCAGAAAACTCTCGTTGACTTTGCAAAGGAAATAGACAGCTACATTGAAAAAAAATATCCTTCTCTGTCATCAAGACACGTGGGACTTTCAACGGGAACAATTGAAAAGACTCTCTATACCTCTGAGGGCTCATTTGCTTATCAGCTTTTCCCGAGAACCTATATGATAGTTTCAATGAGTGCCGAGGCTTCTGACGGAAATCAGGTGGAGCTTTTTGACGTGCTTTCAGGCGGTGAAGGCTATTTCGGGGATTACTACAGCGAGCCTTCATTATTATTCCCTCAGATTGACGCTCTTTATGAAGAGCTTATGAAGAAAAAAGAGGGAATTTTTGCAGATGCAGGCGAGGCACTCTGTATAATTGACTCATCAATTGCAGGTATGGTGGCACACGAAGCAGTAGGGCATACGGTTGAAGCAGACCTTGTTCTTGCAGGAAGCGTTGCCGCAACAAATCTTAATAAGCAGGTGGCTTCACCTCTTATTAATCTTACCGACTTTGCACATACCGCCTTCGGTGAAAGGGCACCTCTTCCCGTTTATGTCGATGACGAGGGAACCTTGTGTCAGGATGCGGTCATTATAAAAGACGGTATTCTTACGGGATATATGAATAATCTTGAAAGCGCTCTTCATTTCGGTACGGAGCCTTTAGGTAATGCAAGAGCCTTCTCCTTCTCAGACGAACCTCTTATCAGAATGAGAAATACGGCAATTCATCCCGGAAAGGATAAATTGAGCGATATGATAGCCTCTGTTGACAACGGCTATTATCTTACAAGAACACAGAACGGTCAGGCTGATACCACAGGTGAATTTATGTTCGGTATCACCATGGGCTATGAAATAAAGAACGGAAAATTGGGAAGAGCACTGAGAGATACCACCATTTCAGGTGTTGCCTTCAATATGCTTAAAAGTGTTGATATGCTTTCAGACAGCGTTACCTGGGATTTTGCCGGCTATTGCGGAAAGAAGCAGCCTATGCCTGTTTCTATGGGCGGTCCGTCAATCAGATGTAAGGTTAATATAGGAGGCAGATAAAATGGAAAATCTTAAAAAAACGGCTGAATATATACTTTCTTCCCTTGTTTCCTTAGGTGCAGACGATGCTCAGGTAAGCGTTTCCGAGGGCAGAGTTGAGGAATTCAACGTTGATGCAGGTGAATTTTCACTTATAAGAAGCGTTTTTAATTCCGGTGCATCAATGAAGGTTATCAAGGATAAGAGAAAGGGAACTGCTTCCGTTAATCAGCTTGATAAGGAAGCTATCGACAATGCCTGTGAAGAGTGCATAAGTGCCGCCGAAACAGGTGTTGAGGACGATGCTCTTTCAATTTCCGAGAAGGAAGAAAATGCTGATTTCGTCACGGGAGCCGTAAGGTCTGACAAGGAAGTATTTTTTGACTCACTTATTAAATTCAACGACGATATAAAGAAGCTGTTCCCCGAAATTATGATGGAGCAGTTAATTGCTTCTTATTCCTACGGAAAGCACGTTTTTTCAAATACAAACGGTGTTCTCTTCACTGAAGAGGACGGTGCATATTCAGTAAGTCTTATGTATTCCGCCCACGGTGAAGACGAGGTTACCTCCTTCAACTGTGTGGCAGTGGATTATCTCGATCCTTCAGCCGATATAATGGAATTAGGTGACATAAAGGAAATGCTCCTGAGAGCCGTAAACGAGCTTGGAGCAAAGTCCTTCACAGGTAAATTTACAGGTACTGCCGTATTTTCTCCTGCCTGTCTTTGTGACTTTATTTCAAATATAACAGAGTCCTTTGCAGGTGACCTTGCCCTTATTGACGGCACTTCTCCCTGGAAGGAGTCACTTGGCAGGAAAGTGGCTCATGAGGACATAAATATAAGTGTAATTCCTCTTTCTGACGAAATTGTCTGCGGTGAAAGAATAACCGCTGACGGCTACAAGGCGGAAAACTATGACATTATAAAGGACGGTATTCTTGAAAGCTTCTGTCTTTCTGAGTATGCCGCAAGAAAAACAGGACTTAAAAGAGCAAAAAGCACAAGCGGCTGTATGAAGCTGTGTGCAGGTACTAAAAGTCTTGACGAAATAATCGGTGAAATAGAAAAGGGTATTTTAGTCTGCCGTTTTTCAGGCGGTGAGCCTGCAGGAAACGGTGATTTCTCAGGTGTTGCCAAAAACAGCTTTCTTATTGAAAACGGAAAAATTTCCTATCCTCTGAGTGAAACCATGATAAGCGGCAATATGGCTCAGATGTTAAACGACCTTAAAGGAATTTCTAAAGAAAGCGTAAACTACGGAAGCGCCGTTATGCCCTATGCCGCATTTGACGGAATAACAGTTTCCGGCAAGTAAGCCAGAAGTTGCTTCGCACCTTCTGACAATGATATTCTTTGCTTTGCAAAGAGTGATATTCATTCCTTCGGAATGAGTGATATACGGCTTCGCCGTGTGATATATTTGCCTGCGGCAAATGTGAAGGAAAGGCTTCGCCTTTGTTCCGCTTCGCTCTATAATGCGAACTGCGGGTTCCGATCTTATTTTTTTCATTATTCATTAAATTTAATTTACGCGAGGTTATATGAGTACTAATAAATCAACCATTTTCCCAATGGTGCCGTTAAGGGGTGTTTCTCTTTTTCCGGGAATGACTCTGCATTTTGACGTGGGCAGACGTTCTTCTCTTGCGGCACTTAAAAATTCCAACGGGCAGGACATCTTCTTCGTTTCTCAGAAGGACGTTACGGTTGAGAAGCCTGAGCCTGAGGATTTATATCCTGTCGGTGTCATTGGCACGGTAAGACAGATAATAAAGCTCCCCGACTCCAATTCCACTCTCAGAGTTGTTGTTGAGGGTAAATACAGAGCTTCTATAGAAGAATTCGTGCAGAAAAAGCTGTTTTTCAGAGTAAGAATAAAGGAGCTTTATGATGATGAAGCTCTTCCTTTCGGCTTTGATGGCTCAAAGGCTTTTCTTGAAGAGGCTTCTCTTTTCAGTGTAAAGAGATTTTTTGACGGCTATGCTGAGCACATTCAGCACATGACACCCGAAATGTTCTCGAAGATCTACGAGGGCAAGAGCCTTAGTGAAACAGTTGACTATATTGCGGGAAATATAATGCTTCCTATGGAAGAAAAGCAGAATATTCTTGCTGAGCTCAATGTTTTCGCACGTTCTGAAAAGCTTTGTGCATCACTTGCAAAGGAAACTGAAATTCTTGAGCTTGATGCTCTTTTACAGGAAAAGGTTCAGGAGCAGATGGACAAAAATCAGCGTGAATACTATCTCAGAGAGGAAATGAAGGCTATCACTGATGAATTAGGTGAGCTTGAAGGCGATGACAGCTCAGGTCTTTACGGCAAAATCAAGGACAGCCTTATTCCCGACGAGCTTAAAGAAAAGCTTTTCGGTGAGCTTGAAAGGCTTAAAAGAATGTCCCCCTCTTCCGCTGACAGTAACGTGCTCCGTTCCTACATAGAAAAATGCCTTGAAATTCCGTGGGGTAAATTCACAGCGGAAAACACCTCACTCACTAAGGCTCAGAGGGTGCTTGAAAAGGACCATTACGGACTGAGTAAGGTCAAGGAAAGAATAGTCGAAATGCTGGCATCCCTTATAATCTCTCCCGATATAAAAGGGCAGATCATCTGTCTTGCAGGCCCTCCCGGTGTGGGTAAAACAAGTGTTGCAAAGAGTATTGCCAAGGCTACGAACAGAAAATACGTAAGAGTTGCTTTAGGCGGTGTGAAGGATGAAGCCGAAATAAGAGGTCACAGAAAGACCTACATAGGCTCAATGCCCGGCAGAATTATAAATGCACTTATTGAAGCGGGCTCCATGAACTGCCTTATTCTTCTTGATGAAATTGATAAATTGGGCGGTGATTTCAAGGGTGATCCCGCTTCAGCGCTTCTTGAGGTGCTTGACGGTGAGCAGAATTTCTCCTTCCGTGACCACTATATAGAGCTTCCAGTGGATCTAAGCAAGGTGCTTTTCATAACAACTGCAAACGATAAAAATGCCATTCCCGATGCTCTTCGTGACAGAATGGAAGTAATTGACCTTGAAAGCTATACCTACGAGGAAAAATTCCATATTGCAAAAAAGCATCTTATTCCCAAGCAGCTTCGTGAGCACGCTCTTACGAGAAATAACCTGAAGATTTCCGACAGCGCATTAAAGCTTATAATTGAAGGCTACACAAGAGAAGCCGGTGTGAGAATTCTTGAAAGAAAAATTGCCGCCCTTTGCAGAAAAGAGGCTGTAAGACTTGCAGACGGTATTGAAGAAAGACTTGATATCACCGATAAGAATATTGAGGAATATCTCGGTGTGAGAAAGTATAGGCCCGAGGAAAACGTTCTTGAGGATAACGTGGGTGTAGTAAACGGACTTGCCTGGACAGCAGTGGGCGGTGAGCTGCTTAAAGCAGAAGCCGTGGTGCTTGAGGGCACGGGTAAGATCGAGCTTACAGGCTCACTTGGTGAAGTTATGAAGGAGTCTGTAAGAACAGCCGTAAGCTACGTCAGAAGCCGTGCGGATAAATTCGGTATAAATCCCTCATTCTATAAGGAAAACGATATTCACGTTCATTTCCCCGAGGGTGCAGTACCCAAGGACGGTCCCAGTGCAGGTGTTACCGTAACAACTGCTCTCGTTTCTGCTCTTACGGGAAGAAAAGTAAGAGGTGACATTGCTATGACGGGTGAAGTTACTCTTACGGGCAGAGTTCTTGCCATAGGCGGACTTAAAGAAAAATCTATGGCGGCATTCAGAGAGGGTATCTCCACAGTGCTTATTCCCTTTGCCAATGCTCCCGACCTTGAAGAAATCAGTGATAAGGTGAAGGAAAAGATAACCTTCATTCCTGTAAAAAACGTTGACGACGTTATTGATATTGCTCTTTTTGATGAGGATATAAAGGAAGATAAGAAAGCCGATAAAAATACTAAAAAAGGCAAGGAAAAGCTTATTCCCGAAAAAAGCGGTGCTATCGGAATATCCTGCAGAAAAAACTGAAAGGGGAATAAATATGAACATAAATAATGTTAAATTTGAAGCATCCTTCGGAACCTCGGCTCAGCTGAGAAGCTCGGATCTGCCTGAGGTCGTATTTGCGGGAAAATCCAACGTAGGTAAGTCTTCACTTATAAATAAGTTTTTTAACAGAAAAAATCTTGCAAGAGTATCGGGTGTGCCCGGTAAGACCACCACGATCAACTTCTTTTTGGTTGACGGCGTCAGAATTGCCGACCTTCCGGGCTACGGCTATGCAAAACGCTCAGACAGCGAAAAACGCCGTTGGGGTGAATTGATGGAAGCATATTTTGCAAGTGAAAGAGATATAAGAGTTGTAATTCAGCTTCTTGATATGCGCCATGAGCCCACAGAGGACGACAAAACGATGCTCGGCTTTTTGACTGAAGCCGAAATTCCCTTTATCTGCGTTCTCACAAAGTGTGATAAGCTCAATAAAACCGAAAGAAACAGCAGAAGAGAAGCCTTCGCAAATAACCCCGACCTCAAAGCCGCCATCAAAGTAATAGAAGCCTCCGCAGTAAACGGCGAAGGCATGAAGGAGCTTAAAGAGGAAATCGAAAAGCTGACAGAAGGATAAGAAAGGGGCTGTAAAAAAACAGCCAAAAAAGAAAACGGACTACAAACTTACCTGAAAAGGTAGGAATGTAGTCCTTTTTGTGATATAATTAACGTGCAAATGAAAACTAATATCACAAGAAAATATAATACACCATATCAAT
>JAZNSP010000041.1:0-43055 GCA_045591285.1 Acutalibacteraceae bacterium
GTATAAGAACTCATACAGGAGTAAATAAACCCTTATAGAATAAGGCTTTCCAGCATATCACCGACCGTATCACCCACGAGTAGAGGGTATCAATATAAAGGAAAATGCCCTTTACGAAATGAATCGTAAAAGGCATATTTTTTATTATTTGAAAGAATATTAAATTTTGTTCTTTTTAGGATAATTGAGGTTGTCAGTTGTCAATTGCAAATTATTCCCACTCGCTCCCGAAAACTGTAACTTAAACAATTTTGTATGGGTATTTTTGCTTATATTATCGGGAGTGTTCAGATTATCCGTAATATACGGACTGCCAAGATTTTTGTTGTCATTGTGTTGTCAGTGACCATTACCATTATAACAGAAAATTATCTGTTTTCAATAGTTTGAGAAAAGATTTCCGCTTCAATCTGATTAGTTAACTCGGTAAGGTAAAAGTACAACTTGTCTTTTGCGTCCGAGTAATTCATATTAAATGTTTTGTTTGTCAGACCTTTCAATACGTCATCGTCAATCAAATCACTTTCAGAAAGATATTGCCCTAAACCATAATGTGCAAGGCAATTCCTGAAGTTCCTATCCTTCATAGAATCATTGATGTAAAAGGTTGTTTCGTTTGCGGCATTTAACTCTTTGATAAAGTCACAAAGATAGTAATACTGCAGATATGCAAACTTGAATTTTTGCGGAATCTCCTCAACAAAGTATTGATCTATAAACTCGATAGCATAATTGACACTGCACAGAATTGAAAAAAGCAAAAAGCCGAGCTCTGTTTTAACTTTTAGAGGGCAATTCTTGTAAAAATGATAATCCTTGTATTTTACCAAAATACTATCGTCATAGTTATATGATGGAAAGTTCTGGCAATCGAAAAAACCTGCAAGTTTTCCCGACACCACACTAATATCTCTAATCCAAGGACCGATTTCCTTGTTGTTTAAAGTATCTACCGGAGTATATAAAGCGCATAAAATCGTGTTTCCACAGAAATGGCCATTACACAGATCAGTACCCACATTGTAGTATCCCAATAGTTTTTCACGCAGGCGACGGTTCTTATAAAAATAGTCATCGCTTGCCTTAAACTTTTCCATCAACGCAGATAAGTAATCTGAATATGACATTTCATAGAGCTTATGACTTTGCCGCAAGGCGGTGTAATATGCTTTCTCTGTATCGGTAAATTGAGGCGCTCCCAATCCAAGTTTTTGGCACCATTGTTCTGCGCCATCTGTGAATATACCAATATACGGCTGGCTCATCATAATATAGTTGCTACTTATATTCTTTGCGTTTCGTTGAATAACAGTAAGTGTATAAAGAAATCTTGCATCCGCTTGGATCAGTTCATATGCAGCTTTCTGTACTGCGTTTAACACGTTCAAACACCTCTTTTCGCTATATGGTGACCATAGTAGCCTTCTTGGAGCGCAGCAATAGTTGCTATGATACACACAACCGTAAAGCTGTATGTTGGTTCAATAAATTGTAATGTTAATGGCAGAAGAAAGAGTAACAATCCCGTAGTTTTATTTAAAACTGTATGTAAAGCCATGAGTTTCTTTCTGCGAACAAATCCCCAAACAATATTGGTGACTTTAATAATTGCTATAACACCGATCCATATCCATAGCCAAATAGGAATGTGAATCATAGGCAATAACTTAATCAAGCATACTACCACAAAAACGAAGTCCGCTACCGTATCTAACTTTGATCCGAATTCGCTGACGGCATTTGTCTTTCTTGCAATTGTTCCGTCAATCATATCGCTAAATCCGCAGACAAAATACAGAGTATAAAACTCGGGCGAGAACGCAGGAAAGCATAAGATGCCCATACTGCACAGTATCCGGCAACTTGTAATTACATTGGCGATATGTTTCGTTAGTTTCATCTCATATTCCAATCATATTACCGGTGAACATACATCCTGCTCATATTCGTTTCGCCGTCACTTTGCACCATACACAAAAAATCCCAACCGTATCTTTCGTAAAACGCGGTATGATCTGTTACAAGATACAATGTTTCAATTCCTTTTGCCTTCATATCGTCACAGACGAATCGGAGCAACGCACCTGCTACACCTTGACAACGCTTATCCGGTTCCGTATATACGGCGCATACATTGGGTGTCAGGTCTTTTCTGTTATGAAAGTCGTTTTCAATCACACCCAACCCGCCGATTATCCGTGAATCCTCAATAGCAACATACCACCCGGGAACAGACTTTGTTCTGCTCAAACAATCCTCCATACTATCTAAATACGCCTGCAGCGGTACGCTCCATTTTTCACTAAACCAATTCGCCATTTGTTCTTTCATTTCAGGCTTATCCATTAAGCGGACAATTTGATATTCCACAAAAATCCCTCCGGCATTATTTTGCAATCCAAGCCTTTGACCATACAAACAATTCCTGAGACATTGTTTCAAAATCAATAGCCCCGCCGTTTTTCAGATATGTAGAAGTATTGATAATACGTTGTTCTTCCGGCAGTGCAATCTGAAGCAAATCGCTTTGACTGCGTATGTATTTTCCTGTTTGCTTGAAAGTAATTGCTTGTATAACAAAGGCTGCGGATTTATATAACCCTTTCAAAATATCTTCGCTCATTTCGTGCAACATATTATGCACACAACCGTGATAGATATTGCAAGCACCGTTTTTGATTGCTCTGTTCACAGCAACATCATCAACAACTGCCATCACCTCGTCAAGACTTCCTATGATTGGTGTGGTGTCATTGCAAAACTGAAAGAGGTCGGAAGGTTCCCAATTCAAAAGTTCATCCTTGCCCGAAACAAAGCCGCATATCAACTCTCTGTAAGGCAGTGTATTTAGCATCGCATTGTATTTATGAATATCTGTAATTGAAAGTTCATCAAGTATTACAACAACATCAATATCGCTTGTTTCGGTTGCCTCACCACGGCCATAACTGCCTTGCAAACCAACAAACCAAATACGGTCTCCAAAAGTTTCATTTATTGATCTCAAAAATCCGTTCATCCAAGTAGTTATTTCTATCATTTCGTTCACCTCACATTTTTATAGCCTTCTTATCAAAAATCATTGCGCTCCATCTGCGAATGCTAACTTGTATTTTGGCAGTACAACTTTTATAAACACAAAGACATTAACTATCAATATAAGTCCATATAAAATTCGGGCAGCGACTTCCGGAACGAGCAGCTTGATACCGTTCATATCACCGCCACCAAAAAATCCGCAAAGGACACTTAAATAAAGCGGATCTATCAATAACATTGCAATTGTAATGTAGTACAAGCACGCTTTTAATAATTTGGAAGAAATTGTCCTTATTTTATTTATTAATGCAATCAATACATAGGCAATCAGCAGAGTCATAACAGAGCCCAGCAAACAAAACACACCAAGCTGTGTTTGTGTCATCTTTTCAGCATATATATCAATTTGCATTCCCAACCCCATAAAGTTAATCTGCTTAAAGGCACCGATAGATAGGGCGTACAGAAAATGAGCGCCTTCGTGTATCAGATAATATGCAATGACCGCCGAGAGCAATCCAACATATTGTCTTACTCGTTTGTTCATTCGCTTTACCTCATTAAATTTGTTTATCATTTATTATTACCTTGTTTAAAACAATAGAGCCGGCAAGCAAAACAACTCCAAGCGTGAAAAACACGCATCCTATTACAGTATTTAACTGATTGGCGAAAAAGCCAATCATTCCAGCGCCGGCAGCGCAGCAAATTACTTGAAATACCTTTTTCATAAATCACCCTCCAATAATTGCCTAATTAAATCAGCCCATTGATCTTTTGAAATTGCAAATACCTTCGTAATTTCATTTTCGTCATCTTTATATTCATCAACTTGTTTGCAACCATAAGAAATCGCAGTTTTTACTGATGGTTCATTGGTGTACTTCATGTAGGAATAGACTATCTGAAACGGTGTGTTGTTAAACGTCCAATCTCTGACTGCAATTGCCGCTTCTTTGGCATATCCGTTTCTTTGTTTGTCGGCTCTTATATGGTATCCGATTTCAGGCTTAATCCGACCGTCTATGAGCTGCAGGGTTATGCCGCAATCACCTATCATTTCACCTGTTTCTTTCAAACATACTGCCCACAGTCCAAAGCCAAATATCCGATATCGTTCTATATTTCTTTGTATCCAGTTTCTTACTCGATTTTCGTCAAAAGCATATGGATAGTGTTGCATAATATCTGAATCGGCTAATACTTTATAAAGTGCATCGAAATCGCTTTCCTTCATTTCCCTTAGGAATAGACGCTCTGTTTCAATAATCATCACTTTTCTCCCACAGATTCCGTCAGCTTTGCCATCGCATCAATAAGAATTTCCATTTCATCATCTGACACTACACTAAAAATTTCTTTTACACTTTCCGATGATCCCACCTTATTGTTGGCAAGAAAGACTTTGGCTTTGTCCGTTAAAAAAAGTCTTTGTTTGCGCCGATCATTCTCGTCTTGTTGCGAAACAATATAGCCGTCCTGCAAGAGTTTTGCGTATAGTTTATTGGCATTTTGATGTGTGCAACCTAAAAAATCAGCCATATCTTTTATGGAAGGAGCCTCTTTGAAAAGTGTAACACCATTCAGAAAAAACATCTGTTGCCAGCTTAGCTCCTTAAAAAAGGCGTTTGCCGCCGATTGATAGCGATTGACAAAACGGCTCATCAAGGCAATCAGAACAAATGGGGGTTCGAAATTTTCATAACAGACTTTTTCTCCGAAAAGATTATTTTTCATTGCAGTACCTCCAATATGCAACTTGTTGTACATTTATATTATACAACAAGTTGTATATTTCGTCAATATCTTAGGATATGAAAAGAAAAGACGGCAGAGAGAAAATCTCCCTGCCGCCGTGCGATCAAAATAAGTTTTTTATCCGATCCAATATACTTTTAGCCACATTTTCAACGGTAGTATTGTTAATGCTGAATAACGCAATAACTAATGAAAGAATAGTTACTATCATCATAATCCATTGCAACTTTATATTAGACTGGCTACTTCTATATTCAGCCGCATCATTCAACAACTTTAAAATGTTATCGATCTGTGTTTTAGACTCTTTAGTTCTTTTAGAAACCCCCTCAAGACTTCTTGATGATACAGAACCTTTTTTATAGAACTGATGCCTAAAAGCTTTAGCATCATCGTGATCTATTGATTTTCCAGAAAACTCAGAAATAAAACGATAACTATAATATAACTTTCGTTCAACTGCAACTCTCACCTTTAGTACCGAAGATGTTTTTGCTTTTCTGATAGCCTTACTAATCTTCTTGTTACATACGGCTATATCTCGCTCTGATATAATTCCCAACGTTGAAGCAGTCAAGTAAACCCCATATATATCAGAAATATCGTGATGTACGATTCCCGGCAGATGATCCTCCTTTGTATAATCTCCTCCGCAATATGCTGCTAAACGTATTCCCTCGTAGTTGCTATGCTTATAATCCCAACATACACAAGCATTATATATAGGAGCGTAGTCAGCTGCATTATCGAATGATATACTATCCCAAAACTCCAAATTGTTGCGGTCTTTGCTTGGGCGGATATTCGTTGAATATGTTTCAAAGACTGGCGAGAATATTTTATCCTTCCAAAAACGAACAGAAAAGGTTTTTCTGATTTCTTTCAAAACTTCCCACTTTAGTTGGGATACTATTTCATAAAGTTCTTTCTGACGAGCATTATTGCCGGTGTGAGATGACCGACCAAACTTTTTCACAGCATACCAAGGGGTGTTGAATTGCCTATAAACTGTTGTGTAACCCGAATATTTTTTCTCACATAGTTCCGCAATCTTATCATTAAATTCTTTTGTCATATACACACGATATTTAACTACAAGAAATGTCGCCGATAAGTTTCTGAGAGAAATGGATATATCTGAACAATACTTTTGAAGATCTTTGTTTTTACTGAAACGCACTGATAATACGTGAGAAAAAGCTCGTCCATCATAATATTGTCCAAAATTATCGAGTTTTTCTATGTCATCACGTGAACGAAACGCCCCAAAAGGAGTTATTTTATTTCGACGCACGCATTTTTTAAGTTCCTTTATAAACTTTGATAAGTCTTCCTTAGGAAGATAATCATACAAATCTATGTAATCTAACTTTACAAATCCATCAACACTCTTTTGGGCTATGTAATCATACCCTTGCGGCATATCTGCAGATTCTTCTTTTGAAAATGGATCAACATCAAAACGATATTTCTCGTGCTCCGAAATAGGAAATATCGACTCAAAGCGCAACCTCAGTGTTCTATAAAAAGAATACGCAATTTCCGCAAGTTTATCTGAAAAGGACATTGCATATCTATCAAACACCTTTTTATAGGATAATTTCATCATACACGCTCCCTTCGTACAAAAACATTATAAACAATTTTGCTTAACATTTCAATATATCTACGCAAACTGCTCATAACTAAAACGGCGGCAGAGAGGTGTAAATCTCCCTGCCGTCGTGCTTCGATTAATTGTAAATTATATCGTGATTTACGATTTCTGTAGCTCTGCTGCGTATATTATTCATACGAGCAACCCACTCTATTTGGTTTTCTGCTTTGAGTTTTTCCGTTATGCCCTCACGCTCTGCCATCTGTTTTACGAGCCGAAAAAACATATCCTCAGCCTGCTTGTTTACATCGGCAAGGTATCTGTTCAACTCGCATTTTGTGAGCAAGGTCGTATAAAACCCTTTGCGGTGCGCTTTGATATACTGTAAGTGCCGCTGTCCCCAAATGCCGACTTCGACTTGTTCTTCAGCTGGTAATGCAAGGTCGGGCAGATAATAATCTCCTTGCAAGGTGTAGCTAATACCCGTTCTTTCGTCTGTGAAATGCTGTTTCATTGTGTTGTCCTCCTTGTAATTTTATCTTGAGCGTTCATCACGCCGTTTACCTTTGTTTGCTCTTGCTTGTTCAAGCAAATTGTCAATCTGCCTGCTGCCGAAAACCTTTCGGAGCAGTTTATAATCACGCAGATCTTCACGGAGATATTCGTTTTCATTCTCCAAAGCCGCCACCCGATTTTTCAATCTCTCGTTGCTACTCGCAAGAGAGTGGTTGGCGGTACGCCACCGTTCAAAATCGGTTCTCGCTTCAAAATACCGACTCAGAGTTTTGATAACGAGTGCCTTTAATCGCTTTATCAGCGGATCGACAAACTTGGTTTTGTAGCTTCGTGCCGACATCATCGCCGTAGGTTCTGGCAACTGATATTCCGGCTCGTTTTCAAAATTTTCTGAGATGGTCGTGATAACCTTTGCACTCTCAGTAAGGTTTTCAATCTGCTTTTCAAGGATATTTGCCTCGTCGGTTTTCTCTTTGACAACCGCATCCAACTCCACTAATTCTCGCTGACGTTCCTGCAATTTATAATCAAGAACATCAAGGTGCGGACGTTCCATTCCTTTGTGTTCCCACTCTATTCCGTGCCGTTCCATAATAGCGGCGAGCTGTTCTTTTTCGGCTTGTATCCACCTTGCCCACTCGCTATCCTTCTTGTGAACGCCGACAAATCCTTGCGCCTTTAACGCTTGCTTGAGGGAGACTCTTGTTTCAAGTCCACGCTTGCCGTCGGTCTTGATGAAAGGTACAAAGTCAATGTGCAAGTGGGGTGTTGCTTCATCCAAATGCAGGTGCGCCGAGAACACTCTGAGGTTGGGATTACGCTCGGCAAAGCCTTTCATATACTCGTCAAGTATCTCGGTGGCGAGCTTTCCGGTGTCGCTATCGACGGCGGTATTCTCCCAATCACCGATCTGCATTATGATTTCGTGAAACGGTTTTTCCTGCTTTCCGAAGCGTATTTTTTCGTAATAATCATCTATCATACGGTCGGCTCTCGTTTTCTTGGCGTTGTATTTTTCGAGTGCTTCATCAAACAAGTCGTGGTACACATCACGGATATTTTCATCACAGTAGGCAATGTTTTGGTGCGACCTTTCGGGGTCAACGTTGCCTGCGTGAAAGGTGCGATTGTTATGTCTGAGTGAGCCTTTTCCGACCATTCCGCTTATCGTTCTTTTCAAATAATCACTTCCTTTTTCCTTCGCCGCAGTGCGGCGGGTTTTGTTACTTTTGTCAAAAGTAACGCAAAAGCACTTTCGACAGCCTTCGTCTATCAAAAGATGCCATTGCGCTCTCCGAGGGGGTTATGGGGCGTTGCCCCGTTGTCTGCGGACAACTCCCCAGCAGAGCCGCCCTTTGAAAAGGGCATCCTGCACCCCGCCTAAACTTTCCCGTGTCGGTCTGTGACGATGGTGACGATGTTTTTGCTACCGCCAATAACACCGTCACGACCGACACGCATCGTCACGCTTGCTCAAGGTGTAAGCGCACCTTTCGGCCATCGTGACAGCGTTTGTTCTCGTAGCAGATACCGTACTCATTGAACAAACGCCCTGCATTGATATTCAGCTTCATCGACAGAACGTTGGCTTTCATATCAATGCCAAGCACCACGACAAGCTCCGTTGGTGAACCGCACCACTCGGCATTGTCTGCGGTGATAAACGCCGCCACTTTTTCAGGCAAAGGTTCGGGCGGCTCTTTCCAAAGCTCCGTTTCTACTCTCTCCAATTCCCATAACAGAGTTTCGGTATTACGGACAAGGTGTAGCTTTTGGTCGGGTTGATCTCTGCCCGATACCTCAAGGGTGGCGTTGTTGCTTGTACGCTTTTCCTTTTGCAAAATGAAGCCGCCGTCTGCTGCACCGAGCAGAGCCGTCGTACCGGAGATCATATCGAACTTATCATCTGCATTTTGCTTTCGGGTATGGTGGACGATTAAAACGCAAATGCCGTAGCGGTCGGTGAATTTCTTGATACGGTTAATGATTTCATAGTCATTGGCGTAACTGTAATTATCACCGCCGACCTCACGCACCTTTTGAAGCGTGTCTATGATTATGAGTTTGGTGTCGGGGTGTTCGGTAACAAACCCCTGCAACTGTTCATCAAGTCCTTTGCCAATCTGACTTGCCGAAACAGAGAAGTGCAGATTGTCGGCGCTCTCCGTTCCGAACATTCGATACAAGCGTTCCTGCAGGCGGCGGTAATCATCTTCAAGGGCAAGATATAATGCCGTTCCTTTTCGGACGGTATAGCTCCATAGTGGCGTTCCCGTGCTGACGTGATATGCCAACTGCGCCATCAAAAAACTTTTACCGAGTTTGGGTGCGCCTGCAAAGATATACGTTCCCGGATAGAGCAAGCCGTCAATCAGCGGCGGCTTGCTTTGGTAAACGGTGTCGTACAGTTCGGTCATTGAAACTGTTTTGAGGTAGGACGGGTCCATCATCCTAATCATTTCACGCTGAATTTCCTCAAAACTCTTGAAATTTTCATCTTCGGTGGTTATAATATTTGCAGTAGATTTTTGAGAAGGCTGCTCCGTATCTGCGCCAACAGATACATTCGGGGCAGTCTTTTCCGTTATATTGGTCATTCAGATTCCCCCTTTAATCCATATAAGGTTTTGTTGATCTGGTCGATAACTTCAAGCAAGTCACCGCTGACGTTTCCGCCGCTTTCGATACGCTTCAGTTCATCAAGCACGGCGGCGAGTTCCACTTTGAGTGCCTTATACACTCTCGGATTACCCTCCACGATAATTTCACGGTCGGTACACTTTCGATAGCAGTATTCTTGCTTTGTGAGTCCCGACAGCGCCACGATACGGTTTATCGTTTCGTGTTCTTCCGGTGATACTCGAAACCCTACGGTGATACATCTAAAGCGGTCGTGTTTGTCTAAATTCTTAGCTGACATTTTGTGTTGGCTCCTTTCGGAAATTATTGAGCTTGTCTGCCATATCCGTCTGTGTGGACGGGAAGAGATGGGCGTAGTTATAAGTGATATTGATGCTTTCGTGTCCTACACGGTCGGCAATCGCCACCGCCGAATATCCCATTTCAATTAATAGCGAAATGTGGCTGTGTCGCAGATCGTGGATACGAATACGTTTAACCCCTGCTTCATCTGCGCCCCTTGTCATTTCTCGGTGCAGATAATTCTTTGTGATATTAAACACTCGGTCGTTCTTTTGCAAACCGTAGATCTTAGCAAGGTACTCCTTGATTTCCTCTATAAGAAAATCGGGCATCTTTATCACACGGTTGCTTTTCGGTGTTTTCGGCTCGGTAATAACATCTCTGCCGTCAATGCGCTGATAGGACTTATTGATTGTGACCGTACCACGCTCAAAATCGAAGTCGCAGGCAGTTAATGCTAATAGCTCGCCCTCACGGATACCGCACCAATAAAGCATTTCAAATGCGTAATAGGATACGGGTTTGTCCATTATCGCAAAGGCAAATTTCTGATATTCTTCTTGTGTCCAAAAGAGCATTTCACGGCTTCTCGCCTTGCCCATATTGCCGACCTTAGCGGCGGGATTTTCTTTCAATCTATAGAACTTAACGGCGTGATTGAAAATGGCGCTGAGCTGATTGTGGAGCGTTTTAAGATATACGGGCGAGTATTTCTTGCCGTTCTTATCGCACCCCTTTATCATTTCATTCTGCCAAGCGATAATGTCTCTCGGCTGAATATCACTGATTTTGCGCTTACCGAAGTACGGCAGGATCTTCGTGCGGATAATATGATCTTTAGTCTGCCAAGTGTTTTCTTTAATGCGATTCTTCATATCCACCGTATAGGTTTCAATAAAGCTCGCAAAGGTCATACTGAGGTCTGCCTGAGTTTTGTTCAGAAACTCACGTTCCCACGCAAGTGCTTCTCGCTTGGTCGGGAAGCCTCGCTTTGTGCTTTGCTTTCGATCTCCTTTCCAATCGGTTACTCGGTAGTAAACCATCCAAGTGTTTGTTTTTTCATCTTTATAAACAGCCATTTTCATCACTTCCTTTCCTTAACTTTGGCTGCATCATAGCAAGTCTTGTCTAAAAAGAATTGTTTGTTGACTTTCCCCGCCATTGTGAAAAATCCTTGTTCTTGCAGTTCGGCATTCATTTTTCGAATCACCTTATAGGCGAATGATTTGGAAATCTTGAGGCCTTTGCAACGTCGTCTGCGGTCATATAATAATCTTCAAACATTGCAGTACCTCCTTTCTTTGTTTTTAGTGCTGTGTTTGGATTTGCCGTTCTCCCCAAGTGCCGTTCCTGCCCCTGTTTTTCAGCGGCGTTTTCTCGCTCGCTCCTTTCGGAGGTCTTGGCGGAGTATCCCACTTGGACGGTCATTTAGCTGTCGCAACTTAACTGTATTTGTTTAAGCAATCCTCATTATACTAAACATATTCCGTTAAGTCAAGTGGTTTTCGAGAAAATATTAAACTTTTTTGTTTATATTATCTTGACAGAACTTAAACATTTGTGTTATACTCAATGTAAAGCACATAAGTAAGGAGTGAAATTACTATGGCAATTGGTGAAAGAATTAGATTTTTTCGTAACCTAAAAGGTATGACACAAAAGTTTCTTGGTGTAAAAGTTGGTTTTCCGGAGAAAACTGCCGACATCCGCTTGGCTCAATATGAGTCCGGCACAAGAACACCCAAATCAGATTTAACCGAAGCGCTTGCCGATGCTTTGGGCGTTTCTACTATGGCATTGAATGTTCCTGATATTGATACGGATCTCGGCTTTATGCATACGCTCTTTGCGTTAGAGGACATTTACGGCTTGAAGATTGACAAGCTAGATGACGAGGTTTGTATCCGCCTTGATAAAAACAGAGGAACATCTTACATTTCTTTGCTTGAGCGTTTTACCGCTTGGCAGAAAGAAGCTGAGAAGTATCGTAACGGTGAAATTAGCAAAGAGGAATATGACCGTTGGCGTTATACATATCCCGAAGTAGAGGCACAGCGTACAAGGGATGCTCTTGATGAAATGCGTGAAAACAATAAGGGATAATTAAAATGGGAAAATTACATTTATATGTAGCAGAAACAGATCATCCTCAAGGCGCAAAAGCGGAAATTGTAATTAAAGATGAAATCACGCAGGAAGAACTTACACAGTTAAATACTGCTTTTCGGGTATGCAGCCTCTATCACAGCATTACACAGATCAAAGATATTGTCGTCGAAAACGGCGAAAGTTTTAAACGCTTTATGAATCCTCAAAATTTGCAGGAAATTAGAAAGCGTAATGTACCACCAGAAAGAGCGATTACCCTTGCAAACAAAGCCGTTCTTAACTATGCATCTTCAATCAAAACGTATATTGATATGGAAAAACGCCTTTTGACAAAGCGAGCCACAGAAAGTGACTTAAAATTGTTTGAAGATATGCAACACGCTTTTTACGACAAAAATATGGAATATAGGTTTTGGGCGAATTTTAGAAACTATATTGTTCATTGTGAATTTCCATATTCCATTTATCAAGAATCCGTTGAAAACGGCTGCAAAATCATATGTACTAAAGAACACTTGCTTCAGTTTGATAACTGGAAACATTCAAAGGCAGATATACAACAAATGGGAGAACAAATTGATTTACCTGCACTTGTCGATAATATGAGTGCAATGATATATGCTTTTTACATTGATTTCTTTAGTCACTTTGCAAAGGACATTACTGATGGCATAACTACTTACGGTGAGTTTTGCAGAAAATATGGTGTGCGAGTGCCCGTTATTTTCAAGATGGAGAATAGAGAACAAGTCGCCGGAAGTCATTTTCAACCATTGCCAGTTAAGGAACTCAGAGCATCTTTTGATATGCTTAGGAATAATCCGCATATTAAAATTGATATAAAATAAAACAACCCCTCTCAAATGAACTTTAATAGTCCAAGTGTAATTATCATTGATGTGTGTTGATAAGAAGTAATCAAAATGATTTAATATCTTTGTATTAGGAGGTGATATTATGGCACGTACCATTTTCTACTCTTGGCAAAACGATTTGGACGGCAAAACACATCGGTATTTTATTGAAAAGTGCTTAAAAAAGGCATTGACTGATTTAGAAAAAGATGCTGCCATATATATGAGCTATGATCGAGATACCAAAGGCATTAACGGTAGCCCTGATATCACTGCAACAATATTCGATAAAATCGACAAATGTGTTTTGTTCATTTGTGACGTTAGTATTGTCAATTCAAATGCTGAAGGGCGTAAAATGCCAAATCCTAATGTTTTAGTAGAATTAGGGTACGCCGCAAGTAAACTCGGTTGGGATAGAATTATTTGCCTATTTGACGGAAATACAGGTGATATTGAAGACTTACCGTTTGATTTGCGTCAAAAAAGAGTGACACCCTTTTATCCAGAGCGAGAAAATGAGCTATCACGGGTAAGCAAAATTTTGGGAGCAAATATTGCGGATTTGTATGTGAAAGGCCAATTATTCAATCCATTAAACGACTATATAAAAGGCAAAATCGACAGATCTATTTTGGGTATTGTTAAACCTATGGCTAATTTGGTTTATGGTACTATAACGTTAAGTGAAGGATTAGAGCGTGTTTCGCCTTTATTAAAATCTTCACCTGAAGAAATCGAAAAAAATATTACTAACATTCACTTTCCAGCATTTATTGCGTTGAACGATTTTGGCATAGAAAATGCAAATCTTCAAGAAATATTAAAAGACCTGTTTTCATCTTCATATTTCCCGAAAGAGTGGAGTTATACTGTTTTAGAGCTAATCGATTGGATAAGAGAGTATAATTGGTTCATTTCAAAAAGAAATGAAAACTTTCCCTTTGAAAAAATTGATTCATCGCAATATGATAATCTTGCTGCAATTAGTGCAAAAGCAGTAAATCCCAACAATTCAAATAATTCTTTTCTGATTTTAGAAACTATCAATCAAGATGGAAAACGTTATGTTGATACTGATGGAGGTAAGGTGATTAACACAACTCACTATGCAACGGATAATGCTCCTTCGTTAAGACGTTGCTTATCTATCAAATCGGATAGCATTAAACCTTTGACAAACAAAATATACAAACTAATCATCATTTGCCAAAATTGGCTTGATGTTACTGACAGCGAATTCATTTTAGATCCCGATTACTATGTAATTACATAAACAAACAAAAAAGAGCTAACAGACTTTGTAACAAAAATCTGTTAGCTCTTTATTTATGAATAATCTGAAATTGTTGTCAAAACGTTGTCACGAGGATTTTTCAATCCTCAAAAACCCAGTGTTTATGCGGGTTTTCAGCGTTTTTGGTATTATTCCCACTCAATTGTGCCGGTGGGCTTGGGGGTGAGGTCGAGGAGGACGCGGTTGATGCCTTCTACCTCGTGGGTTATTCTTTCCGTGATTTTGTGAAGGATAGGATAGGGGATTTCTTCTATAGTTGCAGTCATAGCATCTGTTGTGTTGACAGCTCTGATTATTGCGGGCCAGCCTTCGTAGCGGCTGTCATCCTTAACGCCTACACTCTTCATATCGGGAACAGCAATAAAATACTGCCATACTTTACCTGCAAGACCGTTTTTGTCGAATTCGTCACGTAAAATTGCATCAGATTCTCTTAATGCGTGAAGTCTGTCACGTGTAATAGCACCAAGACATCTTACTCCGAGTCCGGGGCCGGGGAATGGCTGACGGTAAACCATTTCGTGAGGAAGACCGAGTGCTTCACCGACTACTCTTACCTCATCCTTGAAGAGTAATCTTATGGGTTCAACAAGCTCCATAGCCATATCTTCGGGAAGACCGCCTACGTTGTGGTGGGATTTAACGGCTTTTTTGCCTTCAGCCTGCTTTACGCTTTCGAGGATATCGGGATAAATTGTTCCTTGTGCAAGGAATGAAATTCCGTCAAGCTTAGCAGCCTCTTCATCAAATACCTTGATAAACTCGCCGCCGATAATCTTACGTTTTCTTTCAGGATCACTTACTCCTGCAAGAAGGTCAAGGAAACGGTCAGTGGCATCAACATAAACAAGATTAGCATCAAGTCTGTTTTTGAAAACCTCGATAACGTTTTCACTTTCGCCTTTTCTCATAAGACCGTGATTAACGTGAACACAAACAAGCTGTTTGCCGATAGCCTTAATTAATAAAGCCGCAACAACAGATGAGTCAACACCGCCTGAAAGTGCAAGAAGCACCTTCTTGTCGCCGACCTGAGCACGAACGGCTTCGACCTGTTCATTTATAAAAGCATCAGCAAGCTCTTTTGTTGTAATTCTGGCCAAGCTTTCAGGACGTAATTGGTTCTGCATATTATTAACCTCCTTAGAAGACTGAGTATTAGTTTGTATAGTTATCAAAATAACCCTGAACAAGAACTACGGGTGTGCCCTTGTCGCCTGAACCGCTTGTAAGGTCACAAAGAGACCCGATAAGGTCTGTAAGCTGACGGGGAGTTGTACCCTGAGAAGCCATATTGCCGACAAGATTGTCACCCTTTGCTTTGATGGATGCTGAAATAGCTGCCTTGAGCTCTTCACCTGAAAGATCCTTGAAATCATTATCAGCAAGATATTTAAGCTTGAGTTCATTAGGAGTACCGATAAGACCGTCAGTAAAAGCAGGGGAAACAACAGGATCGGCAAGCTCCCAGATTTTGCCCTGAGGATCCTTAAATGCACCGTCACCGTAAACCATAACTTCTACATTTTTACCTGTAGCTTCGTTGATTCTTTTCTGAATATCAAGAACAAGAGGCTTACATTCTCTGGGGAAAAGCTTTATAGTATCTTCCGTTGACTTGTTTGAGCCGAGAAGACCGTAGTTTTCGTTATAGCCGCCGAGAGCACCGGGAGCAGTAAGAATATCGTCAAGACCGATAACAACCTTTGCACCGGCAGCTTTGAGAATTCTCTTTGTTCTCTGTCTTGTGTGAATATCACAGGTAAGAACACAGTCTGCATAATCAAGAATTGCCTTTGCCTGATTTGCAAAAATTATTTCTACCTCAGCACCGCTTTCTTTGATGAGGTTGCCGTAGTATTCGACATAATCAACACCTGTAAAGGGATGAAGAATTGTGCCGAAAAGCTCTCTGTATTTTTCAAGAGAGAGAACATCTGAATAGGGATTTACACCTGCTTCGTCAATCTTATCAAGGCTTACAAGCTCGTTGCCTACTTCATCAGAAGGATAAGAAAGCATAAGAACAACCTTTTTTGCCCCCTTAGCAATACCGCGAAGGCAGATGGCAAAACGATTTCTGGAAAGAATGGGGAAAATAACACCGATGGTTTCACCGCCGAGCTTTGCTTTTACATCTGCGGCAATATCGTCAACAGAAGCATAATTTCCCTGAGCGCGTGCAACGATAGATTCTGTAAGTGAAATAACATCACGGTCACGAAGGGCAAAGCCTTCACATTCTGCTGCTTCAAGAACGCTGTCAGCGACGATTTTTGCAAGATCATCACCTTCACGGATAATAGGACAGCGAATGCCTCGTGAAACTGTTCCGACTTTTCTGATGTTTGTTTCCATAATTGTCGTTCCTTTCAGTAAGAACCTATAAAGGTTCCGGATTTGTAACAAAAAATAAATACAAAATATTATAACTCAATATGTTGACAAAATCAATAATTTTTACACATTTTGTTGTGAAAAAAATAATAAATTCAATTGTATGCTTAACGGAAATTAAGTTAAAAGCACTCAATTGAATTACACTTATGTTATAAATCTTTTTTGCGATATTTGTCAATGTTAATATGACAAAAAGTAATAAAATAATTATTGATTTTTTTGTACGATGAGAACAAAAGGCTTTTGGTTATAAAAAACTGTTTCTTGTGCAGCGTAGGTTTTATACAAAAAGCTAAGCTTATTGACAGCTTTTAATCTGAAATGATATAATAAATAAAATAAAATGAGGTGTCGGCGTATGAGTAATGTTATATTTTCAGAAAATGCCCCTGAAGCAATAGGTCCTTATTCTCAGGCAATAAGAACCGGAAATCTTCTTTTTACTTCAGGACAAATTCCCATTGATCCTGAAAACGGTGAAATTTTCGGCAGTGACATAAAATCACAGACCAAAAGAGTCTGTGAAAATCTTGCAGCTGTTCTTAATGCGGCTGAGTGTACCTTTGATAATGTTATTAAAACCACTTGCTTTTTACAGAATATGGAGGATTTTGCTCAGTTTAATGAGGTTTATGCACAATATTTTATTTCAAAGCCCGCAAGAAGCTGTGTTGCAGTGAAAAACCTTCCGAAGAATGTTCTTGTGGAAATTGAGCTTATTGCTGAAACAAAATAAAGTCTTTAAAACGGTAAAACCACCTGAAGAGAAAGTTGATTTTTCTTCAGGTGGCTTTTGCTTTATTAAAGCTCCGTTATTTCTGAATCGTTACTGTCTTTTTCGGGAATTACGGTGGGGAAGCAGAGAGTGACTTTGAATAAATCACCGTCAATTATTATTGAAAGTCTTCCTCCCATTATTTCGGTAAGGCTGTTAGCTATGGATAAGCCTAAGCCTGAGCCTTCGGTATTTCTTGACGTATCGCCTCTGACAAATCTTTCCGTAAGTGAATCGGGACTTACATTGAGCTTAAATTTAGAGATATTTCTGAAGGAAATAAACGCCTTACCGTTGTTTTCCCACAGAGTAAGATAAACTCTTGTTCCGGGCATTGAATACTTACAGATATTATTCATAATGTTGTCAATTACGCGCCAGAGGAGCCTGCCGTCTGTTGAAACAAAAATATCATTATCGGGAATTTCCTGAACAAGCGTAAGCGATTTTTCCTCAAGTCGTTCAATGTATTCACCGTTGGTCTGTAATAAAATCACGTTAAGAGCCGTGTTTTCATAGTTTACTGTGATGTTACCTGTTGCCGCTTTTGAGGCTTCTACAATATCCACCGTCAGCTTTTTCAGTCTTTGAGCCTGTCTGTCAATTACGTCGATATATTCTTCAGCTTTAGGGTTATAAACTTTTTCCATTTTTAGTAAATCAACGTAATTTACAATGGATGTCAGGGGAGTTTTCAGGTCGTGAGAAACATTTGTAATAAGCTCGGTTTTAAGGCTTTCGCTTTTTAATCTTTCTTCAACAGCATCCTCGACAGCATCGTTAATGCTGTTCAGATAGTCAGCATGCTTTTTTAACGGACCTATAAGAAGAGGACTGCTGACTCTGTATGAAATATCGCCTTTAGAAATTGCTCTGGCACCGTTTTGAAGTGCGATAAGTGCAATAAGCGTTAAAACTATAAACGGAAGCTCTAAGAATTTTATCAGCAGAGTGAAGGTTGCAGCCTCAAAACAGTTGAACATCATAAAAAAGATGATTTCAAATGCTGCAAAAACTACGAACACAGCTACTGTAATAAGAATTTTTATTTTTGAGCCGGTGGCTTCATTCATTGTTGAAGCAGCATTTTTTAGTACGGAATAAAATCTGTAGCACAAAGTGTTTCTTTTAAGTGATGATGCTCTCAGTCTGACAAAAACAGTGTATATGAAGCATATCAACAGAAGTGCCCAGCCAATAAAACCGAAAAGTGCAAGTACCTCATCAGTGGTATCTATCATAGCAAAGCAACCCACTGCCGCAAGGACTGATAAAAAGGCATACAGATCGAAGGGTATTGCGTGTAAGCCTCTTGCCGCAGGTTTATCCTTGTTCGGAACGTAACCCGCTGACCATAAAAGATAAATAATCGCAAACAGGAAAACAAAAAAGTCAAAAACCGTAATAAGTATGATGTTATCCATATACACCATAGCGATATCAACAGCATTTTCAGCAAAGCCGTAAATGTCATTTCTGTAACAGTTGTAGGGAACAAGAATTTCTACATTCAGCTGAATTCGGCTTTTCTGATAATACTCAAGGTTAATTTTTTCTTCATTACTGTTATTGACTATGAGAGATGCCAGTGACAGTCTGTTTGAGAACTCGTCCTCATAAAAAGAACCGTTATATGAGTAGTTTATTACAGCCTCTTTGCCGTTGGTGATAAGCACGGTGCTGAAGGATTTAAGCGGAACTGCCTCGTCAAGAATGCCATAAACCTGATTTACCTCATAATAGTCTTCATCGCGGAAATCGTCATCGACTGTAAAATCATCCTGATAAAACGTAATTTCAGTTATATCATAGTTGAGATTTTTTACAATGTCCTTACAGTAGTAGAGTATTTTGAAATTAATTTCATCTTTATAAAAATAGTGAAGAGCTGTAACATTATCGGAATTTATGTTACTAACGGCAATTTCTTCAGTTTTGTAGCCGGATGTGTCAAGTGTAGTTTCAGATATGCTGTCATTTGCAGTTTTTTCGTTTACGATAGCAATCTCTGAGTTATCCTCTGTAAATTCCGCAGAGTAAGGTGTTGATTCTGTTTCATCTTGCCTGAACGTAGTAGTTTCGGTTACTATTTCGTTATAAATGCCCATCTGGTCCGAACCGCCCTGAACATACCAGTCGTTATCGAAGGTAATGTCGGTTATAAAAACGGAAGAAAAAGAAAAACAGGGAGTTTCGGTGATGTAATCATTTTTTAATAGCTCATATCCTTTTTCGTCAGTGATTCTGAAATGGATATTTGAGTTTTCCTGAGAATATTTTGAACGGTACAATTCTATTTCAGACTGATGATAGTTTTTGTAACTGTCGTTGTTGCTGTATATGCTTTCTGTAGTGTTGAGATATCTCATAAGATCACTTGCGGTGTAGTCATAAATATATGAATACAGTTTTTGCTGAAGCTGATCTCTTGATGCGTAGTATAGATTTTCATCCATAAGAAACCACGTTCCGAGAATATTGAAGACTACAGCTGCCGCATAAACGATAATTGAGATACCTGCTATAAATTTTGCAAAACGTGAACGGCGAAGTTTATTCAAAAAAATCACCTCATATTTTCATCAAATTTGTAACCCTGTCCCCAAACAACCTTTATATATCTCGGTTGATTGGGATTTATTTCAACCTTTTCTCTCAGGTGCCTTATATGAACTGCAACCGTAGCATCGGCACCGTAGGGCTCATCCTTCCATACATGGCGGTAGATTTCTGTGGGAGAAAAAACTTTCCCCGGATTTTTCAGAAGCAGCTTCAGAATTTCATATTCCTTAGGTGTGAGGTTTACCTCTTTATTATCGACATAGACAGCCTTGCCGTTATCGTCTATTGTTATTCCTGCCGCGCTTATGGTTGAGGTTGAAAAGTTTCCGCCGCCGAGTTTTGTATATCTTCTCAGCTGTGAACGGACTCTTGCAAGAAGCTCAACAGGATTGAAGGGCTTTGTTACATAATCATCTGCTCCGAGATTAAGACCGAGAATAATATCGTTGTCTTCACTCTTTGCCGTAGTAAATATAACGGGAGTGTTATGCTTTTTACGGATTTCCACTAAGGCTGAAAGTCCGTCTGTTTCAGGCATCATAATATCCATCAGAATAAGGTGAACTTCATTTTGTTCAATAATTTCAATTGCCTGAGTTCCGTTATATGCTTCAAGAACATTGTAGCCATCAGCGGTGAGATAAATTTTCAGTGCTGATACAATATCCTTTTCATCATCACAAACAAGTACATTATACATAGTAAAAACCTCGCTTTCGTACGTGCAAGGAAATTATCTCATAAAGATTATTAATAAACAACTGCTATAATCTTTAAGTTTTAATTAAGATTTAGTCAGCTTTTATTATTTTGCCGTTGACGCATACGAAGGATACGTTTATATCTTCATCAAATAAAATTATATCTTCATCGTAGCCTTCTTCTATCTTACCCTTTGTTTTGTCACAGCCTATAACGCTGAGAGGAGTAAGACTTGCCATTCTGACGGCATCGGTGAGAGGTATTCCCGCAGTTTTATACATATTGCGGACAAGCACATTACTTGTGGCAACACTGCCCGCAAGACAGGAACGGTCGCTGAGCTTCATAACATTATCTTCATAAAGCACCTCAAGTCCGTTTTCCTGAAGTATAACAGTACCTTCTTCCATATCAAGAGCAGAATATTCAAGTCCGTCGGTTATTGCATAAGCCTTGTCTGCACCTTTGGCTTTGTAGATAAGTTTAAGAACACCGTAGGGGAGATGTCTTAAATCGGCAATAAACTGTGTAGTGTAGCCGTCAAGAGAAAGACCTGCTTCAACAACACCTGCGTGACGGAAAATTCCGATTTTTCTCATACCTGAACAGGCGGAATAAATATGCGTAACGTCACTGAAGCCGTGATTTAATGCTTCTTCGGTGTCAGAATAATCACCGTCGGAATGTGCAACTGAAGCCACAATACCTCTTTTTTGTGCTTCTTCGCCAACGAGAAGGCCGTTTTCAATTTCAGGTGCGGCGCCGATAATTTTTATGATGGGGGAGCTGTCGAGAAGCTCGCAAAGATTTTCTTTTGTAGGAACAAGAATATTGTCGGGACTTTGTGCACCCTTCATCTTCATTGAAATGAAAGGACCTTCAAGATGAACACCGAGTATGTTTGAGTCCTCACAGATTTTCTGTGCTTCTTCAATGCTTCTGATAACCCTTTTTAATTGCTCAACAGGGGCGGCAAGAGTAGTAGGCAGAATTGAGGTTGTACCTCTGAGTGCGTGTGCCTTACACATTCTGACTATATCCTCGGTGCTTCCCATAGCAGAATAACCGCCGCCGCCGTGAACGTGGATATCTGCAAAGCCGGGTGAAAGATATTTGCCCTTGCAATCAATTATCTCATTGTTTTCAGGGGAAAAGTCTTTTGTGATTTTTGTAATTTTTCCGTTTTCGGTGATAACTGCATAGCCCTCGAGAATATTGTCGGGAGTAATAATTTTTGCATTAGTATAAATTCTCATATTGAAAATCAACTCACTTTCTGAAACAATTTTATCAAAATAATATATAAAGTTCAATAAAAATAACAATTTACTATAGAAATATTATTTTTATTGTGTTAAAATATATCGGAAATATTGTGCAAAGGATGGTACAATTATGAGTACGGAGAAAAGAATAAGAATTGGTGCAGTAGGAATAAGCGGCAGAGGCTCAGGTATGCTTGAGCTTTTACTTGCAGTTCCCGGCGTTGTTTGTCCTGCTGTATGCGACAAATTTGAAGACAGAGCAGAAAGAGGAATTGAAATTGTCAAGAACTCCGAAAGCTACGACGGATATGAAGTAAATTCATATCTTGATTATGAAGAAATGCTCAGAACTGAGAAGCTTGATGCTCTCGTTGTTTTTACAACGTGGATCACTCATTCAAAAATTGCTATTGCAGGTATGAATGCGGGACTTAATGTTGCTATGGAGGTAGGTGGAGCCGCTTCAATTGAAGAGTGCTGGGAGCTTGTCCGTACCAGTGAAAGAACAGGAAAGTTCTGTATGCTTCTTGAAAACTGCTGTTATGACAGAAATGAAATGGCTGTTTTCAATATGGTAAAGCAGGGACTTTTCGGTGAGATTATTCATTGTGAAGGCGGTTACAGACACGACCTCAGAGATGAAATAAGTCTTGGCAGAGAAAACAGACACGGACGTCTTTTTAATTTCCAGAACAGAAACGGTGAGCTTTATCCGACACATCAGTTAGGACCTATTTCCAAGGTTCTCGGTATAAACAGAGGAAACCGTTTCCTTTCACTTGTTTCTATGGCAAGTAAGTCAAAGGGCCTTAATCAGTGGATTAAGGATAACAAGGGTGAGGACTACGATATCTACGGATATGATTTTGCCTGCGGAGATGTTGTTACCACAATAATTAAATGTGCTCACGGTGAAACAATTACTCTTACACACGACTGCAGCTTACCCCGTCCTTATACAAGAAACTATCTCGTTCAGGGTACGAAGGGAATTTTCTCTGATATAGATGAAGCGGCTTCTTGTGCTATAACAGGTGTTACAGAAAGCACTCACGAATGGACAAAATTTGAAACAATCAGAGAAAAATATGACCATCCTCTTTGGTCAAAATATGAAAAAGCAGGCGTAAAAGCAGGTCACGGCGGTATGGACTATCTTGTTCTTTCTGCATTTGTTGAAGCGGCAAAGCTCGGAAAACAGCCTCCCATTGACGTATATGATACAGCGGCTTGGATGGCAATTACCTGTCTTTCTGAACAGAGCGTTGCTATGGGCGGACTTCCCGTTGCTGTTCCCGATTTCACAAACGGAATGTGGATAGACCGTGAACCCTACAGACGCGGAGTATATTGTCTTGAAGAGGTATGTGAAGATTTTTTTGAAGGAGAGGATGAATAAAATGAGCTTTTATATCGGTATTGACGGAGGCGGAACAAAGACACAGTATGCTTTGTTCAATGAAAAGAAGGAGCTTCTTTCTTCAGTAAAAACAATGGGCAGTAATCACGAAAATCTTGAAGGTGCAATTCCTGAAGCCGCAGGAATTATTATGGGAGGTATCAATGACCTTCTTGCAGAAAATAAACTCGCACTTTCCGATATTTCTCACGTGCTTATGGCTCTTGCAGGAATCGACCATCAGTATCAGTGCGATGAAATGACAGATGAGCTCAAAAAACTCGGACTTAACGTGCCCTTCTCAATTTATAATGACGGTTTTATTGTCGTTAAGGCAGGTATTACGGGTAAGGCAGGTATCGGATATAACTGCGGTACAGGCACCTGCTGTAATTCCGTTGACTCTGACGGAAGGCTTCTTCAGGTGGGTGGCTTCGGAGAGCTTTCAGGTGACGTCGGCGGCGGACATTGGATAGCAAGACAGACCTTCCAGAAGCTTTATGATGAGGTTTGTCTTAAAATAAAGCACACTGAAATGACAGATAAAATTGTAGAAAAATTCGGAATTGTTGCCGACAGAGCAGGTGTTCTTTCACTTATTGCTTCTATGGAAGAAGAGGGTGACGATATCGTAAGAGATATGCTCGATATTTTCTTTGAGGCACTTAATAACGGCGATGCCGCCGCAATTGAAATTGCAGATGTTATGGCTGAAAGAGGCGCTCAGTTCATCTGTGCACATATAAGAAATCAGAATTTTGAAGACGATGTTATTCAGGTTGTGCTTTCAGGCTCAATGCATACAAAGCTTCCTTCAGAAGTGTATGTAAATAAGCTTATTGCAAAAACCGAAGAATTCAGCGGAAGAAAGCTTGAATTTATAAAGCTTACTGTAGCTCCGGTTATGGGTTGCATCAACTGGATGCTTGAAGATTGATAAAAGGAAAGACGGTGCAGATTATGAAAGAAATTAACGTTACTGTAATTGGTTCCGGCAGTACATATTGCCCCGAACTTGTTGACGGATTTTTACAAAGACAGGACTCTCTTAAACTCAAAAGACTTGTCCTTATGGATATCGACGACAGAAAGAGAAATATCGTAGGTTCTCTTTGTGAAAGAATGATCAAGGCTGCCGGAATGGACACTGAGGTTGTTATGACAGACAGTCTTGATGAAGCACTTCCCGGTGCAGACTTTGTTGTTACACAGATAAGAGTAGGTAAGCTTCCCTGCAGATATCTTGATGAATCAATTCCCGTAAAATACGGTCTTATCGGACAGGAAACCACAGGTATCGGCGGATTTTTCAAGGCTCTTCGTACAATTCCCGTAATCGGAAATATCTGCAAGAAGATAGAAGAGCTCTGTCCCGATGCATGGCTTATCAACTTCACAAATCCTTCGGGCATTATTACTGACTTCGTACTTAACAATACCAACGTTAAGTGCATTGGTCTTTGTAATGTACCCATTGATATGATTGATGACGTCAAGGAAGCAGTAGGCGAGGATGCAGACGTTACGTATCTCGGACTTAATCATTTGAGCTGGATCACTTCTGTAATGAAGGACGGCGAGGAAATGCTCTATAAGCTCTTTGACGAAGGCTTTGCTCCTAAGGTTATGGCAAATATCGTTGACGACGGCTTTGATACTGACTGCCTTCGTGCCTGCGGCGGTTGGCCCTCATCATATCTTCAGTATTACTACAACCGTGAAGCCAAAATCAAGCATCTCAAGGAAGATAAGAAATCAAGAGCTCAGGTTTGTATGGATATTGAAGAGCAGCTTCTTAAAATGTATCAGGATGAAGAGCTTTGTATAAAGCCCGCTCTTCTTGATAAGCGCGGCGGTCATAAGTATTCACTTGCAGCCTGCTCTCTTATTGATTCAATTGCAAATGATATCAACGACGTTCACGTTGTAAACGTTCTCAATAACGGAACTCTTCCCTTTATGAAGGATGATGACGTTATTGAAGTTGCCGCACGTATCGGTGCAGACGGTGCAAAGCCCGTGCCTGTAAGAAAGACTTGGAACAGACACATAGAAGGACTTATGACTGTAGTAAAAACTTATGAAAAATATACCGTTGAAGCAGGTATGAACGGTGACGATACTGCCGCTTATAACGCTATGATGGTTCATCCTCTTATCGGTGATTTTGCAAAGGCAAGAGATTGCTATGAGGAAATGAAGGATGCACACAGAGAATTTTTACCCCAGTTTCTCGGTAAGTAATAAAATAATTAACACCTATCCGTGTGAAAAACATACGGACAGGTGTTTTTTTTGAAAACAGGAGAAGAGATATGAATTACTATTCACTTAAAACAAAGAAAACCCCTCAGAAAATAAGAACACTTTACACAGTGGGAAAAGGTCTTCCCTGTGATAATGTTACAAGGCTTTCTTACGGTATAAACGGCACCTTATTTGCAGGCACAGAGAAAGGTCTTGCATATTTTAACGGTGAAGAGTTCAGAGCTGTTGACGGTATCAATGAAAAAATTACAGCATTATATTCTGCGGAAAACGGTGTTTTGTATGCAGGTACACCTAATGCTGTTTACTCTGTGAAAGATTTTTCTGTGACAGCAAAACAGCAGCTTGATTCAGCAGTTGCGGATATTTCCTGTGATGCAAACGGTGATATCTGGCTTGCAACGGTTACAACCTGCTATAAGCTTACTGACGGCGCCTTTGTAAGATTTCAGAGCTTCGATTTTGAAAACACTCACTGTATGACCGCATTCGGTGACAGAGAGGTTTTTGCGGCTTGTGATAAGGCACTTTTAGTGCTTCACGGAAAGCGTCCCCGCTGGAGCACTCTTATGCCCTCAATGTGTAAGGTGCCTTCGGGAATAATAACCCTTTCAAGCGATTCCTTGGGTTATGTATGGGTAGGCACCGAAAACGGAGTTTATCTTTATGACGGCAAGAATGAATGGATAACTCCCGAGGATTTTGATTTCTTCCCGAAATGTGCAATAAACAGAATCGTTTTCGGTTCAGACGGAACCTTCTATTTTGCAACGGAAATAGGACTTTATGTTGTAAACGGCTGGAAAACAAGATTTCTCGGTAAGGGAAGATATCTTCCTGCTGAAAGAGCCGTTGACGTAGCTGTAAAGGCTGATAATAAAGAATACTGGATAGCAACAGAAAAAGGACTTTCAAGAATAGAGCTTAAAGAGATGTCACTTGCTGAAAAGGCAGAGTATTATGAAAGCAAAATGCCCTGCTTCAACAGAGAGGATTATTATGCAGGTGCATTTATGTCGGATATGTCTGTTCCTTTAGAGGAAGCAACAAATGAAATTTCCGATAATGACGGCTTGTGGTCTGCATTATATCTCGGTGCATTGTGCTTTAAGTATAAGCATACAGGTGATATCAAGGCAAAGGAACAGGCATCAAAAACAATGAAGGCTCTTCTGAAGCTTCAGAATATTACGGGTATAAGCGGTTTCCCTGCACGTGCTTACCGCCGTCCCGATGAATATGGCTTCGGTAACGGACATCACGAATGGCATCTTGTGACAGATGAAAAGGGTGAGCTTGAATGGAAGGGAGAAACCTCCTCTGATGAGCTTGTAGGTCATTATTTTGCAGCTGCTTATTATTTTGATATGCTGGCAGATGATGACGAAAAGAAGGAAATTGCTGAGTCAATAAGAAGAGTAACCGATCATCTTATCGAAAACGGATATGCTCTTTGTGACGTTGACGGTCTTCCTACAACTTGGGCTCATTTCGGACCTCAGGAGCTTAACGATGAAGAGCTCTGGTGTTGGGAAAAGGGCATAAATTCACTTGAGCTTGTTGCATTTATGCGAATTACCGAGCATCTTACGGGTGACAGTAAATACGGTGATGTTGCTGAAGAACTCATAAGAAAGCATCATTACGGTATGAATTTGCTTATGTATAAGCGTTACGACAGCTATGCAAACCATATTGACGACCTTCTCGGAATTCTTTCAATTCTTCCTCTTCTTGAATATGAAAAAAATCCCGATATGAGAAGATATCTTCTTCTTGCATTGCGCCGTCATTATAATTATGAAAAGATAGAGCATTATCCCTTATTTGCTTTTACACTTGCACTTTATACGGGCGGTCACGCTAATTTTGACGAATGTATAGAAACTCTTGAGGATTATCCCCTTGATCTTCTTGATTATAAGATTGACCATACTGTTCGTCCCGACGTTGAAATAAATTACGGCCCCGAAGAATTCGGTGACGGTCCTCAGGCACTTAATGCACTTCCCGCTGATGAAAGAGTTTTAGGCTGTCTTTCTTATGAAGCATTCTGTATAAAAGGCGGATATGATACAAGATATATTGAACCGTCAGAATGGCTTCTTAATTACTGGATGGGTAAATATTACGGTATGATAGAATAAATACATTAAAAAATGACACTTGCATTTTGCAAAGTGTCATTTTTTTCACTATTCAGTTGTTATCTGAATGATACATCGCAGCTTTTATCAATATCAAATGCCATCAGGGAATTTTTGTTGATTTCCTTTGAACCGTAATAAATATCTTCAAAAATAACGCCAACGTTGTTTTTCTTGCCGTTTGATGAAACCTTAGAGGAGCTTCCGGACTTATATGAAATATTCTTGAAAAGAATGCTGTCACAGGTGAAATTTTCTATGTCCTCACCGAGAATAACAACACCTATGGCTCTGCCGTCATCACGGAAGATTTCAATATTTTCAAAGGTGATATTATTGATGCTTCCGCCCTGCTGTTCAACTATAACCGCAAGAGAAGCAATTCTGTCATCGTGCCAGGTTGCATCTCTTATGATAACGGCACTGTCCTTGAAGGTAACGTCAGAAATAGGGGAGTGAACCTCACCGCAGATACCGAAGCATCTTGCTTTGCCGCCCCAGGCAACGCAGTCTGAGAAAACTATATTTTTACTCTCAATACCTTCTCTGCCGCCGAGTCCCTTTACGTCAAACAGGTCGTCACCCGTTCTGCAGAAGGAGTCTGTAACTGTAACGTTTCTTGAAGAACAGATAGCATAAGCATCGGCATTTATTCTGTAGCCTAAAATATCAACTGCACTGATGTCAACGTTTTCACAGTCATAAGTAATAAATGACCATTCGGGACTGTTCACGATCTTAAAGCCTTTTGCCGTAATGTTTGTTGCACCGCTGAAAACAACACCTCTTCTTTCACGTCTGTCAAGAGCGGTAAGGTCAATAAGTCCGTTGCCTGCAATTGTGAAATTGTCGCAATTGTAAACGTTCACAAAAGGCATACGTGTAAGTCCTATAGAATTTGATACAATTGCTTCAGGCTCAAAATAGAGATTTTCATCCTCTTCACTCATAATATCGTATTTGTGATTTGCAACAACGTAGGCACCTCTTTTAAGATAAACTGCCATATTATCAACTGTTATGTTGCAATAATCTACGTAGTGAAGTCCTTTTTCAACAACAATTACATTGTCTTCTCCGAGTTCTTCCTGAAGCTTTTTTATCTCTTCTTCATCATCAAAGTTTTCTCTTACAAAAAGAGTATATGCATAATCCTGAGAAGCATTGTTGAAAAGGAAGGTATAAATACCGAAATCTGTAATTGTTGCACACATTTTTCCGTTTTCGGTAACACATTTCACGCCTTCTTTTTCAGGAAGACAAATGGCATTTTTCATTTTAATTCCAAGTGAAGTTAATTCAATATTAAATGAAAATTCACTGTCTTTTTCAAGATATACTTCAGAGTATGACTGAAGTAAGCCCTTTTGTGTTTCACCTGAAAAAACAATTGTTGAATAAACAGGAATGTCCGTATCCTTTATTTTTGCAGTGTAATAGGGGGAGATTATAACCCCTCTGACATCTTCATAGCCCATAGCTTCAATGTATGTTTCTCTGTCTGCATCTGCACGGGAAACATATTCCTCTTCACTGATGCCTGCTTCTTCAAGAGTAACTACAGCTTCTTCGGGATATGAAAGAAACTCAAATTCAAGATTTTCTGAGTTTTCACCCAGTGAAGCAGGATTAAAAAGGGAAGTGATGAAAATTGTAACGGCTGTTACAAAAGTAAACATGCCTCTGAATAATTCGAGCATAATTCAGTGTCCTTTCAAATATTAAAGGGATTTAACCTTTATATCTCCTGAAACAGAATAATTTATGTTTCTGTTTCCGTTTTCATCGGTGGTGATTGCTACGCTTATGTCACCCCAAGATGTCTTCATTGTACCCTTGACGTTTCTAAGCTCAGGGATATCAGCAGGGGTAATTGTAATTTCGCTGTAGCCTGCCTTATCACAGGCTCTGTTTATGCCGAGAATACCTGAGAAGAAATACTCAACTATTGCTCCGAACATCGGGTGGCATCTCGAATCACAGCCATCCCAGTTTTCCCAAAGCGTAGTAGCTCCGTTCTTTTTCATATTGTAGAAGGAGGTTATTTCTTCATTGATAAGCAGTTTATATGCAATATCTCCTCTGCCGAACTTGAATAACATACGGATAACAAGATCAGTTCCGAAAATACCTGTATCAAAGGTGAGAAGGGAAGCATACTTATCAATGAATTGCTTCTTTGTGGTTTCGTTTCCGAGGCCGATATCAAGTGCAAATGCATCAGCACCCTGAGTGCCTTCACAGAAGCTTGATGTTTCTTCATTATAGAAATGTCTGATAAGTGCCTGCTTGCTGTCCTCTTCAATTTTTCCGAAATAGCCGATATCGGCTGTTTTGCCTAATATTTCAGCCGTTTCATACGCCATACGGGCACATTTTGCAAGGAAATAGGTATTGACAAAGGCTTCGGGGATTGTAACCTTATTGCCGAGGGGGCACCAGTCGCCAAGACACCAGCCACCCTTTTCCTCGCTTGTAACAATTCCGTCTTCGCAGTGTCTTACCATATATCCGAGATATGCTTTCATTGATTCGTAAGAATCTTCAAGAACGGAAACGTCATTATAGAACTTATAATAACGGTAAGGAACGATCACAGCCGCACCGCCCCAGCCTCCGGGACCGCCGCCACCGCCGTAGAAGGGTGCTGTATGCTGAACGTGACCGCCTACGGTATCCTGACAGTCACGGATATCAGCCATCCATTTTTTATACATCTCCTTTGCATCAAAAACGCTCATAACCGCGCCGCAGGTAAGCTGTCCGTCACCTGTGTAACCCAGTCTTTCTCTGTGAGGGCAGTCAGAAGGAATACAGCCGTGAATATTTGCATTCTGTGTTTTTACGTAAGCATCAAATATCCACTGAAGCGTTTCGTTATCGCAGGTAAATTCTGAAGTTTTCTTTATATCAGACTGAATTACTCTGTATTCGGTAATTTCAGCAAGTCCTGTAACTTCAATGTATCTTGCGGCATGCCAGGTAAAATGCGGATGGAATTCCTGTCCCTTTGCATTCCTGTCAAATATGAAATGGTCCTTCTGCATTCTTGATGTGCCGCCGCAGTAATGGAACTGAAGACTGCCGTCGGGGTTGAGCTCGTCAGCATATCTGAGAGTTGCTCTTTCGTTTGAACGGGCATCATCAATAAATTTTATTACAGCATAACCGGCGGCAAGCTCACCGATATCATAAATTTTTCTGTCGCCGAATTCATAAATAACAGTGGGGACTATAGCTCTTATAACTCTGTCAGAAGGGAAATTGCATTCTTCTAATTTTGTTTCAGGTGCCGTTCTTGTTGCACAGCTTTTCCATGTGCTGTCATCAAAATCAGCAGTTTTCCAACCTATAGGATAAAGTCTTGCATCGTGATATTCACCGTAATAAAGGCTTGTTTCAAGAATATAACTCTTTCTCCATTTTGTATTATCGGAAGAAGAATTTATGTAAGCCTTTGTGCCGTCGTTAAGAGTAAGCTCAATGGAAAATACAAGAGTATTATCTCCCCAATAAGGCATACCTTCATTGGGGCTTTCTTTCTGTCCGTACCAGCCTGCACCGATGTGAGCGGCAAGAATATTAGTGCCGCCGGTAAGTAATGTCGTTATGTCATATTTATGATAATAAATCCTATGAGAAAGCGTATCATAAATCGGCATGTGAATTTTGGAAAGATCTCTCTTTTCATAATCTGTCATAGCAGGGATAAAATGCTCATCGCTTACCTTACAGCCGTTTATATATGCTTCAAAATATCCGAGACCTGTGATATAAAGCGTTGCCTTATTAACGTTTTCAGCACAAAAAACAGTTCTTGTAAGAGTTGCTTCACATTCGGGGAATGTAAGCCAACTGCTGTTATTAAATATTGAATTACACATAATTATGTCCTTTCTCAAGGAATGATTGTGAAACTGAATTCCATTAATTTATCGGCATTAAGTCTGTATTCTTCTCTTGTATCAGGACCGCAGCTTGATGAACCGATACCTCTTGTAAAACCGTCAACAGTAAGGAAGGTAGTGTTCATATCGTGTACGTCTTCCTGATGCTGAGCCTTGTTGATAGCCGACTGAGTGGTATGATGCACACTGAAGTTAAAGGGCTTGTCACCGTAAATTTTAACAGTGTTTTCACCGTCGGAGAGCATAAGCCATCTTGTGTCACAGTGCATACCGTTTTCCTGAGGATAAACATAGGGCTCATACATATCGTTTACTGAGCTTTCATAAATTCCTACAGGTGCGTGAGCATTGAAGTCAGGCATATTTTCGGCACAGCCTCTGCCGAAGTATTTTATATTGTCAAAGCTTCTGTCAAGCTCCACAGTGATACCGAAACGGGGAATATCGGTTTCTGCATCAGGGGAAAGCTTCTTGAGAGAGGTTTTAATTTCCATAGCACCGAGAGAGGAAATTACATACTGGATAAACCAGCTGTACATAGCCTTTCTCTTGTGTTTAAGCGCATAAAGAGCATCAATAACAATTTCTCCGTCTTCAATTCCTGCAGAGAAGCTGATAAGAGATTTTTTAAGGCAGTCAAGTCCGCTTTCCTTCCACTTATCTCTCATTTTTGCATCGTTGTCAATAAGTGCTCTGTAGAGATTTGCACTGATGCCTCTGCTTTCGGGAGTTTTAGTGTTGAGTATTTCTTTTCCGTTTACAATATAAGAAATGAGTTCACCTGTTGCGCCGTCAAATTCAGCTTTGCCGTTATCGTAAACTACTCTTAAAATGCCGTTTTCTGATTCAGCAGAGATTTTACTTCCTATTTCAATATCGTATTCACAGTCAGAAACTGCAAGCTCAACCTGCTCAACTGCAATTTCATTACCGCTTTCCTTATCCGTATAAATGAAATTGATGTAGCAGTCTGCGCCTTCCGTAATTTTAACCTCGTTCAAATCAACGGAAAGCTTTTCCATAGGCTCAATATCAAGAGCGATTTTACCCTTGCATACAGTTTCTCCGTTTATCTGATAATCGTACTCGGTGTCAATGTATGATGAATTGCGGAAACGGTTTGTGTTTGTGAAAGTGAATTTACCGTCAGAACTATATTCTGCACGGATAGGTCTATATACCACCTTCATATTTTTTGCACCCGTATGAAGTCTTCTGTCTGCATACATAAGACCGTCAACGCAGAAATGTCCGTCGTGCTGTTTTTCTCCGTGGTCGCCGCCGTAGGTGTATCTGTATTTATATTTTTTGTCGTTATCATCGTGATAAACAGCGTGGTCGGCCCATTCCCAGATACATCCGCCCATAGAGTTATCCCATTCATACATAAGCTTCCAATAATCCTCAAGATTACCGGGACCTACACCCATAGCGTGAGCATATTCGCAGAGATAGAAGGGATATTTTGAATATTCCTTACAAAGATACTTCTTATCCTCGTAGGTTCTTATTCTCTTGCCCTTCATCATCTTTTCAATTTCTTCGGTGCTCGTGTACATTTCCGAAATTACGTCGTAATGGAAACGCTTCGTTCTTACAACACCCTCGTAATGAACGGGAATTCTTGTGCCTGTTGACTTTAAGAACTGGTAGCACTTATCGTGGCACTTATAGCCGCCTGATTCATTACCGAGTGACCACATAAGAATTGAAGGATGATTTCTGTCGCGGAAATACATTCTCTTTACTCTGTCAACATAGTGCTTTGCCCATTTGAGATCCATACTTAATTTGCTGACATCGTCAAACATTTCACCGCAGCCGTGAGTTTCAATATCGGCTTCATCAATAACGTAAAGACCGTAGATATCGCAAAGAGTGATAAAATAAGGATCGGGAGGATAGTGAGATGTTCTTACGCCGTTGCAGTTAAGCTCCTTCATAAGACGGACATCTCTTTCCATATCTGCAAGTGACATCGAAAAGCCTTTCATAAGGTCAGTGTCGTGATGATTTACACCCTTTACCTTGATGGGCTTTCCGTTTACATAGAAAATACCGTTTTCAATTGTAATAGTCTTAAAGCCGATATACTGACGGAGAGCCATTATTTCTTTTCCGTCATTGAGAAGACTGATATAAAGAGTATAACAAGTGGGGATTTCGGCATTCCATTCAGTTACATCAAGGCCGGTAAATAAAATTTCATCTTCTCCTGTTACTTCCTTTGATGCCACAATGTTATTTTCTTTGTCAAGAATTTCAGCTTTAACGGTACAAGTTTTATTTTCACCGAGTGAGGTTTTTACGGTAAGAGAATAGGTGCTGTCAGTTTTTTCGCTTACAGCTTCAAAATCATAGATATAGTTTTCGGAATAATTGTAAAGAAGCACGTCACGGAAAATGCCGTTTTCACGGAACATATCCTGAGCTTCAAGGAAGGTTCCGTTACACCATTTGAACATAACGGCAACAATTTCATTTGTTCCTTCACTGAGATTTGCAGTTATGTCAAATTCAGCAGTATTATGGCTTCCTTCTGAGTAGCCGATAAATTTACCGTTTACATAAAGTGAAAGGTTATTTGATACACCGAGGAAGGAGATAATATGTTTAGCACTGAGCTTTTCGATTTCAACAGTTTTTCTGTAAACCGCAACAGGCATATCCTCAGGAATTTCAGGGGCAATTGTCTTGATTTCATAAGGACAGTTAAGATATACAGGCTCCTGATAGCCTGTTCTCTGCCAGTCACAAGGAACGGTAACGGTGTCGAACTTGATTTTGAGAGTATCAAGCTTGTCGGGAACGTCTTTTATTGATTTATAAAATTTGAAATTCCAGTCACCTGAAAGTACGGTAACCATATCTGAGGAATATCTTTCCTTAGTAAAGCAGGTGTTTTTCAGTGTGGCAGAATTTGAAAAGGGGATAGCATAAGCTCTGGGGATAAGTTTGTTTTTCTCGAAAACAGAGAAATTGTTGTGAATATTCTTAATAATCTGATATTTCACAGCTGTCATCCTTTCATAATAGGGTTATGTATATGCTAACATATTATTTAATTAATAACAACAGTTTTTTATTTATTTTGTTTGACAAACCGATGTTTTTGTATAATAATGTATAAGGAAACTTTTATGTCGGAGGCTCACCTTATGCAGTTGAAAAGAATTGTGTGTTCACTTCTGTTTGTTCTTTTATCCGTGACAGTTTTATTTTCATCCTGCAACAGAAATACGGTTGAAAATGAAAGTACTACCGGTTATGAATATTTTCACGCAGGCAGTGAAAGCACTACGGCTGAACAATCGGGAAACAGTTCTTCTGAGGAAATAAATATTGATACATCATGGCAGAAGAATTTTTATGTAAAATACAGATATTATAATCCTGAACAGAGTATCACAACTATGAACATTGAGGAGAAAAGGGCAGACACTGTTTTTACTGTTGAATACCTTGATACAGGTTCGCTTCTTTACTACAAAGAAAACGGTAATAATACGGATTATTATGTCATTATTGATAATGAAGATGAACAGGTGCATTCCGTGCTTGAAGGTAAAAAATTCTCTAATCTTTCAAGTATGTTTATGAAGCTTTCTCAGGTGAGTGAGGATTTGCCTGAACAGAATAATGTACTGTATATGTATGATGAAGCAGTTGCCGGAAGGAACTGCAAAAAGTATATTCAGAGAGCATATACTGACGGTAAGCTTACTGAAACAGTTTATGTATGGATTGATGCTCAGTATGGCTTTGCGGCAAAATGTGAAGCCTATGATGCAGGAAATAAGATTACTCTTATGTGGTCTGTTGAGAGCTTTGAAACGGGAAATATGAAGGATGAAGATGTTGCCGTTGATATAAATCTTTACAACTTTAAGGAGAATTTAGGATGAATGTATATGATTTTGACAATACAATCTATAACGGAGAGAGTGTTCTGCACTTTTTCTTCTTCTACATAAAAAAGACACCCTATCTGCTGAAATATATTCCTAAGGTTTTTTATGCACTTTTTAAGTATAAGGCAGGTAAAGTTACTGTAGAAAAGGCTCTTGAGGAATATGCTCCTTTTGTAGAAGATTATTTCAAAAATATTAAAGACATACGTGCCGATTCTGTTGAATTCTGGGATAAGCACATGCATAACATCAAGCCTTTCTATAAAGAAATTCAGAGGGATGATGATGTGATTGTTACAGCTTCACCCGAAAGCACAATGCAGGAGATATGCAAAAGACTCGGTATAAAGCATTGTGTCGGCAGCATAATTGACGAAAAGACAGGTAAAATTCACCGTCTTTGTATGCGGTCAAGAAAGGTTCCAGCATTTTTTGAAGCCTTCCCTGATGCACATATTGAAAATTTCTATACCGACTCGCCGAAAAACGATGCCCCGCTTATTGAAATAGCTGAACATGCATTTGTTGTAAAAGGCAATAAAATCACTCAGATTAAGTAAAAAAATACACGAACAGCTCCCGTAAAGGATTGTTCGTGTATATTTTTTTATTATTTTATGTCTTTAAGTTTATACGATGCCCTGTTCAAGCATAGCCTGAGCCACTCTCTTGAAGCCTGCGATATTTGCACCTGCAACAAGGTCATAACCAAGTCCGTATTCTTCAGCGCATTCAGCTGATACATCGTGAATATGCTTCATAATTTCGTGAAGCTTTGCATCAACCTTTTCAGCTGACCAGGCATATCTTACGGAGTTCTGACTCATTTCAAGAGCAGAAACAGCAACACCGCCTGCATTAACAGCCTTGGAGGGAGCAACAGCCTTACATCTCATCTGAAGATATTTAAGAGCATCATTGGTTGTGGGCATATTTGAAACTTCAATATAATACTGAACACCGTTAGCAACAATTTTCTTTGCCTGAGCAATATCAACCTCGTTCTGAGTAGCACAGGGCATAACGATGTCAACCTTAACACCCCAAGGCTTCTGTCCGGGGAAGAACTCTACGCCGAATTCCTTTGCATATTCGTCAATAGTAAGATTTTCGGAACGCATTTTGAGCATAAATGCAAGCTTTTCGGGAGTTGAAACACCGTCGGGATCGTAGATGTAACCTGTGGGATCTGAAAGAGTTACAACCTTAGCACCGAGCTCTGCCATTTTTGTAGCAACACCCCAGGCAACGTTACCGAAGCCTGAAATTGCAACTGTTTTTCCTTCAAGTGTATCTTCATAGTGTCTGAGAACCTCGAGAAGATAATATACAGCACCGAAACCTGTTGCTTCAGGTCTTATGAGTGAACCGCCGTAGGAAAGACCTTTACCTGTGAGAACGCCATTCTCGAATGTAGCCTTAATTCTCTTGTACTGACCGAAAAGATAGCCGATTTCCTTACCGCCTACACCGATATCACCTGCAGGTACGTCAACGTCGGGACCGACATATCTGTAAAGTTCTGTCATAAAGCTCTGGCAGAATCTCATAATTTCAGCATCGCTCTTGCCGATAGGATCGAAGTTTGCCCCGCCCTTTGCACCGCCTATGGGAAGACCTGTAAGTGAATTCTTGAAGGTCTGTTCAAAGCCGAGGAATTTAATAATACCTGAATAAACGCTGGGATGGAAACGAAGGCCGCCCTTATAAGGACCGATAGCAGAATTGAACTGATAACGGTAACCTCTGTTTACCTGAACGTTGCCGTTGTCGTCAACCCATGAAACACGGAAAGAAACAGCTCTGTCAGGCTCTGTCATTCTCATAAGAATATCGTTCTTTTCGTACTCGGGGTGAGCATTTACAAGGGGCTCAATTGAAGAGAAAACCTCTTCAACAGTCTGAATAAATTCAGGCTCATGTGCATTTCTTGCCTTAACGCTTTCTATAACTCTTTCAATATAAGCATTCATAATTGTACCTCCGTAAAATCGGGTTTAGTATAAGAAAAATTTATAGCGGAATACTAACATTATAATTGTAATCTATATAGTATAATAAAAATATTCCGAAAACAATTTAGTTAATACAATACTACTATATCTTGTGATTGTCAAGGAAATTTTTTGAATAACCAACGATATTTTTGATTAAAAAAAGTAATTGTAAACATATAAAATTTTATTAATTTGCCTGATTTATTGCCCCCATAAACAAATGCTTATAGGTGTCTTGTTGTGTTTTACAATGTAGATAAAATTATTTAAAAATTGCTCAGTAATTTAGGCATTATTTATCAGAGTGCTGTCAATACTCTTTTTTGTCATGAAGTGAAAGAAAAGAGATGAAAAATGCAGTATTCAAAGGTAGAAATAACATCTGTTGATACGTCAAAGCTTAAAGTTTTAACTGAAAAAGAATGTAATGAGCTTCTCAGAAAGACGAAAGAGGGGGATAAAGCAGCACGTGAAAAACTGATAAAGGGTAATCTGAGACTTGTTTTATCTGTAGTTCAGCGTTTCAGGAACAGAGATGAAAATCCCGACGATCTTTTTCAGGTGGGATGTGTAGGACTTATTAAGGCCTGTGATAATTTTGATATTTCACAGAAGGTAAAATTCAGCACTTATGCCGTTCCTATGATTATCGGTGAAATAAAAAGATATCTGAGAGATAACACATATCTCAGGGTATCACGTTCTATGAGAGATATCGCATATCACGCAATGCAGGTAAAGGAAGAGTTGACTACAAATATGAGCAGAGAGCCTACCCCTGAAGAAATAGCGGAAAAGCTGGGGATAAATGTGCATCAGGTTGTAATCGCGTTGGAGTCTATAGTTGAACCCTTATCTTTGTATGAGCCTGTTTATACCGATAACGGTGATGCTCTTTATGTTGTTGATCAATTGGGTGATTTTCAGACGGAAAATGATTGGGTAGATGAAATCAGTATGAAAGAAGCAATAAAAGGACTTGATGAACGGGAAAAGCAGATATTGCACAGAAGGTTTATGATGGGTAAAACACAGACTGAAGTTGCAGATGAAATAGGTATTTCACAAGCACAGGTATCCCGGCTTGAAAAAGGCGCATTGAGCAAAATTAAGCAGTAAGCACATTAATCTTTACAGCATCGAATATAAATAACTGTCAGAGTAATAATTTGCATCTTCAGGATTATTAAACGGAGGTAATTATTTTGAATTGTTGTATTGACGAGCTTTGCAGTAAAGATGTAATAGATATAGAAAAGGGAAACAGAATAGGCAGTGTTTATGATGTTGAAGTGGATATGCAGTCTGGACAGATATCCACTTTGCTCGTAAGCAGAAAGGAGCAAGGTATAACACTAAGAAAGCCTGAATGTCTCAGAATCTGCTGGGCAGATATAGTCGTTATGGGAGAGGAAACCATACTTGTGAAAAATGTTCCGTGTGAAAGCTGTAATACAAAAGATAATAAGCGTATTTTTGACATATTTTCAAAGTAGGACTTGAAAATATATTTTGATTAATATAAAATATAATAAAATATTCCGTAACGGAGGGATGTGCGTTATGCTTAACGATAAACAAATTGAAAGACTGCTCGGCAAAATGGAGCAGTTTATTGAGCGTCTTGAGCCTCATATCTTTGTCAAGGTAGGAGAGCTTCAGAACGTAGAGATGTGTCACGTTGATAAGAGATATCACAGCTTACCGGAGCTTCCTTTTGTGAAGGCTGAAAAGGGTACAGCCTGGCAGGGTGAAGGTACATATTGCTGGTTTAAGGGCGATTTTACCGTTCCTGAAGAGCTCGCGGGTAAGACTTTATTTATAAAACCCCATATCGGCGGATATGAAGCCTTGCTTTTTGTAAACGGAAAGCCTTTCGGAACATTCGCATCAAAAATTGTCGTAACTGCTCACGGCAATCATTACTGTGATATGGTAAAATATGAGCCTGTTGCAAATGAAAAAATTGATATTGCACTTGAATATTATGCAGGTCATTATGTTCCCGGAACAATGCCCTTTGAAACAAATAATGTAAGCGATTTCAGATATATCTATAACGGTGCAGATATATGTGTGAAGGACTATGATACACAGGAGTTCTATTTTGACCTCAGAACAATGTATCAGCTTGTTGAAAATCTTCCGAACGACAGCTTCAGACGAGCAAAGGTTATAAACGCTCTTGTTGAAATTTATAACAATATTCCTCTTGCAACTGAAGACGTTGCTCACAGTGAGGTTATTGAGGCTCTCAAGACTGTGAAGCCCGTAATTAAAGAAATTCTTTCTGCAAAGAACGGTGATTCTGCTCCCGAAGCTGCAGTTATAGGCCACTCACACATGGATACAGCGTGGCTTTGGCACGTTGGTGAAACAGTTAAGAAATGTGCAAGAACCTATGCAAATCAGCTGAACCTTATGCAGCAGTATCCTGAATATAAGTTCGTTCAGTCTTCAGCCTGTCACAGTGATATGATAAGAAAATATTATCCCGAGCTTTTCGAGGATATCAAAAAGGCTGTTGCTGACGGCAGATATGAGCCCAACGGCGGTGTATGGGTTGAGTGTGACTGTAATATCACCTCTGGTGAATCAATGATAAGACAGTTCCTTTGGGGACAGCGCTTCACAAGAAAGCATTTCGGTTACACCTCCAACTGCTTCTGGCTTCCCGATACCTTCGGCTATTCAGCAGCAATTCCTCAGATCATGAAGGGTTGTGCTGTTGATTATTTCCTTACAACAAAAATCAGCTGGAATGATACCAACGAGTTCCCCTACGATACATTCTATTGGCAGGGAATTGACGGAACAAAGGTATTTACACACTTCAATACGACTCATCATCATCCCGATGTTACCGATATATACGACAGAATTAATAACGGTATAAAGCAGAAGGGTGTAACAGATAAGAGATTGCTTACATACGGCTTCGGTGACGGTGGCGGCGGACCTCAGTTTGAAATGATTGAAATGGCAAGACGCTGTGAAAATCTTGAAGGTGTACCTAAGACTGAGCATAAGCTTGTCGGTGAATTTATGAAGGAGCTTGAAGAGTCCTGCGTATCACCCAACACATACAGAGGTGAACTCTATCTTGAGCTTCACAGAGGTACACTTACCAATCAGCATACAATTAAGAGAAATAACCGTAAGGCAGAAAATGCTCTTCGTGACCTCGAAATTGCAACAGTCAATGATGCTGTCAAGAACGGTAAGGTAGCTGACAGTGCTGAAATTGCACCTCTTTACGAAACACTTCTTCTTAATCAGTTCCACGATATTCTTCCCGGAACCTGCATAAATAAGGCTCACGTAGAAAGCAGAGAGCAGACAACTCAGCTTATTAAGGATGCAAAAGAAAAGACTGCATTACTTGTTAAGGGTGAAGGTGAAGATGCAATTACTGTAATCAATACACTTTCTTTTGACAGAAATGATGTTCTCTTCCTTAATGTTCCCGAAGGAAAGAAAGTAGAAGGAAAGTATAATCAGCAGAGATATACAGACCTTGATGGAAAATCAGTTCTTCTGGTGGGCGGTGTAAAGGTTCCTGCATTCGGCAGTGTAACTCTGAAGCTTGAGGATTACGATATCAATTTCTCAAGCAACTTCCTTAAAGAAGGCAATAAACTTTCTGCACCTTTATACGAGGTAACATTTGCCGAAAACGGAACGATCAGCTCTTATTACGACAAGAGAGTATCAAGAGAATTAGTAAACGGCGAGAATTTCAATACCCTTCTTCTTGCTGAAGACGTTCCTGCCTGTTGGGATAACTGGGACGTTGATGCAGACTATGAAGCAAAATTCAAAAATGCTTCAAATCTTATTTCATCAGAAACTGTTTCTGTTGGCAGAGTAGCATACATTATCAGAAATAAGTATCAGATAAGTGAAAAGTCAACAGTAACTCAGGATATGATGTTCTTTGCAGATTCTGCTGAAATCCGTTTTGATACAATAATGGATTGGAAGGATAATCATAAGTTCTTAAAGGTTGCATTTGATACAGATGTTTATGATGATTTTGCGCGTCATGAAATTCAGTTCGGTTATGCAAAGCGTCCTACAACAAGAAACACCTCTGTTGAACAGGCTAAGTTTGAGGTTCTCAATCATAAGTATTCTGATATTTCAGAAGCAAGATACGGTGTCAGTGTTCTTAATGACTGTAAGTACGGTATCAGCGCAAAGGACGGCTCACTCAGACTTTCACTTCATAAGGGCGGTACACGTCCTGACAATAAGGGTGATATGGAAGCTCTTCACCGTTGCGTATATTCAGTTCTTCCTCACGACAGCGGATTTAGCGCAGAAAGCGTTATTAAGCCCTCATATATGCTCAACATCCCCGTTATTCAGACTGCAGGTGCTGTTGAAACAACACCTCTTATGACGCTTCAGGCAGATAACTGTATTGTTGAAGCTATAAAGCCCTGTGAAGATGCTGAAAAGGCATTTATTGCAAGAATTTATGAAGCAGAGGGTGCTTTCACAAAGACAGAAATCAAATTGTTTGACGGTGCAAAGAAGGTTGCTCTTACAAATATGCTTGAAGAGGAAATTGAAGTATTTGACGTAGAAGACAAGCTTACTCTTACCTTCAAGCCCTTTGAAATTAAAACAGTTAAGGTTTACTATTAATTGAACAAGGAGGAAACAACAATGCTTGAACAGAAAAAAATCAGCAACAGATCCGGATTTGTCGGATGCTTTATGTCTGTTCTGCTTGTTGTTTCCTTCTTTTTGCCGAGAATATGGGTGGATAACCCGACAGTCAATTCATTCAATACGGTGCTTATAGTTGTTATACTGTGTCTTGCAGTGCATCTTGTAAGAATAACGTCAGCATTGTTTTTTGAGCACGTCTGGAATAATCTGAGATTTTCGTTTTTGTGGTTAATCCCTGTGTTTAATCTTCTTGTTACTGCATCTCAGTTTATCTGGGGAAGTATGACTTTTATGCAGAGTCCTGTTTTTCTGACTCTTCTTGTTATGTTTTCTTTGCCTGCATTTTGCTGTTATTATTTTTCTGTTATTTCATTTTTCTGTGTTAAAGAAAAAAGGCTTAAAATCAGTACCTGTATTCTTGACGCCGCAGGGTTATTATATGTACTTATACGTCTTGCGGATAAGGTATTTCTTCCTCTCTTTGAAAAAATGGGAAATGATATTGCCTCACTTATTGAAACCTTATTTTCTGTAAGTCCTTGGTTTTCCCTTGTTGTTTACTGCCTTTCTTTTTTCAGCTTTATTATATGTGCAAAATGTCTTAACGGTGCAAAGACCGTATCTGAAAACAAATAAAAATTATATTAATTTTTTTTCAAATTTTTGAAAAAAGATATTGACAAACGGTTGTGAATGATGTATAATTTACAATGTTCCGAATAAATGGAATGAAGAGGAATAGTGTAACGGTAGCACTGCAGACTCTGACTCTGCCTGTTGGGGTTCGAATCCCTATTCCTCTGCCAAGAAAAAGGGGCTGTAAAAAAACAGCTTGAAGAAATCCGAGATTCACGATATTGTGAGTCTCGGATGATTTTTTATGTTGTTAATTTGTTAAAAACTAAATTTTGCAGAAAATAAGGTACGCTAAACAGACCGACAGTGAAAG
>JAZNSP010000042.1:0-68230 GCA_045591285.1 Acutalibacteraceae bacterium
CTCTTTACAATGTCACGCAGACACTGGGGATTTTCCAGCATTGGGCAAGGACGAAGATGATTGTCGTTGAAGGGCTGATCGTGTCTGAACGCCATAAACAGAGGATTGCGAAGGCCTTCAAGGATAGTATGGGTGCGGATATTTGAGTCGGAGAAGTGGACGAAAACGCAGGGCTCCATATCGCCTGCCGAGTTGATATGGAAATAGTTTCTTCCGCCTGCAATGCATCCGCCGCAGTATTCACCGTCGTGCTGGAAGTCCATAATAAAGAGCGGCTTTCCGCTTTCAAAGTTTCTGACTCTTCTGAGCCACTTATACATATATTCTCTCTGCTCGGGACGGGGGATAAGCTCAACATCGGCATCGTGACCGACGGGCATATAGTTGAAGTAAAGACCGAACTTCACGCCGAGAGAAATCATTTTATCAAGGAACTCGTCACTTGTTACGCTCGGGATATTATGGCTTGTGTAGCAAACTGACATACCGAACAGACAGCCCTTACGCTTGAGAAGCTCCATTGCGCCGATAACATTCTTATAGCTGCCCTCACCGCGGCGCTCATCGGTTGCATCCTCCTCACCCTCAATTGAAAGAGCAAGTGCAATATTACCGACTCTGATCATTTCATCGCAGAATTTTTCATCGATAAGTGTGCCGTTTGTATATACAAGGAAGGCACAGTCGGGATAGGTTTCGCAGAGCTTTATGATATCGCCCTTACGGATAAGGGGCTCACCGCCGGTGAACATATAAAGGTGTGTGCCGAGCTCTCTGCCCTGTGAAATAACGCTTGACATTTCCTCAAAGGTGAGGTTGTTCCTGTGGCCGTATTCAGCCGCCCAACAGCCCTTACACTTCATATTGCAGGCACTTGTGGGATCCATAAGCATAAGGAAGGGAATGTTGCACTTATACCTTTCTCGGTTTTCTCTTACTGCCTTTGTACCCTTTACGCCTGCGCCGAGACCTGCGGCAAGGAGAAGCTTTTTGAGCATACCTCTGTCAAGATCCTTTAGGATATCAAGAGCCATATTATAATAAACGTTGTCGCCCTCCTCGATGATTTCCCTGATTTTTTCAAGGTTTTTCTTCGGAAAGGTATCGCCGAGAAGCTTTGAACCGAGATTGAAAAGCTTAAGAATATTCTCCTTGGGATTTTTGTCAACATACTTGAGAATTTCTCCAAGAGCAACATCGACTGCTTTTCTTTCAATTTTATCCTTTACTGTCATAATACACCTCATAGACAATATATAGTTATCCGATAAATAAAATGCAGACCTCCGCATTTTATTTTATAAGTATATCACCTCAGAACAAAAAAGTCCATAGCTTTATTTTAATAAAATGTGTCAATATTATGTTTATACTTGTAAAATTTAAAATTAGGTTGTATAATACACGGGATTGTGTTACACCGACACACCACGAAGGAGGACTCCGATGAGCGAAAAAACAAAATCCACCGTCAAGGCACTCATACGCGTTGCCGTTGCAATGATTATTTTTGTCCTTGCGGTCATAAATTATGACAGGCTTAAAAATATTGATATCCGTGCCCTTGTTGACGCAAGCAGTAATATAGTAATTGCCGTACTCACAATATGGGGCGTATATCTCACAAAGTCAATTCTCTTTATTATCCCCGCCTCGCTGATTTATATTTCAATCGGTATGGCCTTTCCGCCGCTCACAGCTTCACTTATAAGCCTTGTAGGTATTATTATAGAGGTAACGGTCACCTACTTCCTCGGGCTTTTCCTCGGCGGAGAATATGTAAACAAGCAGCTTGCAAAGACCAAGGCGGGCAAAAAAATTCTCGATATGAAGCTCAACGACAATTTTCTTGCCCTTCTTCCCATCCGCGCCCTTCCGGTTTTCCCTATCGACTTTGTCAGCCTTTTCTGGGGAGCATCAAAGTGCAGCTTCGGCCGATACTTTTTCGCGTCGGTAATTGGTATTATGCCGAGAGTTATACTTTTCACTATCCTCGGCGACGGAATCTATGATTATATTCCCATTCACCTGATTGTAAAAATTATAATCTGCGCAATTCCCGTAGGAGCAATAGTCTACCTGATAAGGCATTTTGTGAAATTAAACAAGCAACAGTAACTATAAAAAATCCATCGGCTCAACACCGATGGATTTTTTGTGTCCGATTTTTTATTTAACACTAACTGTCGCTGCCTTATATCCGCCGAAGATATTTCCTCCGCTTGTTTTTATGCCCGCACGGACTGCGAAGGTGTATTTTGTTCCGCTCTTAAGGTTTGAAAAGGAAAGACTCTTCGTACCCGAGCCTACGGTTTTGTAAAGCTTATATGAGCCGTTGCCGGTCTTGTAATAAACCTGATAGCCGTCGGCACCGTTGACTGCGTTCCAGCTAAGGCTGATTTTTCCCTTTGAGGGAGAGCTTGCCTTTGCCGTTACGGTTGCCGGGTTTGTTGCGGCGGTATAGGTTGTGTAATCAGACCAGATAACCGTGCTTCCGTTTTTGATATAAGGACGGACTGCAAAGGTATATTTTGCACCTGCCTTAAGGTTTTTGAAGGTGTGGGTTGTTGCTGCGGTTGAGCTTACGGCAACCTTCCACGCTGAGCCTGATTTGTAGTAAATTCTGTAACCTGTTGCGCCTGAACATTTTGTCCAATTAAGAGTAATTGTATTTGCCGTTTGCTTTGCAGTTACCTTTGAGGGCTTTACGGCTTTTGTTGCCGTTGCACACTCGGTGTAATCACTCCATACAACGCCGCTGTTCGTCTGTACGTACGGGCGGACTGCATAGGTATACTTTGTGCCCGCCTTAAGGGATTTGACTGTATAGCTCGTAGCTGTGGTTGCGCTTACAATCACATTCCAGCTGCTGCCTGATTTTACGAAAATTCTGTAGCCCGATGCACCTGAAACCTTAGGCCAGCTAAGCTTAATCTGACTTGTGCTCTGTGTAGCCGTTACCTTTGAGGGCTTTACAGTCTTGGTAGCGGTATCAATAGTTGCATAATTCTTTGCCCATATCAGCTTATCACCTATTTTTGCACCTGCCTTGACAGCAAAGGTATACTTTGTGCCCGCTTTAAGGCTCTTTATTGTACCGTCAAGCTTTGCAACATCACCGAGAGTCTTCCAGGTGCTGCCGTTTTTCTGATAAACGCGGTAAATATTTGCGCCGTCAACAGCAGCCCATGTAAGCTTTATCGAGTTTGATGTCGGGGTTGCGGAAATTTTTGTAGGATTACCGAAAACTCCGAGCTTGTTTCCGTGTTTAAACGTAAGATCAGGACTGATTGCATTACAATTTGCACAGTCGTATTTATAAACGGCAGGGATTGTGCCCGTAGCTGCCGAAACAAGGTGAGCCTTGTCAATGATTTTTTCGGTAAAGCTGTGACCCGTTGCAGGGATAAGGCCCCACAGACCGCCGTCAACAAAGGGCTTTTCTCCCGTTGCATCCTCACTCAGCTTGCCGCAGGGGCATTTATAGTAAGCCTCCTTACCTGCCTTTTCGCAGGTTGCCGGTACCTTTTTTACAAGCTTATATGTACAGGTATGTGCAAAGGTATAGCTGAAGGAGGCAGGCTCACCGTGGTGTGACGAATAGGTCTGTGCCTCATTGCCGTTTATTGTTGCGGTGAATTCAAGGGGAAGATAATCATCCTCGGCATCATATTTTATCTGATAACTGTCCTGAGCGGTTACATCAACGTAAAGTCTGTATATGTGGCCCTCCTGAAACACCTTTCCGTTTTCTTTTGTGAGAACGGATTTTTTAAACGCCTCGGAATGTGAAATGCCGTTATTGCCGTCGCCGAACAATTCATCGTAATATGTAACATCGAGCCACTGTACATCGCTGATATCGTAGCCCGAGGTTGTTGTGAAGAGCTCAAAATCAGGTACCTTGCCTGCAACGGGAGCATCTGCGTCAACTATACCGAATTCATCAACGATGTTATAGGGAACATAATAGTCATACTCTACGTTACGGATATGATCGTATTCATAGGTATCGCAGACATCATAGGTAATGCCGTTGATAACAACCTCAGCAACATTTTCACCCAGGGCATCCGTTCTGAACCAGAAGCCATCTTCAAACTCCGTGCGAAGCCAGAGCACAAGCTTATATGTCTTACCGGCTTCAAAAACATCGGTAGCCGGATTCATTGTTCTTCCGTCATACAGCCACTGAACCTTACCGTCCGCGTTGCTTACATAAACACCCTCAGTAAGAACATTACAGTCATCATCGGGATGCTCGCCGAGCTTGGGAAGCTTGAGCCCCGTTATCTTTACACTGTCAATGGAGCTCTTTGTGCACTCAAAGGTGTATGCAACAACCTTGTGGTCGGTTTTACCGTTACCCGTCGGAGTCACAACCGAAGCAGATTTTGCATCAAGAGCATCGGAATCAAGCTCCTTGACAGTAGCATAAACCGTATCTGCCCATTGGCGGTTTTCTATAGGCTTTACGGAAATACGCACACGGTACTTTTTGCCAAGCTCAAAGGTATCATTCTTTGAAAGCTGTGTTTCAATCTCCTTGGAGCTTCCGGACAGCTTATCCACCCTGTACCACATAATACCGTTAATCGAATTATAGGCAGGCAGCTCATATGCTTCAACAGCCGAATAAAGCTCAACATCAAAATCGGGAACATTACCGGCCAGCGGTGCTCTGAGATTCATAACCTCAATACTGTTCACCTCAACTGCCGCAGAAGCCGTAACCGAAAGCAGTGCAAGCATCAGCACGCTTAATAATAAAACCAACAATTTCTTCATAACAAATTCTCCTTTTGCTTTTTGAGTGTATATCACCCTGCTTAAATTATAAAACGTTACATATATATAAAAATCACCCCTATCGGTCAGAAAGGGGTGATTTTTTACTTTAAAAGGGGTGATAATGCAATTATTATTCCGATATGTAATTTCAGCGCCGGTTTATTTAGTTGTAAGCAGCTTATTTGCCTTTTCAATAAGCTCGCTTCTTCCCTCAACCTCAAGCTTTGAAAAAATATGGGAGATATGGGTTTTTACAGTATTTTCCGAAAGGCAGAGTCTTTGTGCAATATCCTTGCGTCTGCAATCATCAAGAATAAGCGGCAAAACCTCAAGCTCTCTTGCCGTAAGAGCCTCTGCAGGCTGCCATAATTCAAGTATGAGAGAGGTCTGTAAGGAAAGCTCACTCTTCTCTTCTGCCTCCCGCTCAGCCTCAGCAACCGTATCCGCTGCACACTCTGCGACTGTCTGAATACCGCTTTTCTTAAGCAGATCATAATCCTGCATTATGCTGAAAAGGAAAAGCAGAATTATCTCGCTTGCAATATATGAGATAGAAAGAAATTCAAACTCGTTAGGTACAAGCTGCTCAAGCAACCATATAAGTATGTTGAGAAAAACAACCGAAACAAGCATTGAAGCGTATTTATGAGAGGTGATTTTCTTTTTGAATATCACATAACATACAGCGGTGATCATAGCTCCGAAATATGAAAGAAGATAAAAGAGGTACACCATATGGTACTTGCCGTAGGTTTTGACAAGCCTCGCCGTACCGTCTGCAAATTCAAGAGCCACATCCTTATAATACCAATCGCAATAGCCGGGACTCGCCGCAAGCACAAAAACCGCCGCACCGACACAAAGCAACGCCGCCGCCAGACCCTTATGTATTTTTATACCGCACACATCCGCAACAGACATAAACATACAAAGCGGTAAAAACACCGAGCCGAGATATGAAATCCTGTTGGCCAGCAGAGCCTCCTCCAATATTTTAGAAACCGAAACCGAAAAATAACCGATATTGACAAGAAATACACTTATAAAAAGCAGAAAAAGCCATATGTTTTTGTTTCTGCAAAAGCACATATAACCTACAACCAAAGCAAGTGCAACTACGGCGGTTATTCCGTAAATTATACTGCCCATTAAATTTCCTCCAAGAATATAATTGAGATAATTTTATCATAAAAATCTGATTAAGTAAAGATAATTTACAGCATATTATTTGCTTTCTGTAAATCAAAGCCCACCGTAGGGCACCTTGTTCAGGTCTCCCGACGATGGGCTTTGTTATTTGTAATGTTATCTTTCAACCCTGATAACCGTTGCACTGTACATCGGAACGGTATAGTTAAACTGATTACTGATGCCCTCAACGGTAAACTCCTCCATAATGCAGTCTTCCTTTGCACCGAGGATGTTATCGTTATCAAGGCTGTCGCCTGCTACCTGATAAACCGTTGCAGTGCTCTTTACGTCAGCATTTGCAATGTCAACAGCAAAGCTTCTCTCCGAGCCTGTTACGTTTACAAGCTTGATAATGATGTCGCCGCTTGCATCGGTGGAAACAACCTGATAGCTTTCAGCCCTTGCGCCGCTTTCGAGATCCTTGTCAAACATAAGCTCACCGTCAATATAGCCCTTTGCATTGTAGCCGTTTACAACAACCTTGATTTCATAGGTTCTGCCGGTTTCAACGGAGAAGTCCTTTACCGTGCCGGGAACTCTGCCGGTCTTGATGCCGTTTTCAATTTCCTGCAGGCAGGAAACGGTGTTGCCCCAGCCGCCGATGTTCCAGAACCAGTAGTTGTCTGTATCCTGAGCGGCGAAGGGAATGATAAAGCCCTCGCTGCCGTCAAGCTTTGTTGCCTCAACGGTGTAGGTGTAATTTTCCCAGTCGGTATCACCGAAGTAGGTTACCGCACCTCTGTGGTTATCAGCCATCCATGTATCCTTCTGCACAAGCTTGCCGTTCTTAACTCCCCAGTCACCGCTTGTGGTGTCTGTCCAGCCCCACCAGTGTGAGGTGGGAAGGAAGCAGTCGCTGCCAAGAGTACAGCCTGTATCGTTGTTGACAACCTTTACGTTGTCAAATTCTGCACTTGTATACCATGTACCTACACCGACTCTGCCCCTTGCATTCTCCATAGGAAGCTGTGCTCCCTCAAGCTTTGAGTCAAGAAGGCTTGTGCCTGCATTGGTTGAGAAGAGCTTCTGCATATAGTAGCTGATTGAGCCTGTTGAAAGGTGATTGTTGAACCAGATAAGGTCAGGTGACCAATGAGTTGCAGTAAGGTTGCCGAAAAGGGGAGCGTAAGCCGCCATTGTAACGATATCGCCGTTTCTTTCAAGACCTGTCATATAAGCGGCTTCTGCAAGAGCTGCTTCAAGACGGTTGCTCTTTGCGGCATATTCGCCGAGGAAAACGTTAAGTGCACCGCCGTAAATTGAATCTGTCATACCTTCAACGTCACGGGAGTAATTGTCTTCATCATAGTAATCTGCATTTTTGAAGAACCATATAGGATCGTTATAATAGTGCTGGTCGGTTGCACCTGCAAAATCGAGTATATCTGTGCTTCCCATTTTACTAAGCTCTTCCTTTGCATATTGGTAAGAGGGAAGGTACTGAGCACCTCTTGTGCCGTCTGCCGTGCCTGCGGAATAGATAAGCTCAAGTCCTTCGTAAAGCTCGGGATTTTCTGCTTTTGCTTCATTGAAGGCGTTAAGGAAGGCTGTGTATCTTTCAAAATAAACCTCGCCCTCGTTTTCGTTGCCGATGCAGATATATTTAAGCTCGAAGGGCTCTTCGTGTCCCATTTCAATTCTTACCTTGCCCCATACGGTGTTTTCGTCACCTCTGCAGAACTCGATAAGGTCAAGCATATCGTCAATATATCTCTGGAATTCGGGTGTGTTCATTTCAACGGGGCCTCTGCCTCTCATCTGACAGAAAAGACCGCAGTTGAGAACGGGAACGCCTATAGCACCGATATCCTCGCAAAGAAGGAAGTATTCATAAAATCCCAGACCGTAGGTCATAAACGAGGGATTGGGATCATCAGTGTGTGCAAGATCAGTCCAGAGGTTAGGACTCTGCTTTCTTGCGGCAACGTCACCGTAGGTGCCGCCGAAGAGAAGAGGCTCACGGTTTTGGTCAACACCTATTGAGTCCTTCCAGTCGTAAGCAGTTTCATCGTCATAGCCCTCTGTGATACAGCCGCCGGGGAAACGAAGGAACTTAGGCTGAAGCTCTTCGAGCATTTCTGCAAGGTCCTTTCTCAGCCCGTTTTCCCTGCCCTTATAGGTGTCTTCGGGGAACAGGGATATCATATCAAAATAAACCTCGCCCTCATCAATTAAGAGCTGAAGGGAAACGTTTTCATAAGACGTGGCAGTTGAGGTGAGAGTAAGCTCATATTTTGTCCATTCTTCCGTGTTTTCAGCCATTTTTACAGAAGCTTCAGCAACGGCATTTCCGTTTACCGCAAGAACGGCGTATATTTTTCCGCTGTAGCCTTCCTTTGCTTTTGCATAGAAGGAAAGGTTATATTCCTTGTTTTCTTCTATGCTCATTCCGTCAAGGAAGCCTCTGTTTGAAATACCTGCCTTTTCGGAAGAGCTGTTTTTCATAACAAGGAAATTTACGTTGTTTTCGTTAAGGTAATTTTCACTGTCGTTTTTTATTACGTTAAGTGCAGCGTTATTAACAGCAGTCCATGCATAAAGCTGATCGTCAATTGCAACGTCAGTGTATTCAAAGGAACGGTTTGCAACCATTTCGGCATAAAGACCGCCGTCAGCGGCAAAGTTGATATCCTCAAAGAAAATACCGAATAAAAGCTCACTTATATCCTTGATTTCATTTTCAGCGTTGATATCAAGGGTATAATCGGCGTTTTCTGCGGAATATCCGCTAATCTGATTTGCTTCCTTTACGTCAGGCTGAGTGTTGCCTCCGAAAAGACCGACTATAGATAAAAGAAAAGCCGTGAGTGTGGCAATAACTGTTCTGAAAAAACTTATAATTTCGTATTTCATATATGTTCTCCTTCTTATTTATATTAACATAATAGTCTAAAAGTGAATAATAGTCAAGACTTCATAAACGGCTTCATTTGAGTTGTTGCAAAAACCGTATGTTTGTGATAACATAACAGAAAACGATTTTTTTTCAGGAGAGTAATAAGTATGTCTGATTTTAAGTGGTTTAAGGTTGATACTGCGGCAATTATGTTTTCTTCGCTGTCGGATGCCGATTGGGGAAGAACCTTCCGTTTCAGTGCATATTTTAATCACGAAATTGACAAAGTCGCATTAGAGAAAGCCTGTGAAGAGCTTATGCCTTATTATCCTGCAATATATTCTTATCTCAGAAAAGGCTTTTTCTGGAATTATCTTGTTCTTTCCGATAAACTGCCTGAAATAAGAGAGGAAAATTCTTCAGGCTTACAGCCTATAGTTATGCGAAAAGACGGCTTACCCGACTTCAGAATTACATATAAGAAAAACAGAATAAATATTGAATGCTCACATTCTTTAGGTGACGGCAAAGGAATTATTATCTATTTCAAGGCGCTTATTACCCGTTATAATGAACTGAGAAAGGGTGTAACGGGGAAATATGAAACAAAAGAAGATCCTTCAATAAATATAACCAATGCATTTCAGGATTATTATGTTGACGGCGATGAAAAGGAAAAGGGGAATAATAAAAAAGCCTTCCATTTTTCAGAGGAATACGAAGAAGGCTATACACGGCTTCTTTTTGCGAGAATGAGCACGTCAAAAATCAGAGAGCTGGCACATAAAGAGAATATGACCGTAACGGAATATCTTACGGCTGTTCTGATTCTTGGAATTATAAAGAGCCGTAAAGAGCCTATAACTGAGCCCATAACTATTGCAATACCGGTAAATCTCCGCAGATTTTTCCCCACTATGACTGTCAGAAATTTTACTATTCAGTCTTTTGTTACCTTTGAACCAAAGGGCAGGTTTGATGTTACTTTAGATGAAATCCTCGAAGAAACAAGAGGACAGCTCAGAGCACAGTTAAAAATAAAGCATCTTCAGAAGGTCATAAACAAATACGGAGCACTTGTAAATAATCCGATTATAAGAATAGTTCCCAATATAATAAAACAGCCCGTTATGAGAAAGATGCAGAAGAATACTCATGCAGGTGTTACGACGATATTTACGAATTACGGCGCCTGTACACTTCCCGACAGCTTATTATCCGATATTGAAAGGCTTCAGTTTGTAAACGGAGATACGAGAAAATACGGACTTGTCGTAACCTGCTCTTGTATCGGTTTCGGTGACGTTCTTTCACTTTGTTTTTCAAATGCAAACCGTGATATGTCGTGGTATGAGGCCTGTGTGGAAATACTTGAAGATAAAGGTATTGATATTATCACAGACGAAATTGAGGGTATAGCTGAAAAAGAAGAAAAAGCTTTGAAAAATGACACCAGAGGTTTTAGCATTGAGCGTATAAGGGCATATTTTAATATTTAAGATGTATTTTTTCTTCGGAGAAGGTTATGGACAGAAGATATGAATTATTAAGTAAATATTTCGGCTTCAGAAGCTTTCGTAAGGGGCAGGAGGAAATAATTGATGCTCTTATGAACGGACGTGATGTTTTCGGAATTATGCCCACGGGCGGCGGAAAAAGTATGTGCTATCAGCTTCCTGCACTTATGATGAAGGGTGTTACTATTGTGGTTTCTCCTCTTATCTCTCTTATGAAGGATCAGGTGCTTTCTCTGAAAAATGCGGGAATTTCTGCGGCATATATCAACAGCTCTCTCACGCCCCTTCAGCTCAGGAAGGTTTACGGATATATGTCCGAAATGAAATATAAGATAATTTACGTAGCACCCGAACGGCTTATGACGGAAGGCTTTTTATCCGTGATAAAGGATATTCATATTGCCTTGGTTGCTGTTGACGAGGCGCACTGCATCTCTCAGTGGGGACAGGATTTCAGACCTGCTTACCTTAAAATTCCTCAGTTTATAGAGGCTCTTTCCTACAGGCCCGTTTTAGCCGCATTTACCGCAACTGCAACGAAGCAGGTACAGACGGATACCGCAAGGCTTTTGGGGCTGAGAGATCCTTATAAGCTTATAACAGGCTTTGACAGACCGAATTTATACTTTGACGTGCTTCGTTCAGGAGATAAAATGAAGGAGCTCATAAGGCTTTTAGGTGAAAGGAAAAACAAAAGCGGAATTGTTTATTGCTCCACAAGAAAGGATGTTGAAAGAGTCGCGGAGGAATTGAATGACAGGGGATTTTCCGCAACAAGATATCACGCAGGACTCAGTGATGAGGAAAGGCGTGAAAATCAGGATGAATTTATTTTTGACAGAAAAAGCATTATGATAGCAACCAATGCCTTCGGAATGGGAATTGATAAATCCAACGTTTCCTTCGTAATTCATTATAATATGCCCAAAAGTCCTGAGGCGTATTATCAGGAGGCGGGAAGGGCAGGCCGTGACGGCGAAAAAGCCGACTGCATATTGCTGTTTTCCCCCAAGGATATAATGACCGCAAAATTCCTCATTAATAATGCCGAGGAAAACGTGGAAATGTCTGAGGAAGAAAAACAGCAGGTGTTAAAAGCCGAAAACGAAAGGCTTGACGCTATGGTGACCTACTGTAATACCACAGGCTGTCTGAGAAAATATATGCTGAAATATTTCTCTCAGGGTGCAGAGGAATTCTGTGATAACTGCGGAAACTGTAGAGTGCCTCACGAAACGGTTGACGTAACGGAAAGTGCCGTAAAAATTCTTCACTGCATAAGGGAGGTAAGGCTGAACCTCGGATATTCTACGGGTGAAACCTTTATAATAAAGGTGTTAAGAGCAAGTCAGGATAAGAGAATTACCGAAAACCGACTGCAGAATATTAAAAGCTACGGTGCTATGAAGGAATATTCGGCAGATGAAATAAGAAGTATTTTTGATAAGCTGATTTTTTCAGGACTTGCTGAGAGAAATGAATTTGATGCAATAGTTCTCACGAAAAAAGCCGACAGTGTTATTTTCGGTAAGGAAAAAGTATATGTTGAGATGAGAAGGGCTGAGGAAAAAAAGAAGACGGCAAAGAGAATTCACTCTCTCAACGTGGGCGACGTCACTCTTTACGATATATTAAGGGCAGTGAGAATGAGAGTGGCAAGAGAAGAGAAGGTTCCTGCCTATATAATCTTCTCCAACGCAACCCTTTCGGATATGGCAGAAAAAGCACCTGTAACTATGGAAGAATTCCTTGAGGTTTCAGGTGTAGGTGAGGTAAAAGCACGGCTTTACGGCGATATATTCATAAATGAAATAAAAAAATACGTTAAATAACAAAAAAGCGGCTTGGTTACGTTTTGTAGCCAAGCCGTGATTTTTTTATGTATTTTTTATCTGATAGCGCCCTTTGAAAGAACGGTTTCTGTTGCTTCGTCATCAGCAACTGCAGTGAAGCTCCAGTAGGGAACGAATACATCGTATTCTACGCCTGCTTCAATTGAGCCTGCACCGATGATGTCGTACTTCTCAGCAGTTGTTTCGTTTGCTGTGATAACACTTGCATCCTCACGGGTGATACCTGCCTTGAAGATGAATTTAAGAAGCTTATCGGCATTCTTAACGTACTTGCCCTTCTTGCCCTTCCATGATGCAACGTCGCCGAAGAACTTTGTGAAAACAGACTTGAATTCACTGTAGCCGTCAAGCTCGTTTACTCTTGTGTTCCAAGCATCAAAGATCCAATCTCTTCTTGCTGTTTTGCCTGAAGCGAGAAGGAAAAGAGGCTCGTAAAGATCAGAGAATGCTTCTGCATTGTCACGAAGACCTATAATCATTTCTCTTTTGGGAGTGGGCTTCATATCATCAATAGTCTTCTTGGGCTTGCCGCCTTTAAGAAGGAAGAAAAGAGCAACGGCACCTGCACCGAGAATAGCGGAAATAATGCAACCCCAGATAACGTTATAGTTTACGATGTAAAAAAGCATATCGATATATCTCCTTTATACGACATTTATGAACAATAAATCAGATAATATGTTCATAGCCATTGTTATTATAAATAAAAGCAATTAATTTGTCAATAACAATTCTTAACAAGTAGCATAACACGGTATTGTTTTTGCGTGTCTTTTCTATTGAATACGCTTTCTGAGGATATCTCCCTCGTGAAGAGGCTTGTCGCAATAAACGAGAACCTTTTCCTGAACGAGATGTGCACTTTCTCTCTCTTCTCCCTTACGGCTTCTTATTGAAGTGACCTCAAAGGACATACCGATTTTTGAGGGGGAGAGAATTTCAAGGGTGTCACCAACATTGAAGCGGTTTCTCTGCTCGACTAAATAGTAGCCTTCACCCATATCCTCAAGAACAATTCCGATAAATGAGCAGGTCTGATGATAAAGCCCGTCATTGTTGGGATCTGCCTTTGCTTCACCGAAGTAGAAGCCTGAAGCGAAGGGGCGGTGAGAAGCACAGTCAAGCTCATTTTCACATTCTTCAAGGGTAGCCTTTTTGTCCATATACTGTCTGTAGGCATTTACTACAGTTGCCACGTAATAGGGGGATTTCATTCTGCCCTCGATCTTGAAGGAGCTTATTCCTGCTTTTTCCAGTCTGTCTAAGAATTCAATTGATTTAAGGTCGGTGGAGCTGAGCACTGCCGTAGCACCGTCCTCTTCAATTACGGGCAGGAACATATTCTGCCTTTTTTCCTCCATAAGATAGTAATTCCATCTGCAAGGCTGTGAGCATTCACCGCGGTTGCCCGAACGGTTTGATAAGAAGGAGCTTAAAAGACATCTGCCCGAATAAGCCATACACATAGCACCGTGTACAAAGACTTCAATTTCCATTCCGTCGGGAATTCTGCCTTTAAGGCTTTCTATCTGCTGCATAGTCATTTCTCTGCCGAGAACAACTCTTTCAACGCCTAATTTATGATACATCTCAATGGTTTTATAGTTCTGTGTGTTTGCCTGAGTGCTTATATGTACGGGAAGAGAGGGGCATTTTTCTCTTATTTCACACACGGCGCCCAGATCTGATACGATTACGGCATCAACACCCATACCGTAAAGCTTATTTGCATATTCGCCGAGAAGGTCAATTTCCTCGTTTTGTGCAAAGCAGTTTACGGTGACGTAGATTTTTTTACCTTTTTCGTGGGTATATTCCACAGCTTCCTTCAGTTCCTTAAAGGAAAAGCCTGCACCTGAGGCTCTCAGCTGCAGCATAGGACCGCCGCAATAAACGGCATCAGCACCGAAATAAAGTGCGGTTTTCAGACTCTCAAAGGAGCCGGCAGGGGCTAAAAGTTCAACTTTCATAGTTTTTTCTTCCTTGTCAGTAGCAAAGCTCGTATATTATTGCGGCATACATTTTTGCAGTAAGTAAAAGCTCGTCAATAACTGCAAATTCGTCTGCGCCGTGAATTTTGTAATCAGTTCCGTGAAATTCTATACCGAAGGCAACTCCGCCCTCAATACCGTGGACGTAAGTGCCGCCGCCTATGGCAAGACACTCACCTTTAAGACCTGTGTATTCCTCATATACCCTGAGTGCCGTTTTGATAATGTGAGCATCCTCAGGCACGTAGTGAACGGGTATCATTTCAGGCTCACCTTCAAAGGAAAAGCCGTTTTCGGAAAGCTTATTTTCTATAACCCTCTTTACGTTTTCTTCGTTTGCCGGTATGGGACAGCGAAGGTCAAGAGAGCCTCTTATTACTCCGTCACAAAAGTGAAGAACACCGAAATTCAGTGTAAGAGCACCTGAAATCTCATCACTCATTTTTACACCCGCTGACGTGCCGTCGGTTTCCTTATGGGGAAAAAGTGTTTCTAAAGCCTTGAAGGATAATGTGACTTCATTTTCAGTAAGGGGAAGGAGATTTATAAGGTGAATAAGCGCTGTCTGAGCGTTATTTCCCCCTTCGGGATGAGCCGCGTGTGAGGAAATGCCCAAGGCGGAAATTTGAGTAAGTCCGTCTTTTTCTGTAAGGCTGAATTTAACGCCGGTATCTTCCTCTGCTTTTTTCGCGGTTGCCGTTATTTCCTCACGGTCAATTCCCGAAATAAGAGCACTCGCCTTGCAGGGAACTATATTCCCCGTGTTGCCGCCTCTGAAGGAAACGAGAGCCTTCGTGCCGTCATTTTTCACTTTTTTTATGAATGAGGGGGCAAATCTGCCCTTTTCGAGATTTATAAGGGGATAATCGGCATCAGGTGAAAGAGTGTAGGGAAGATAAGGTCTTTTTGAGAAATAATAGTCCATATCCTCACTGCCTGTTTCCTCTGCACAGCCCATAACCAGCCTTACAGCTCTTTTAGGTTCACCGAAAAGCTCTCTTACAGCCTTCATAGCGTAAAGACAGCAAAGGGCCGCACCCTTGTCGTCGGTGGTGCCTCTTCCGTAGGCTCTTCCGTTCTCAATTTTCATATTGTAAGGCTCGTATGTCCAGAAGTCACCCTCGTCAACAACGTCAAGATGAGCAAGAAGCATAAGTACGGGATCGTTTCCGTAGGTCACTTCTCCTGCGTAGTTTTCTAAATTTATCATCTGAAAGCCGTGGCTTTCGCATATTTCTCCCGCCTTTGAAAGTGCTCTTGCGGGACCTTTGCCGAAGGGCATACCCTTTTCTCCGGCTTCACGTACACTTCTTATATCAACAAGAGCCTTTAAGTCGGAAAGGAATAAATCCCTTTGTGAGTCTATATATTGGCAGATTTTGTTTTTCACTGTATATCTTCCTTTCGGATTACTTTATCATTTCGGAAAATTCTTCCTCGCTTATTACCTTTATTCCCAGTTCGTTTGCTTTTCTCAGCTTACTTCCCGCATCCTCACCTGCAAGAACGACGGAGGTTTTCTTTGATACCGAGGAAGCGGCTTTTCCGCCGAACTCTTCAATTATTTTCGTGGCTTCATCTCTTGTAAACTGTGTGAGAGCACCTGTGAGAACGAAGGTCATTCCCTTGAAGCGTTCATCCTTTATTTCAGTGAGATTTTTCGTATTGACACCGAGAGAAATAAGCTTTTCAAGAAGCTTTACTGTTTCGGGGTGAGAGAAATACTCCGTGACTGCTTTTGCCATTATTGCACCGAAGCCTTCTATTTCAAGAATTTCTTCTTCTGTTGCGGTCATTATTCTTTCAATGCTTCCGAAATGAGCCGAGAGAAGCTTTGCGGCTTTTTCACCTATATGGTTAATTCCCAGTGCAAAAATAAGCTTTGAAAGGTCGTTTTTCTTTGAGTTTTCTATGCTTAAAAGAATATTTGAAGCGGATTTTTCCCCAAGTCCCTCAAGACAGGCTATGTCCTCTGCTTTAAGAGTGTAGATATGGGAGGCATCTCTTATCATACCCTTTTGGGTGAATATCTGTAAAAGAGCATCGCCAAGACCTTCAATATCCATAGCATCACGGGAGCAGAAGTGTATAAGAAGCCTTAATATCTGTGCAGGACATTCGGGATTTGTGCAACGCATAGCCGCCGCACCTTCGTCACGGAATACCCTTGAATTACAGGAGGGACAGGTTTCGGGATAAGAAAAAACCTCATTTCCCGAACGGATTTTTACACCTACTATTTCAGGAATAATGTCACCCGCTTTTCTTACTGTCACGGTGTCACCTATTGCAAGGGATAATTCGTTTATTCTGTCCTGATTGTGAAGAGTGGCTCTTGAAACGGTTGAGCCTGCAAGAAGAACGCTGTCGAAAACTGCGGTGGGTGTAAGCACACCCGTTCTTCCCACGCTTATTTCAATATCTCTGAGAACTGTGTCCTTTTCTTCAGGGGGATATTTATAGGCGATTGCCCATCGGGGAAACTTTGCCGTGCTGCCGAGTGCCTTTCTCTGAGAGAAGGAATTCACCTTGATAACTGCACCGTCAATATCGAAGGGAAGGGTGCAACGCAATTCCCCTATTCTTTCAAGCTCTTTCTTTGCTTCACTGATATTATCGCATTGAGTGTAGAAGGGCACCGTTACGAAGCCGAGATTTTTTAAGAAATCAAGGGAGCTTTTGTGGTCCGAAAATTCACTGCCCTCATATTTCTGAACGTTGAAAACAAAAATATCAAGCTGTCTTTCGGCGGTTATCTGAGGATTTTTCTGCCTTAAAGAGCCTGCGGCGGCATTTCGGGGATTTTTGAAGGGTGCTTCACCAAGCTCCTCCTGCTTTTTGGTGATTTTCTCAAAAACCGCCTTTGACATATACACTTCACCTCTTACGGTGATATCAATATCCTGCCTTAATTTTAAGGGAATTGATTTTACCGTTCTGAGATTTTCGGTGATGTCCTCGCCTGTATTTCCGTCGCCTCTTGTGGCACCTCTTACGAAAACGCCGTTTTTATATTCGAGATTTACGGAAAGTCCGTCAATTTTCGGCTCTGCCACATAGGTCACAGTGCCGACTGTGTCTGTCACCCTTTTGTTGAAGGCATCAATTTCTTCAAAGCTGAAGGCATCCTGAAGGCTTTCCAGTCTTACTTCAAAGGTTACGGGCGCAAAGGTGTTTTCTGCCTGACCGCCGACTCTCAGCGTAGGGGAGTCGGCTCTCACAAGTGAAGGAAATTTCTCTTCAAGCTCTTTAAGCTCTCTTTGGAGCATATCGTAATCGTAGTCGCTTACGGGACTTTCGTTTTCTACATAGTATTTATATGATAAGAAATTAAGCTTATCACAAAGCTCGTCAATTCTTGCTTTTGCCGCTTCAAGTGTCATATTATTTCTCCTTTATTTCAATCCACTGAGCAAGATGGTCGGAAACAACGTCCGTTACGGTGCCTTTATTTATTACCTCAATATCGGGGGATGTGAAAATATAGTCTATCTTTTTTACCGGTTTATCTGAGGGGAAGGTAAAATCCTCTGTATCTGAGCAGTTAAACCTCTCAAAAAGAGGAGCAAGAACCTTATTGTCAGGTGTGCAGTTGAAATCTCCCATAATGATGCATCTTTCATTTTTAGCCAGAGAAAGAAGAGCTTTTACCGCATTTTCTCTTTCGTCACCGTTCAGTCCGAAATGAGTTATAAGAACCGTATATTTTTCATTTTCACCTATTACGGCCTTTATTATGCATCTTGTTTCATAGCTTTCAGTTCCCGTTTTTTCTTTGGGATCGGGGATCTTTACGGTTTCGGCACTGATTAAGGGTAGTTTTGTTAAAAGACCGTTGCCGTAGGGTGCAAGGCCCTTTACGGAAATAGCCTTCCCGAAATATCCCTTATATCCCGTAAGTGAGGAGAGCTTTTTTATCTGATCCGTATAGCCTTTGATAAGCCCCTTGCCTCTTACCTCGTTAAGACCGATTATATGGGCATCGGAAGAGAGAACGGCATCTCTGAAGGGCAGGAAATCTATTCTGCCTTCGGGGAAGTAATTGCAGTGCTGAATGTTGAAGGTCATTATTTTCATAATTCTTTTCCTTCTTCTTGAAAAAATTTTTTATATGTTGTAAAATTCCTCTTATGAAAGAATTTATTATTGCTAAAAATGATGCTGATCAGCGTTTTGACAAGTTTATTACAAAAACCGTTCCTCTTCTGCCTAAATCCCTTTTGTATAAATATCTCCGCACAAAGCGAATAAAGCTTAACGGAAAAAAAGCGGAAATTTCCACAAGGCTTAAAGAGGGCGATAGGGTTGAGATGTATATAAACGACGAGTTTTTTGCACCGAGTCAGGAAAAATATTCCTTCTTAGGTGCGGGAAAGCAGCTTGATATCGTTTATGAGGACGAAAATATTATGCTTCTCAACAAAAAAGTAGGTCTTCTTTCCCATCCCGACGAGGGTGAATATACGGATACGCTCATAACGAGAGTTCAGAGGTATCTCTATGAAAAAGGGGAATACGATCCAAAAAATGAGGCATCCTTTGCTCCTGCTTTGGCAAACCGCATTGACAGAAATACTTCGGGTATTGTTATTGCGGCAAAAAATGCGGAAGCTTTAAGAATTCTCAACGAAAAAATAAAGCTTCGTGAGATCGAAAAGAGATATCTTTGTATCACTATAGGAAAACCGCCTCAGAAAAAGGGTGTGGCAGAGGGCTTTATAAAGAAGGACGAAGAAAAAAATACCGTGACCGTTCTCTCAAAGGCCGTGCCCGGCGGAAAGAGCATTAAAACCGGCTATACCGTTATTGAAACAAAAGGGGATCTATCTCTCGTTGAAGTGGAGCTTTTCACAGGCAGAACTCATCAGATAAGAGCACACATGGCTTCAATGGGCTGTCCTCTTTTAGGTGACGGAAAATACGGAACAAATGCTCAGAATAAAAAATACGGCGGCTATAAAAAGCAGTGCCTTTGCTCATACAAAACAGGCTTTACCTTCAGGACTGATGCGGGAATTCTTAATTATCTCAACGGTCAGTTTTTTGAGGTGGGTGAGGTATGGTTCAGAACTGCCTTCTTTGACGGCACCTTAGTTTAATTCTCTGAAAAGTGCCTCAACGCCTTTATAAATACATTCATAAGCTTCCTTGAATTTATCTGTGTACCAGGGATCGTCAACGTCCCCGCCGCCGCAGTAGTCAAGGAGCTTTTTTACTTTATTTTCGGGATCGCTTCCGAAAATAATACCCATATTTTTCATATTATTGCTGTCCATACCAATAATAAGGTCGTATTTATCATAATCCTCCTTCTGAAGCTTTACGGCAGTTTTACCCGTCGGATCAATGCCGTGAAGAAGGAGCTGCTGTCTTGCGGGAGGATAAACAGGGTTGCCCCTGCCCATAAAAATCTCATCGTATGACGTTGCGGCAGAACGGATGAAATATTCGTTTTCAAGCCCTGCCCTTGTTACCATATCTCTTAAAATAAACTCTGCCATAGGACTTCTGCAGATATTGCCGTGGCAGACGAAAAGGATTTTTTTCATATATTTTTCTCACTTAATTTTTTTATTATTTCATTTACACATTCTTCAGGGGTAATCTCAGTGCAATCAACGGTGATATGTGCATATTTTTCGTAAAGAGGGGTTCTTTCACTGAAAAGCTCAGGTATTCCCATATTGTTATCCATGGCAATTCCCCTTGTGGTGATATCACCGAGGCGTTTAATCAGCTCGGAAAGCCTAACCTTCAGATATATAATAACTGAATTTTCCGAAAGCTTCTTCATAGCTTTTTCACCGTAAACCGCACTTCCGCCCGTAGCAATAACGGTATTGTGAAAATCACAGGAAAGAATTGTGTTTTCTTCAAGCTTTATGAAATAATCGGTTCCCCTTGAACTGATTATGTCAACAAGAGAGGATTTTTCTCTGTTCTGAATAATAAGGTCTGTATCCGTAAAGTCGGAAATCAGGGATTTCGCCAGAAGCACTCCCACCGTACTCTTCCCTGCTCCGGGCATACCGATTAAAGTAACGTTGTCCATTGTCATCACCGAAGAAATTATGATAATTAAATATATTATATAATAAATATGCTTGGTTGTCGAGATGTAATTATTTATTATTAATTGTTCATTAGCTGTGTGATACAAACGAAAATCCGTTCGGTCTAAATGAATAATGAAATATTTTCCTGACGGAAAATATGAAATAATCCTGACGGATTATGAAATATCTCGCATTTGCTCGATATGAAATAAAATAAATCCTTCATACGCCACAGCGTATTTCATAGCGACAGCTATTTCATAATGCGAAGCATTATTTCATAAATCCTGCAAGGATTTATTTCATTGAAAAAAGACCAAGTCGGTTGACTTGGTCTTTTTTCTGGAGCTGGTGACGGGAATCGAACCTGCAACCTGCTCATTACGAATGAGCTGCTCTGCCATTGAGCCACACCAGCGGATATTGAATTATGAAACATAGTATAATACAATTTTTCAGAAATATCAAGTCTTTTTTGTTTTTGAAGCTTTTATTAAATTTGATTAAGAAAAATTAAACCTTGTTGAATTATGTTTTCTTTTGTTGTATTATGTTGTCGGTGATAGAAATGACGGTTATTAGAATAATTAAAATGCTTGTGGGTGCTGTCGGTTACGTGTGGTGTATGATCCCCTTTGTATTCAGCGGTGTTTTCAATATGGGAAATCTTGCGGGCGCCTTGTTTTTCGGAGTTCTGTTTTTGTGGGGCGTTTTCGGAAGGAAGCTTCGTGAGCTATCGGAAAAAAAGAAGGTCGGCAAGGTTATTACGGGAATACTCATAACGGGTTATTCACTTTTTTCCCTTCTTTTTGCCGTTGAAAGCGTTTGTATGCTTAATGCTCTCAATAAGACACCTCCTGAGAATGCAACTCTTATAGTGCTTGGCTGTGCGGTTTACGGTGAAACCCCCAGTGATATGCTTTCTCTGAGAATTGATGCGGCTTATGAATTTCTCAATGAAAATCCTGACTCAAACGCCGTGCTTGCAGGCGGGCAGGGTAGTAACGAGGATATTTCAGAAGCATTTTGTATGAAAAGGGAACTTATAAAAAAAGGCATTTCGGAGGACAGGCTCTATCTTGAGGATAAATCCGTAAACACAAGAGAGAATATTGCTTTTTCAAGAGATATTATTGAAGAAGAAGGGCTTAATACAGACGTTGCAATTGTCACAAATAATTTTCACATTTACAGAGCATCGCTTTCTGTCAAGGGAACTTCACTTGAATTTCACAGTATTCCTGCTTACACTCCTCTTCCCGTACTTCCTACCTACATAATGAGAGAATATCTCGGTATATTCGCTCAGTGGATAAAGGACTTGATGTGAAATTAACTATCAAATCCTATTTAATTTCATAAAAGAATTACGGCACACCTTCTTATGAAAGTGTGCCGTTTGTTAATCAGCAGAAGTCGAAAAGATTTTCAATCCAATCAATTATTGATTTGAAGAAATCTGCGATTTTCTGGAAAAAGCTTCTTGAGTCCTTGTCAGAGGGAATTTTCTGTGAGCATACGTCGCAGGTTTTATTTCCGTCAACATCGGTGTGTCCGTAGGCCTCTATTTCGTCGGTTGTGCTGTAAGAGCAGACAGCGCAATATTTATCCACATAACCGTCAGTTGTGCAAGAAGCACTCTGCTGTGCGGTGATTACATAAGAGTGACCTAATGCAGGGAAAATTTCTACAGACTCTTCTTTGCAGTAGATGCATACACCTCTGATGATACCGTCATCTGTGCAGTCGGGAAGGGTGTGTTCTGCTTCCTCAAAGGTGTGGAAGGGGATTGATAAAAGAAGGGGGAAGCTTGAATGAGCCTCGTTGATTGTCCAGATTTTCTTGAAATCAAGAAGGGGGAAATTTTCTGCAGCAGAGAGCTTTTCGGCTGTAAGACCTGTTGTGCCGGTTGCTGTTCCGCTGTAAAGAGCTGAGGAATTACTGTCGCTGTTATAGTAACAGTCTGTTACAGTGCCTGAAGCGAAGCCGCCTATTGCACCGAGAGTAGCAGTTGATGAAGTTACTGTATCGGTTGAAATACATTTTGAAACAGAAGAATTTGAAGCGTAACCGAATATACCGCCTGTGTTATCCTTTGTATTTGAAACAGCGCCTGTATTGATGCAGTTTGTTACTGAGCTGTTGGTAAGCTTACCTGCAATACCGCCGGCATTATTACCTTTAGCCGTTACTTTGCCTGTTGAATAACATTCAACTATCTCAACCTCTAAAGCAAGACCAACAATACCGCCTGTGTTTTCAACACCTGTGTAATCAGCACTTACCTTACCTGTGTTCTTGCAGTATTTTACAGTGCCTGAAGCAAGACCTGCAATACCGCCGAGGTTTGAGCTGTAGGAAGAAATGTTTGCATTGTTTACAGAGGAGATAATTGCGGTTGTTGACTGACCTGCAATACCGCCGACATGTTTTTCACCTGAAATAAAGGCTTTGTTTGTGCAAGAGTTGATTTCTGCTCCGCTGTAGCCTGCAATACCGCCGCAATATTCATTATATCCGCCGATATATGCAGAAGCGGGTGTTGAACAGCCTGAAATTTTACCTGAACTGATATAACCTACGATACCGCCGCAGTAATCGTCTGCATAAACTTCGGCATCACTTATGCAGTCTGTTATGACGGTGTTTGTTGCATAAGCAACAATTGCACCTGCATATTCTATCGCATCAAAACAGCCCGATACCTTGAGTGAAGAAACAGAAGCTGAATCTGTAACTGCAAAAAGACCTGCATAATCGGACACTATATCAAGTCCTGATATTTCAAAGCCTTTTCCGTCAAAGTTTCCTGAAAAGGGAGTTTCCTTTGTTCCTATAGGGGAGAACGCGGAGCTTACTTCAATGTCGTTATCAAGAACAAAATATTTATCCGCAAAGCTATCTCCGTCTTTTACAGCCTGAGATAATTTGTCAAGATCAGATGCATCTGAAATTACATAAGGATCTTTTTTTGTGCCTGCTGCTGTTTCCTGAAAAGCCAGAACAGTTATTACTGAAGAAAAAATAACCGTCAGACAAACAATCAGGCAAAGAATTTTCTGAGATGTTTTTTTCATTATAAATTCCTCCGCAATTGAGTTTGTTTGATTACTGAACACAATTCCTATGCTGAATTATATTATAATAAAGAGCAAATTTCAAGAGGGAATTAATTCCCTGAAGGGACAATCTGTGTCCTTCCGCCGTAAAAATAACATTTTGCCATAAATTCTGCCATTTTTTCCGGTTCGATTTTCATTCCGTCATACATCCATTGGATAATTGTTTCCCACATTGAAGAAAGAGCATAGCAGGTCAGATAATATCTCGGATCGGTTTCGGCAAAAACCTTCGTTGAGTCGGGAATATGTCTGAGAAGACTTGTTTTGATTTTTTTTGCAAGATTATTATTCGGATCGTTGCTTACTACGAATTTGCATATTTTCTCATATTCCTTGCAGAACAGAAGGAAGCGTTTGCAGTATTCGGTAAAATCATCAACAGTAACAAAGTATGCCTGCGGAGATATAACCGTTTCTTCAAACACTTCAAAAATTTCATTCTGTATCTGAATCATCATATCGTTTATATCCTTGTAATAGAAATAAAAGGTGGAACGGTTTACGTCAGCCGCCTCAGTAAGCTCCTTTACAGTGATATTTTCAATGCTTTTCTCCTCAAGCAGTGAAAAAAGACATTCTCTGAGAACTCTTTTTGTTCTTTTTACTCTTCTGTCTTCAGCTCTGTGAATTTTAGTATCAGCCATATATACTCTCCTTGTGGGATATTGAACAACTGTACGATATCGGACTATAGGCGTATTTTATCAGACATTTTCAAATAAATCAACGGATTTTATCAATTATTTTGATGTTAAGAGATTTTGAGTGTTGAAACGGCGGTTTTTTGTTGTATAATGTAAAAAAATGCTGCAAGGAGAGTTGTAATGAGCAGTCTTAAAATGTATAATTTTGCGCCCCGAACAAGAAATATTCCCTTGCCTGAAGGCTACAGCGTGGTTAAATTCAAGGGAGAAGAGGATATAAAGGACTGGGTTGAAATATGCTCTCAGGGACTTATTGATCCTTTGACGGCTTATGAAAGATTTCAGAATGAGCTTATTAATATTGACGGTCCCGATCCTTACAGAGATACGTATTTTCTGGAAAAAGACGGTGAAAAAATAGCAACCTACACTGTGGTTCCGGATATGTGGAGCACGGGAATGGGATATATTCACATGGTTGCCGTAAAGCCTGAGCACAGAGGCAGAGGACTCGGCAGCTTTATAGCCGACGACAGCCTTGCAAAGCTCATTTCCATCGGCAAGAAAAAGATATTTCTTCTCACGGGCGACAGCCGTCTTCCTGCCCTTGCAACCTACATAAAGGCAGGCTTCTTACCTGTAAACTATATTGACGACGAGGGTAAGGATATGAAAGAGCGTTGGCAGAACGTTGTCAACAATTTAGGACTTTCTTCCCTTATGCTTCTTGATGATGAAGGAAATGAAATGTACGAAATAACGAAAACCGTGTAAAAAAAGAAACATCTGAGAAGAACGATAAATTCTTTTCAGATGTTTTTTCTGTTTTTATACTTTTCTGATTTCAAGAAGCTTTGTAAAAATGTTGTCTGCTGCTTCATCCTTTGACATCAGGGGAAGGGCAATTTCCTCATTTTCCGTTATCATTGTGATAACGTTTGTGCTGACACCGAAGCCTGCACCCTCAGTTTTAAGATTATTTGCACATATCATATCAAGGTTTTTCTTCATAAGCTTATTTTTTGAATTTTCAATAAGATCCTTGGTTTCCATTGAAAATCCGCAGAGAGTCTGATTTTCTTTTTTGTTTTCACCGAGATATTTCAGAATATCGTCTGTTTTTTCAAGACTGATTGAAGAGAAGCCGTCGGTTTTCTTTATTTTATCCGAGGCAACGCTTTCAGGTCGGTAGTCGGCAACTGCCGCCGCCTTGACGATAATATCACTGCTTACGGCATATTCCTTCACTGCCTCAAGCATATCCTTTGCGCTTGAAACGTGAACGGTGTTTATGAATGAGGGATCGGGCATATTGTCACAGCCTGAAACGAGAGTGACCTCGGCACCTCTCAATGCCGCATTTTTTGCAAGAGCATAGCCCATTTTACCTGTTGAACGGTTCGTTATATATCTTACGGGATCAATTGACTCTTTTGTGGGACCTGCTGTAACCAACACCCTGAGTCCCGACATATCCTTATTTTTTGCGGCGGCAAGAAGAACACTGTCAAGAAGCTTTTCGGGAGGAACAAGCTTTCCCCTTCCCGTGTCGCCGCAGGCAAGTCTTCCTTCGTCGGGTGTGATAACGTTCCAACCGTATTTCATAAGAAGTGAGATATTATCCTGAGTTACGGGATTTTCATACATTCTTGTGTTCATAGCGGGAGCTATAATTTTAGGGCATACTGAGGCAAGGGCAGTGGAGGTGAGCATATCGTCTGCAATACCGTGACAAAGCTTTGCTATGATATTTGCCGTTGCGGGAGCCACTATAAAGGCATCAGCCTTGGCTGAAAGAGAAATATGGGGTATTTCAGTACCTGCACTTTCGTCAAATATATCAGTATAAACCTTGTTGCCCGTAAGTGATTCAAAGGTAAGGGGAGTGAGAAATTCCAATGCCCCCTTAGTCATAATTACGTGTACGTCGCAGTGCTGTTTTACAAGAAGAGAAGTAAGCTCGCAAGCCTTATAACAGGCAATTCCGCCGCTTATTCCCAGTATAACCGTTTTTCCGCTGAGCATAACAAGACCTCCTCTGACCGATTTATTTGTAAATTATACAAAAAAAATCCGCTTTTGTAAATAGTTTAACTAAACAAGATAATGAAAAATGAGAAAAAGACACAAAAAACTTGAATTCGCAATATGCAGTTTGTATAATATAAGGTGTATGGACGTGAAAGAGCCGCCGATGTACCTTCGGGACATCAGGCAAACGGCTCATAGGTCTTTACGTGTACTCTTATAAACGGCGTTGATTTTTATGCCGTTATATTGCGCTGTATCCTTGTGAACAGCAGCGGGAGGTAGCTTTATGAATATGAATAAAAGACAGATACGTGTAAGAGATCAGGTTATTCTTGCTCTTTTTACGGCAATTGTTTTACTTCTTGCCTTTACCCCTATCGGTCTTATTGATTTACCGATAATTAAGGCAACAATACTTCACGTGCCCGTAATTATCGGTTCTGTTATTTTAGGCTATAAGAAGGGAGCCTTTTTAGGCTTCGTTTTCGGCCTTACGAGCATTATAAAAAATACAACGGCGCCAAGCCTTCTTTCCTTCGCCTTTTCCCCCTTTATTCCAATTCCGGGACTTCAGAAGGGAAGCGTGCTTGCAGTAGTTATCTGCTTTGTTCCGAGAATTCTTGTAGGCGTTACACCCTATTTTACGGTGAAGGCAATTGAGGGTATTATAGCTAAATTCAGCGGAAAGAAAAATAAGGCAGTGAAGTCTGTTGCAATAACTGTTGCCGCCGTGGTGGGTGCTTTTACGAATACAATTCTTGTTATGGGTATGATCTACCTGTTCTTCAAGGAGCCTTATGCCGCCGCAAACAACATTCCCGTTGATACGGTGCTCGGTGTTATTCTCGGTATTGTGGGTACAAACGGTATTCCCGAAGCCATAGCCGCCGCCGTGATTACAACACCTGTCTGTCTTGCTCTTTATAAGGTGCCGGGCAAGAAGACAAAGGAAGAAAAAGTAAGCCTATGATAATTGCAGTTGATATCGGAAATACGAATATCTGTGTTGCAGGCTTCCGCGAAGGATATGAGCCCGAGTTTATAAAGCATTATCCCGATAACCGCTTTCACAGCAGTGATGAGCTTTATAACGAGCTTTCGGCACTTGAAATATCCCCCGATGAAGCAGTGCTCTGCTCCGTTGTTCCCGCTCTCACGAAAATTGCAAAAGCGGCACTGGAACGGCTTACTGACGGAAAGGTTCACGTCATAGACAGCAGCTTCAATGACGGTCTTGTTATGGGTGGATATGACAGAACGAGGCTCGGAAACGACAGAATTGCCGATATGACAGCGGCAAAGGTGCTTTACGGAGTTCCCTGTGTGGTAGTTGATATGGGAACGGCAACAACGGTGAGCGTTCTTGATAGGAACGGAGTTTTTGCAGGCGGTATGATAACCTCAGGACTCGGTCTTACGCTTAATTCTCTTTCTTCGGGAACGGCACTTCTTCCGGGAATTAAGCCTTATGCTCCCAACAGTCTTCTCGGTCAGGATACGGCTTCCTGCATCAATAACGGCGTGATATATTCTCAGGCATCGTTTATTGAGGGTGTTGCCGCCAGAGTTGAAGAGCAGTTCGGTGAAGCTGTAAATATCGTTGTAACGGGCGGTGCGGCAAAATTCGTTCTTCCCGTATGCAGAAGAAAAACCGTTTATGACGAAAATCTTCTTCTCAAGGGAATTAAAATTTTATACGAAAACAGATGAAATTTCCCTTATTCCCGACGGAATAGGGGATTTTAACAATAAGGAGAAAATATGCTTGAGCTTCTGAAGGCAAAAGAAATAGCCGAAAAGGCGGCTTCACTGGGCGGAAGAGCCTATTTTGTGGGCGGCTTTGTCCGTGACAGGCTTATTCATAGAGAAAATGAAAATATTGATATAGATATTGAGGTTCACGGCATAAGCGTTTCTGCTTTAAGAGAGCTTTTATCAAAGATAGGTGAAGTTAAGGAAGTGGGAGAAAGCTTCGGAATTTTCTCTCTTAAAGGCTATGATATAGATATTGCTCTTCCGAGAAAGGAAACCGCTACAGGCAGAGGTCACAGAGATTTTGACGTAAGTGTTGACGGGGATATCGGAACATATAAGGCGGCAGAAAGGCGTGACTTTACCGTAAATGCCCTTATGGAAGACGTGCTTACAGGAGAAACTATTGACCATTTCGGCGGCTTACAGGACCTTGAGAATAAGACGTTAAGACACGTGAATTCCAAGACCTTCCGTGAGGATCCTCTGAGAGTATTAAGACTCGCTCAGTTTGCCGCAAGATTTGGCTTTTCCGTTCACGAAGGCACGAAGGAAATATGTAAAACCGTAGATTTAAGCACGCTTTCAAGGGAGAGAATTGAAGGTGAACTGAAAAAGGCTCTTCTGAAATCCGAAAAGCCTTCGGTGTTTTTTGAGGTGCTTCGTGAAATAAACGGACTTGACTTCTGGTTTCCCGAAATAAAGGCGCTTTCGGGACTTATGCAAAATCCCTTATATCACCCTGAGGGCGACGTGTGGGTTCACACTATGGAGGTGCTTGACCGAGGAGTAAAATACAGGGATAAAACGAAAAATCCCTTCGCCTTTATGCTGTCCTTATTATGCCACGATTTAGGTAAAATTGAAGCCACGAAAGAAATTGACGGTGTTATTCACGCTTATTCCCATGAAAGCATAGGTGTAGCTGCCGTAAAAGAATTTCTTTCACGCTTAACCGGTGAAACGGCGCTTATTTCTTACTGTCTTAATATGACGCTTCTTCATATGAAGCCGGGAGTTATGGCAAGGGCAGGCTCTTCTCAAAAATCCTTCAATAAGCTTTTCTATGAAAGCGTTGCCCCGACGGAGCTGATTTATCTTGCTTTATGTGATGAGGGTGAGAGATATGAGAGCATAGGGGAACAGCTTTTTGAAAAGCTGAGAATATATGAGGAAATTATGTCAGAGCCCTTCGTTCAGGGAAAAGACCTTATAGAAGCAGGACTTGAACCCGATAAAAGCTTTTCGGAAATTTTAGCCTATTCCCATAAGCTCAGACTTGCGGGAATAAATAAAGAAAACGCCCTGAAGCAGACGCTTTCCTATGCAAAAAAATTGAAAAAATAAGCAATAAAAAGGCTCGGAATTACTGTAACGTAACTCTGAGCTTTTTGCATATTTTTACGGAAATACGGGATAGGTTCTTCTGTAGAGGGAATTTATTTTTTTGAAGTATTCCTTATCTACACTGTCTATTGTTTCCTTTGTGGTTCTGTAGCGCCAGTTCTTTTCCGGAACTCCGGGGATGTTCATTCTTGCATCGCTGCCGAAGCCGCACATATCCTGAAATGCTATAATTGCGGTGTTTGATGAGGACTTCCACACGGCTTCTATTATCTTGCGGCAGCTTTCTGATTTATATCCGCCGTCACCCCAGTTACTGCCTGTGAAGCCGACGTAATCAAGGGCAAAGGCACGTTCCTTTTCACTTGCCTCCCAAAGCCAGCCTAAAAGGGTGTTGTTGTCGTGGGTTCCGCAGTAATTTACGGAATTTATAACCGTGTTATGAGGCATGTGAAGTGAGTCACCGTCAGGCTCGAAGCCGAACTGGACCACCTTCATTCCGGGGAAGCCTGTGTCAGAAAGAAGCTTTATTACGTCTTCACCGAAAATACCTAAATCCTCTGCAATAATGGGAAGCTCGCCGAATTCATCCTTTACCTTGTTGAAAAGCTTCATTCCGGGGCCCTTTGCCCAGCTTCCGTTCTTTGCTGTTTCAGATTCTGCGGGAATTTCCCAGAAGGATGCAAATGCTCTGAAATGGTCAATTCTCACACAGTCGTAGGTGCTGAGAGCCTGTTTAATTCTTGAAAGCCACCATTTGTAGCTGTCATTTTCCATGTATTTCCAGTCGTATAAGGGATTGCCCCACAGCTGTCCGTCCTCTGAGAAATAATCGGGGGGACAGCCTGCTACCTTTTCGGGCTTCAGTGTCTTTTCGTCAATTAAAAACTGAGAGGTATTTGCCCATACGTCAGCAGAGTCCATAGCAACGTATATGGGCATATCACCGATTACTGCAATCCCCTTTTTGTTGATATATGCTTTTAATTCGTTCCACTGAGTGAAGAAGATATACTGAGTGAATTTCCAGAAGGCACATTCCTCTTCAAAATCGTAACGAAGCTTCTTAGCCTCTTCAAATCTTGCATATTTCTTTTCCCATTCCCACCAGGGCGCATCATTGTGCTTTTCCTTTAACGCCATAAACAGTGAAAAATCTGCAAGCCACGGATTTTCTTCTGAAAAGGCTCTCACCCTTTCAGCTGTTTCAGCGGTTATATTGGAAAATGCGGTTTTTAAGAGTCTGAGTCTTTTTTCAAGGGCAAATTCATAATCGGCAGTATAAGGAGAGCCCTTATAGATATTGTCCTTATAAACCGCTTCACTGCAAAGACCTGCTTTATATAATGCCTTAGGATCTATAAAAAGAATATTTCCTGCAAAAGCGGAAGCGGAGCAGTAGGGCGAATTTGCCTTGTCAACGGGATTGAAGGGAAGCACCTGCCAATAGCCGAAGCCCATTTCGCTTATTTTGTCCGCAAAATATCTGCAGTTTTCGTCGAATACACCGATGCCGTAATCGGAGGGTACTGTTGAGATGTGCATAAGCACACCCGAAGCTCTGTTTTTTAACATAAAATCACCTTTAAGAGTGCGAATAAATCCGCATATAGTATTGTTTTACAGTTTAACACAAAGATAAGTGGTTGACAATACATTTTTTAGTTGTTATTATAAATTATATACAAAAATAACATAATCAAAGGAATTTCATTATGCTTAATGACAAAAAATTATGGTTTTTTTGAGGATAATGTCCGTTAGCTTGTAAATTATGAAAAGCCGGGTGCACAGGAATAGCTTACTGTTGTTTTTGTAAGGGAAGGCATCGGCTTTCGGTAAAACAAATCATTTGATTTTTCAGTGAGGATGTGTAGTATGAGAGAATTTATTTTAGGTACGGATTGGTGGACGGACTGTGATGACCTTGCCGCTATGAGAATTCTTTTACGTGCTCATAAAAAAGGCGAAATAAAGCTTTTAGGTGTGGGTATCAATGCTGTTATGAAGCATTCCGTTTCTTCGGTTGACGGCTTTATAAGCCTTGAGGGCTTAACGGATATCCCCTTGGGAATTGACCTTCAGGGTGACGATTTTGAGGGACGGCATCATAAATATCAGAAAACCCTTTCCTCTTATGCCGTGAAGTTTAAGGACAACGGCTCTGCAGAAGACGGTGTAAGCCTTTACAGAAGACTTCTCAGCGAAAGTGAAGGAAAGGTCGAAATAGTGGAAATAGGCTTTTTGCAGATCTTTGCAGACCTTCTTTTAAGCGGCCCAGACTCTTTTTCTGATAAAAACGGAATAGAGCTTGTAAAGGAAAAGGTAAAAAAGGTCTGGGTTATGGCAGGAAAATGGGATGAAGAGGGCGGAAAAGAGCATAATTTCTGCAATAATCAACGTTCAAGAAGAGGCGGAGAAATTTTCTGTCGTCTGTGTCCTGTAGAGGTGACCTTCTTAGGCTTTGAAGCGGGTGTCAACGTCATATCGGGAAATGAACTCAGCCACGGTGATTTTCTCTACCGTGCATTTCTTGAGCACGGCAGTGAAAAGGGCAGATGCTCATGGGATCCTATGACAGCCTTACTGGCACTTACGGGTGACGAAAAAAAGGCAGGCTATTCCTTTGTTCAGGGAAGGGCAAGTCTTGATGAAGAAAGCGGAAGAAATTATTTTATCCCCGATGAAAACGGCTTACATAAGTACGTAATTACTGACTTTCCCCCTGAATATTATGCTGAAAAAATCAATTTGCTTATTAACTGAGAGGTGCTTATGAATATATTCAAACGAATTATTCCGGTTTTTATTATGGCGGTTCTTTCACTTCTTATAGCAGGAGTGCTGGTAGTTGACAGACTTGCCGTTCCCGTTATAACAGCTGATTTTAATTCTCAGAGTGAGCTTTCAGGCAGAGCATCGGGATTTTTATACGGCTTTGCCGAAGAGGATATTCCCACTGAGGAAATTGCAAGAAGCATAGGCATAAATTCTCTTGCCACAAAGACCTACGGGGGCCTTCAGCATCCTATAGGCGACGTAAAGGACGTCAGCGGTACGTTTTTATCCGCAGGCGGTGAAATGCTTATGGTTTATACTCAGGATATGTACGATACCTGGTATTATCAGCTGGACTCCTTCAGTGAATATAACGAAAAGGTAAAATATACCGTAAGCGAAATTGAAAAAAGTGCCTACAGGGATAAAATAGTATATTGTATCTATAATGAAATGGATAACGGCGTGTGGTGCGGTAATTTCTGGGAAGAGGAAAACAGAAAGGAATTCTATTCTCAGTGGAAAATTACATACGACGTTGTGAAGGAAATAAATCCCGATGCAAAAATTGCAGGACCGGGGCACTGCGGCTATAACTATGATTTTATAAAGGAATTTCTTATATACTGTAAGGAAAATGACTGTCTTCCAGAGGTTATTGTATGGCACGAGCTCAGTGACCAGTCGATTTATTGGATGGAGCATAATTTTCAGGGCTATTATTCCATCTGTGACGAAATAGGCATTGAAAGACTCCCCGTTTGTATTTCAGAATACGGACTTATGAGAACAAACGGTATTCCCGGTGAAAGCGTTAAATGGATAAGCCGTCTTGAAGCAGAGGATGCATACGGCTGTGTTGCATATTGGCGTCTTGCAAACAATCTTTCTGATACTGTAGCCGATGACGTAACCCCCAATTCAAACTATTGGGTATATAATTTCTACGGAAAAATGAAGGGAAATGAGCTTGAAACAAAAGAGTGGGATATGCTCCACAGCAATATAGGAAATTATCTCAAGGGAAAATATCCTCTTATGAACAAGGGCTTTATTGCCACGGTAAGCTATGATGAAGCAGAAGAAAAATTCTACGTTCTTGCAGGCGGAGGTGACAAAGCTTCAAGAGTCGAAATAATCAATCTTGAAAACAGCGGCTTTAATGATGGTGATGTGCTGACTGTAAAAATCAGCAGTGTGGATTATAAAGGACTCGGCGGTGCCGTTATCGCACCTGAAATATGCGAGGTCAAAAATGCCGTTGTTACGGATAATGAATTGAAATTCACAATTCCCTGTGAGAGAGAAACTCAGGCGTTTTTCGTTGAAATTACAAGAGGAAAAAGCGAAGAATTCAAAAATGACGGAATTGTTTTAAGATATGAGGCTGAGGAGGCTTTATTAAGCGGTGAAGCTTATCCTACAGATGCCGTAGCCTACAGCGTAAGTAAGGGTAATTGTGTAAAGGGCATAAATGAAGGCTCTGAAGTTACCTTCAGCGTAAACGTACCCGAAGAGGCTCAGTATAAGCTTGATATCATTTACGGAAATGCTTCAACCGGTGAAGATGGCAGAAAAAGTGCAGATATTACCGTAAGCTGTAACGGAAATAATTATACGGTAAGGGCACATTCCTCCGTAAAGGAAGACTGTATGGAATGTGTTTCCTGTATTCTTCCCCTTAAAGCAGGAGATAATGAAATAAGCGTTGGTGTGAAGGATGGCAGTATAACCCTTGATTTTATTGATATTTCTTCAGATATCACCGAAAAAACCTACGTTTCCGTGCTTTCTTCAAGAAACACTGAGGCAGAAAATGCATATTCCGTTGTTACTTCCTCTGACGGACATTATAAATTCAGTGAACTTAAAGACGACAGCACTATAATCATTAACGGTGAAAGCATCACAGGTGACGGTGACGGAATTTTCTATCTTTCAAGAGGATATAATGAAATTATTCTCAATGAGGGAAATTCATTTACTGCCGTTGAGAAGGTAAGCATGAAAAACTACTACGAGCCTACCTTCGACGTGGTAAGCTTTATAGGCGGCGCAACAAACGAAGAGGATAAAAATTCTTCTTCAGGTATGCGTGCAGGCTGGATTTCTTCGGAAACGGGAAGCGGTATTGAATTTGCCTTTATTGCAGACGAAGAGGGTGTTTATGCCTTTACCGTTGAATATTCTAACAACGAAGAGGGCGGATACCACGATTATAACGTTGACCTTATAGAAAGATATATTTCAGTATATGTTGACGGCATAAAGGATAAAAACGTTTTTTTCAGAAGCACGTACAGCTGGGATAACTATAAAACGAAGACCTTTAATCTTTATCTCACAGAGGGTGAGCACGTTATAGCTTTCAGTAACGACGGAAGCTATTCCTTCAACAATATGACCACCTACGCCCCCAATATAGGCTCTGTTATGATAAATAAAGTAAAATAAGCAGTTTTTATAATAAGAGCTGCTAAAAAACCCACAGAAAAAATACATAAATAAAAACTGCCTTGATTTTATCTGATTTCAAGGCAGCTTTTTTTGTTAACGGTATGAAGATACCCCTGTGTCAGAGCATATTGACAAAATCACCTTATGATGATACAATATATTACGATGCATCGTATATCTATGTATTGCGAGGTGGAAATTTTGATTAATTATGCAGAAGAAGTAGGAAAAAATATTCAAAATAAGCGTCTGAAGGCAGAAATAACTGATGAGCTTTCCTGTCATATTGAAGAGAGAACACAGGAGTATATAAGAAAAGGTTATCCTGATGGGGCGGCACAGGAAAAGGCTATGAAGGATATGGGAGAGAAAGCCGTTGACGTTGCATATTTACTTTCAAACGTTCATTCCTATTCCCGACGGGCGATAGTTATAAGAGATATAATTATCGGTATCATTATGCTGGTGCTTATAGCAGTGGAAATAAAATATTTTTTTGTGTTTCTTTTCGGTATGCATGAGCTGGACGGAACGATTTTCTGCGGATGCTGTTATTCCCTGTATATTTCTCTGCTTTTATATGCATCAAAGAAAAGATATGACTTTTTCCCTTTTATTATCTCTTTTTTTACTCTCACAACCCTGCCCTTTGCTATACACGTAAATTTTATAACGACCTTTTTTGAAGCAATAACAGGAGGCTTGTTTGATTTTTACAGCAATATAGTAACCAGAGAAATGCACACAAGTATATTCATACTTATAAGCTATCTGTGTTATATGACAGCTGTTGTTGCTTCGGGAATTACGGTTTCAGTTCTTTCAATAGCTTATCAGAAAAATAATTTTACAAAAAAGAAGCTTAAAACACAGAAAACTGTCAGAAGATTGCTGTCTGTGCTTCTTGTTTTTACGTTATTTTCAACCTCTCTTATGATTCCCGTGTTTTTCATAGAGCCTGATTATAAACACGAATATTATGACGGATTTGCTCTCATTCCCGTTGAAAGTGAAGAATATGCAGATGAAATAATGGAAAGGCATATAAATGATTTCCGTTATATTGAAAGCACTGAGGAAAAATGCTATTACATAGGTTATGATTTTGATCTTTTTTCTACTGAGCTCAAAGCAGATGCTTATTTAAACGGCAAAAAAGCAGAGTCTGATATAGATTATGCATTATGGAATAAACAACATATTGAGTCTGTAGATTTATTTACCGCAGTTGAAATTTACAAAAATGAGCTTAAAATTGAAGCTCAAAGCGGATATCTTCTTGTTATTCCCCGTATAGGATATTCTATTGAAGAACAGCCGGCGGAAGATATAGATGCCTACTATGCAGAAGATGAGGCTTATCTGATACCTCTTCCTTTGAAGGAACCTGAGTTTATTATGCTTAATTACGGTAATATATGTTTTGAACTGAAATTATATTGAAAAAAGGAGCACAAAATGAAAGTTAGTAAAGAATTATTGAAGGGTATTACTGCAACACTTGTGTTAAGTGTGCTTGAAAAAGAGGATATGTACGGCTATCTTATCGTAAAATCTCTTGAGCTGAGGTCAGATAATGTGTTTTCCCTTAATGAAGGAACTATTTATCCCATACTTCACGCTCTTGAAGAGGAAGGCTATCTTGAAGCATATCAGGAAAAATATGAGGGCAGAGTCAGAAAGTATTACCGCATAACCAAAAAAGGAAGGAAAAGGCTGGAGGAAGCAAGAGAAGAATGGAACGTTTTTTCTTCCGCTGTAACCAAGGTTATAACCTGTAATGCCTGAGTATCAATTAAATAAACCAAACTTTTAAAAATAAAAAAGCGATAAACCGTAAGTTCCGGTTGTCGCTTTTTTGTCATATTTACGCTTTTAGTTAAGAAAGCCCTGAATTATGATTTCTTCTGCTTCTTCAGGTGTCATACCGAAGGTCATAAGCTTCAATAACTGCTCGTTATTAATTCTGCCTATGGCGGCTTCGTGGATAATTGCGGCTTCGGAATGGTTTGCGGCAATTTCGGGAATTGAGCGTATTCCTGCATTGTCCATTATGATAGAGTCACACTGAACGTGAGCAGAGCAGGGAGCGTTGCCTACTGCCTTGGGATAGAACATCTGCTTTGAATTATCCTTTGCAACGGAGCGTGAAATTATCTGTGCAGATGAGCCTTCGCCGTTAAGCTCAATAGTCATATCGGAGTCGGCATTCTGGTTTCCGTGTGTCATAAGTCTTTCGGTTACGATGAACTTTGCATTCTTTCCGAGCTTTGCAATTGTGTTTCTCTTTGTGGAGTCAACACCCTTTATCTGTACGGTTTCCATTTCGCAAACGGAATTTTCTTCCATAAAAACAGCGGTTTCGGGGTTGAGAATTTTTTCACCCGTGCCCTCACCCTCACCGTAGTGCTTTTCTATATAGGTGATCTTGGCATTCTTACCGATATAAAATCTGTGAATACCTTCGTGACGGCTTTCATTACAGCCTGAATTGTGAATTCCGCAGCCTGCAATTATGGTTACGTCGGCGTTTTCACCGATGAAAAAGTCATTATAGACCTTATCCGAAACACCTTCCTCGGTGATGATTACGGGAATATAGATTTTTTCTCCCTTTGTGTCGGGAAGAACCGTTATATCAATACCGGGCTTATCCTTTTTGGTGGTTATCTGCACCTTTTCATTGGTGCTTCTTTCAATTCCTTCGCCGTTTTTTCTTATATTATAAGATGCACCGACCGGAATTGAAGAAAAGTCTGAAATTTTATCAAGTAAATTCTTATCTGTAATGTTAAGCATTGTTGTCACCTCTCAAGGAGCATTTGCTGTCAAACTCTCCGAGAAGTGTCGGAAGGATTTCTTCTTTTGTACCGTAGGAACGTATTTTTCCGTCGGCAATAACAAGAATGTCATCAGCAAGCTGCATAATTCTTTCCTGATGTGAAATTATCATAACGCTTTCATTTCTCTCAGCGGCAATATCCCTGAAGGACTGAACCAGCATTGAAAAGCTCCACAGGTCAATTCCCGCTTCAGGCTCGTCATATATTGCAAGACCGAGCTTTCTTGCCATCAGGGTTGCAATTTCAATTCTTTTTACCTCACCGCCTGAGAGAGAAGCATCAACCTCTCTGTTGAGGTAATCCATTGAGCAAAGTCCCACCTTTGTGAGATATGAACAGCACTCATTTTCGGGAAGGTCGCTTCCGTGTGCAAGGCTTAAAAGCTTTCTTACCGTAAGTCCCTTGAAGCGCGGCGGCTGCTGGAAGGCATAGCCTATACCGAGCTTTGCTCTTTCGGTAATTGAAAGTGAGGTAATATCTGTTCCGTTATATAAGATCTGTCCCTTTGTAGGCTTTTCAATACCCATAATAAGACGTGCAAGGGTTGATTTACCGCCGCCGTTGGGACCTGTTATTACGAGGAATTTTCCGTCGGGGAGAGTAAAGGAAACGTCCTCGATTATTTCAAGATTTCCGCCTCTTACCTCGTCTGTGACGGTAAATCCGATATTTTTAACTTCTAACATTTTTTTCTCCTAAAAAACAAAATAACTGAGTAAGAAGATTATGATATGAAGCGCAATAATAAGCGGCAATCCTATCATAAATCTTCTGTGCCGTGTTTTGTGGCGGATAAATTTCATTGTTATATATTCCGCGGCGGCACCGCCGAAAAGAGCAGCTGCAAACAGCACCTTTTCGGGAACACGGTATCTTTTCAGCTTCTTTGAGGCAAATTTATCATATACCGTCAGCAAAACCGAAATAAACGATACGGTGATAATATATGGAATTATCATAACTGAACCTTGACGATGCAGTCACCCTTACCCGCATTTACCTTGAGAATACCGTCCTTATACTTATATGCCTTTGTGGAATAAACCTTCTCAGGCTCAGAGGGGAGATAAATGAGAGTGGGAGCCTTTATTGTTGATGAGCCCTTATACTGAAGGGTGAATTCCTTTGTCTTTCTGTCATAGGAATAGCTTTTGATCTCACCGCTTACGGCTATGGGAAGAGGACGGCAGATAACGTCCATAATCTTGCTTGCTTCAAAATCAATATAGTAATGCCAGTAGGTGTGGCTCCACTTGTTTTTGTCAAATTTTTCAATAAGGTGCTCAAGTGCGGGATATTCCTCGCTTCCGGGAACCATACCGCCCCATTCGCCTACGATAACGGGCACCTGAAGTCTTTCCTGAGTTCTCTTGTGCTCGTCAAAGATGAAGTCAATTCTGTAGGGACTTGCATTGTTGGTAAGGGGAGTGTCAACGGTTATGTCATAGCCGTGGGGAGAGAATACGTGATTTTCCTCACGCTCGCCGTTTTTATAGATAATTCTCGGAACACTGCAGGGAATACCGAGATTTGAATAGTAGCAGTTTTCTGAAAGAATGATACCGGTTTTATCTGCCTTTCTTATTGCTTCAGCGGCGGCAACAAGGAAGGGATAATATCTTTTGGTATCAAACTCAAAGAGCATATCGTTTGCACCGTCAATTATCTTATGATATACCTTGGGATCGTCTGCAACGCTGAGCATAGCCATAACATCCTTTTTTATAGCGTTGTCAATAAGACCTTTTCTGTCCACACGCTTGTTGAAAAGCACCGTTTCCACACCGTTTCTTACAACGTTGCGGAAAATCTTTCCGCCGGGAGTGCCGGGGAAGGGCTCGTTGAATACGTCGTAGCCTATAACTGCCTTGCAGTCCTTCATATAATCCACAGTGTAGGTAAGCATATCGCAGAAGCGGTCACGCATACCTCTGCCTGCAATTTCCTCATTGTTCCAGAAGGCATCAAAGGACTTGTGAACGTCCTTGTGGAAAAAATAGCCTTCTGCCCATATAAACATAGGATCCTGTCTTTTTTCAGTGTAAATACAGCACCATTCGGGAGCACCGTCACCGGGTGAGGAGCAGAATGCACTGAATAAATCCTGATGCCAGTCCATAAATACGTAAATTTCGTGCTTTTCGCACAGCTTCAGAATTTTTTTGTAGCCGTCAAGATATTCGGTGTTGTATTCATTCATCGTGGGCTCAATTCCTGCCCATGTAAGACCGAGTCTTATGATGTTCATACCTTTTTCCTTGAGGGCAATAAGTCTTTCCTCTGTAATATCGGTATGATATCTTAATACGCCGTCTTCGTCTTTATCTATGCCTTTATAAACAAAGTTTATGCCGTTAAAAATTCTTTCTCTGCCATATTCGTCAACAAGTCTTTTACCTGCAACAGAAATAGTATTCATAGAAGCACCTCGTAAATCTAATATTATCACATAATAATATTATCATTAAAGGAAAATATTGTCAACAAAAAGCATAAAGTCCTCTAAAACACATACGGCACACCTCCCGAGAAGTGTGCCGTACACGGTTTTTATTTTCTTATAATGCCGAAACGGTTACCGCAAGAATTACGGATGCGGTGAAAACTCCCGAGATGAGAGCCGCAGAAACAAGTTCCCATCTGTTCGACTCAAGAAAGCGTTTCATATATTTTCTCCGTTCTGCCTGAAAGGCAAAAATTATCAACCTCATTTATGGGAAATAAGCATTTCCTTGGGGCATAATACACTATAAAATCATATTTGTCCACAATATTCGGGTTACAAAAGGTTACAGTTTAAGTGAAAAATGTAACTAAAAATAATGTCGAACAAAATCGCAAAACAGCAAAGGATAATTTTGTATAAAATACCGAAACTGTTGTATAATATCAATGAAAGGAGTGTTCTGAATATGGACTTTACAGAGAAGGAAAGAACTATGCTTGAGGAGCTCAAGGGGCACGAAAGGCTTTGTGTCGAGAAGTATAAAAGACACAGCGAATGTGCAAATGACGCACAGCTTAAATCACTGTTTCAGGGATTATCCGAGGAGGAGAGTAAGCACCTTGCTTCACTTGAACAGATTTCATCGGGAACTGTTCCCCCTATATCAGACGAGGGGAAGCCGCTGCCCGTATTTTCGGCAAAATATAAGGCAATGCTGTGCCCCGAAAAAACGGCAGATATGTACCTTTGCACAGATTTACTGTCCGGTGAGAAGCAGGTGTCCCATATGTATGATACTGCAACCTTCGAATTCCGTGACGAAAACGTGAGAAATTTCCTCAATCACATTCAGAAAGAGGAGCAGCGCCACGGCAAGATAATTTACGACTATATGGCGGCAAACGGTATGTACTGACCGTGTGAAAAATAAAAGTGATAACGGACAGCTGTTGTTTTTCTGACAGCTGTCCGCGATTTTTTTACATTATCGGAAAATTTATAGTTAATTTTAACAAATATTTTGATTATATTTCTGTATGCTAATTATTATATAATAATTGAAATTTCGTTTTTGTTGTGATAAAATCGTTACGTATAGTTATAATTCTATCTTTGTGCCTTCAGATAATATTTGCGGGTGCATCAGAAGGAGAGAACAAAACATGAAAAAAACAAAAATGACAACAAAGGCGCTTTCAATGTTCCTTGCCGTTATCATGCTCTTTACCATGGTATCGGTCGGCATCATTGTGCCTGAAACCAAGGTGGACGCAAATGCGGCTGAAGTCGGGGACACAATCTCCGTCAGCACAATTTCTGAACTTAATTCCGCCATTACAAAGGCTAATACGGCAGGCGCGAATAAGATTACCACAATCAAGCTTGAGAACACTATTACATATAGCGGTTCTCTTGCAAACTTTACTGAGCTTACATCAGCAAACGTGGTTTTCGACTTTGCCGGTAACAGCCTTCTTCTGGAGTATGTTGTTTCAGGTAACTATGATGATGACCAGAAGCAGGTTCAGCTTCCTTCCGCAAATCAGGGAAGCTTCCATAACGGCGTGGATGTTTTTACCAACGGTATGTTTATTATCAGAGCAGGCTCTACCATGAAGATTATAAACTCCGTTGCAGGTAACAGCCCTCAGATGAAGGTCTATACCAACTTCACTGACGGAAGAAAGAACTCCACAATCGACCATCAGACATCATCCTCACTTATTTATAATGAGGGTACTCTTATTGTCGGTGATCCCGATACAACAACCAATAAGAATGACTTTTCTCTTTACGCTCATTCTGCATGTCTTAACACAAACGGAGATAACCCCAACCTTTACGGTAAGAAGTCTGCTTCCGCAAACTGTTATACCGTAACCGTCAACAGCTCATCCGCTATATTCAAGATGTACGGCGGTACTGTTCAGGCAACGGGTGCGGCAAGATCAAGAAGAGGTACTTATGCAGATATTCTTTGTTATGCACTTAACATAAACGAATGTTATTCTTCAGAAATTTACGGCGGTTCAATTAACATTCCCAAGAGCCCCGTTGATCAGAATAACGGTATCTTCCAGGCTTCATCAAAGGCAAGTGAAGGCGGCACATCAAGAATTACAGCTATCAGATGTAATTCTCCTTATCTTTATATCTTTGATGTTAATTCAGAGGTTCAGTCAAAGACAGGCTCTGACTCATCTAACTCCAACATTCAGTACACAAGTAACATCTGGTCAACCTCAGATGCAAATGCCGCTCACGTATATGGCGGTTATTTCTACTGCTGGGTAGAAAAGGGCAGTAATGACTCAACTGCAAGTAACTACGGTTATATTTCAAGAGGTCCCTACAAGACAGCTTCAGGCGGTACTATCGTTACAAGTGCTGTAGGCGGCAGTGAATACGGCTTTATCAATCCCGGTAAGAGCAGCAGCTCTTCTGTTGACTTTAACGGCTATACAGTATTCATCGGTGACAATAACACAGCTTCAAACGGTATTGATATGTTCTCCTATTCCAGTTTCCGTGCTTATCTCACCGAATACAATACCTCACTTGAAATTTATGCAGGTAATGCGGTTATAACCACAAACGGTACATCTACTACACAGGTAGGTTCAACAAACTATATAAGAAACGGTTACAGACACACAGGCTGGCAGGGTAAAACCTCTCCCGGCGGTACATATAATACGAGCTATACCACACCCAATGCAGCAGGTCTTGACGTAAATAAGCAGGGCGGTTCTCTCTATCTTGCTCCCGTATGGACAGAAACCGAATATGAAATCAGACACACTGCAAATGATACAGACGGTGCAAATAAAGCAGATTTATCCGGTGTTCCTTCAAAATACACGATTTCATCAACCAAGACACTGGGCACTCCCACCCGTCCCGGTTATGAATTTGTGAACTGGACACTTACTGCACATGACTATCCCGCAACAGACGACGTTTCAAAGAGAACTCCCTGGACACTCAATGTTTACGGAGCAAATACTTCTCTTAACGGAATGTACGGTAATATTGACATTACTGCTAACTGGAACGCATTACCTTATACCGCTACAATCAATCTTAACGGCGGTAACTATTACGGCAGTACAGATGATATTACATTTGCCTATAATGCAAACAAAACCTTCCAGTTCCCTCAGGGACTTACACGTGACTATTATAACTTTGACGGCTACTATGAAGTAACAACTCCTGCCGGTTCATGGAAGGCTGACGGCACACAGTACAGAGAGGGTACATGGACATCTACAGGTGCTTACGGTGACGTTACATTTACGGCTCATTTCACACCTATTGAATACGCTGTAGGTTATAACACAAAGAACGGTACTTCAATTGATGATATTGAAGCTTACACATATAACTATGCTTGTAATAAGGTTCTTCCCACAACAACAAGAACAGGTTACACCTTTGCCGGCTGGCGTCCTGTTTATTCGGTAGGCAGTTGGGATTCCAATGAGCTTTATCCTGCCGGTTTCTCCTTTAACAAAATGCACGGTGACGTTGAATTTGAAGCAGAATGGGAAACTTCAACTTATACTGTAACACTTGAGCTCGGTGAAGGCGAATTTATTTTAGGTGCAACTGAGCTTAAATATAAGTACAGCGATTCTCTTGCTCTTAACAATCCTACCAAGGAAGGCTATAAGTTCAAGGGTTGGGTTGTAAAAGAAGCACCCGATCAGAGCACAGATAAGAAGTGGATAATCGGTGAAACATACGATGTTGACCTTGAAGACGGATATGCTTCTCTTCCCGCAAACAAGATAGGTAACGTTACACTTGTTCCCTATTTTGAACCCATTACATATACAATTACCTTTAATTCAAACGGCGGTTCAGGTGTGTCTGCAGTAGAATACACCGTAGAAGATGTATTCCAGCTTCCCACAGCCTCCAAGAACGGTTATGATTTCAGCTATTGGAGTGTTGCAAGTGACAGAGAGGGCACAACCTGGACAGGTGAACGCTACTATGCAGGTCAGTCCTTGGAAAAAATGCGCGGTAACATCACTCTCAGAGCTGAATGGACGGATGCAAATTATACAATCACTCTTGATGCCAACGGCGGTGACATCGGCGGCGTTTCAAGCCTTAACTATTCAATAAATGCAGATACGGCACTTAATACTCTTAATCCCAAGAAGACAGGCTACAGCTTCAAGGGCTGGAAGGTAGTGGATTTCGATGCCAACTCCTCATGGGAAATGGATAAGATATACACAGATGCTGTTCCCACGGGTAACTACGGTAACCTTACTCTTGAAGCACAGTGGGAGCACACAGCCTACACTGTTCACTTCTCAACCCTCGGTACTCCTGTTCAGGATGTTACATATTATATAGACTCAGAGCCCTTCAAGGTTCTTACCTCCTCAAATGCCGGTTATGAATTCCTTTATTGGGAGGTTATCAACTGCGATACAGATGCATGGACTACAGGAGAAAAGATTTATGCTGATACAGTTATTGAAGGCAGACACGGTAATGTAACTCTTGATGCTAAGTTCAGAGCAATTCCTTACACGCTTACCTTCCGTGATGTTGACGGAAGGGAAACCGTAATTGATTACGATATGAGAACCTCTGCTGTTATTCCCGCTTACGAAAGAGCAGGATATACATTTACCGGCTGGAAGGTTGAGTCTGTTACAGACGGTATCGGTTGGGCTTATGACGTACGCTATCAGCCTAACGCTCTTGTTGAAGCGGGTACCTGCTACGGTAATGTAGTATTTGTTCCTGACATTACTGTAAATGAATATGAAATTACATTTATTTCGGACGGCGGTACACCTTATGTAAACGCTGAATATACCGTTGAAAGTACAGATGTGGTTCTTCCAACACCCGAAAAGGAAGGCTTCGACTTCGTAGGCTGGAAGGTAACCTTAGCAGACGGAAGCTGGACAGAAAATGATATAATTGCCGGCGGTACAGCTCTTAGTAATGCTTACGGTAACGTAACTCTTACTGCACAGTGGACTGCCAAGAAATATGATATCACCTGGATTACAGGCAGCGGCACTTATGTAACTGACGGCTATCACGGTGAAATGCCTTCTTATGACGGTGTTAATACCGACAAGGCACCTGATGCACAGTTTACATATACCTTCACAGGCTGGACACCCGCATTACAGACAGTAACAGGTGAAAAGACCTACGAGGCTGTTTATGCCACAACACTCAATTCTTACACTGTTACATGGAAATATGAAACTGATGAAACATCAGGTATCAAGACAGAAACAAATGAATATAACTACGGTGTTCATCCCATTTTCAATAACGGTATCAACCCTGTAAAGACTTCACTTGATGACGATGCTTATGTTTTCAGATTTGTAGGCTGGGTTGATGAACAGGGTAACTATCTTAACGAAAGCACGGTAGTTACAGGTAACAAGGTATATACGGCAGAATTCAGAAAGGTTCTTGCTCCCAGAACTGTAACATGGATAATCAACGGCGTTGCACAGGAAACAAAGTGGGAGGTAGGTGAAACACCCTCTTACGTAGGTGTTCCCGTAAAGCCCGATGAAAACGGTATGAAATATACCTTCTCACATTGGACACCTGCAATTACAGTAGTTGAAAATGACAAGGACTATGAATATGAAGCAGTGTTCACTGAAAGTGCTCAGACATATACTGCAAGCTTTGATCTTAACGGCGGCAGCTACGACGGTTCACTCAGCGTTTCTTACACAAAGACCGGTGAACTCAATATGCCAAAGCCTGTAAAGACAGGTTATACCTTCTCCGGCTGGCGTCTTGTTTCGGACGGCGGTAACTGGGCAAGCGGAAATCTCTTTACATCAAGCATTTACTCAGGTAAATGGGGTAACGTAAGCTTCGTTGCCGAATATAAGGCTGTTGAATATACAATCAACGTTGAACAGGACGGCTCAGCAACCACAGAATATAAATACACAATTGAAAGCACTGATACACTTCCCGCTATCGAAAAAGAAGGTTATGTGCTTGCAGGCTGGATTGTAGCTTCTGCAGAAGGTAACTGGGTAGCAGGTGATACTGTTGCTGCAGATAAGCTTCTTACAGGAATGTACGGTAATGTTATTATTCATCCTGTATGGACAGCAAGACTTTATAAGATTACCTGGATAAGCGGTGACATTGTTCAGGAGGTTGAATTCAAGTACGGCGACACAATAGTTGTTTATCCTCCTGTTGCAACGGCAGGCTATACAGCAACCTGGGACAGAGCAGTTCCCACAACAATGCCCAATGAGGACCTTGTATTCAATGCAGTTTATTCTCCCATTCAGTATTATCTCAGATTTAACGTAGCAGGCGGTAGTGAAACAGCAAACTTCTATTATGACATTACCTCTTCACAGACTCTTCCCACTCCTACCCGTGAAGGTGCAACCTTCAAGGGCTGGAAGGTATCAGCAGGTAACGGTAACTGGGAAAAGGGTAAGGTTTATGCGGAAGGCACTGTTGTTACAGGCTTCTACGGTAACGTAACATTTACTGCACAGTGGGAAATTGAAATCCACACAGTAACATGGGTTGCAGGCGATATTACAAGAATAACAAAGTGGTATCACGGTGCAATACCCTCTTATGACGGTGTTCCCTATAAGTCATCTGACGAATATAACTCCTACGTATTCTTAGGCTGGGATAAGGAAATTGTAACGGTAACCGAAGATGTTACCTACACAGCGCTGTTCGATGCAACCGAAAGAGAATACGTAATTACCTGGAATGTTGACAATTCCATAATTACAGAAAAGTACAAGTTCGGCGAAACACCTGTTTATCCCGGTGAAACACCCACAAGAGCTTCGACAACAGACTATGACTTTACCTTCAGCGGTTGGTCACCTGAGGTTGATAAGGTTACAGGCGATATAACTTATTATGCACAGTTTGATGTATTTACAAAGCTTCTCGGTCTGAGAGTTGATAAGGCTGCTGTATTTATTGATATAGAAGAAGAGGCAGTTATCACAGCTATCCTTTCACCCTCAACTGCAACCGTTAAGGACGTTGAGTGGTATTCAGCAGACGAAAGTATTGCAACTGTTGACGAAATGGGTAAGGTTACAGGTGTCGGTGCAGGTAATACTCTTGTACGTGTTCAGTCAAAGGACGGTAACTTCAAGTCTTATGCTGTTATCTGTGTTGCTCCCATTATTACCGAATATGTCATTATTTCAGCTGGCGGTGTTTCAACAACACGTCTTCCCGGAGAAGCAATTCAGCTTACAGCAACCGTAATGCCCGAAAACGCATCAAATAAGACTGTTACCTGGTCATCAAGTGATACAACTATTGCAACAGTTGACGAAAACGGACTTGTTGTTTTCGGTGACGTAATCGGTACTGCAGTTATTACAGCAGTAGCTGACGGTTATGCGGTAGGTACAATTGAGGTATCAACAACAGAAAAAGAAAACGAAATCGTTGATACTGTTAAGACCTATATGGTTATGTTTATGGCTTCCACCTCAACCTATATCATTTCAGGTCAGACCTACGAAAAGATTAACGTCATTTATCCTGAAGGCGCAACCGTTGAATTCCTTCTTACAGAGCCTCACTTTGCTACAGCAAACGGCACTAAGTTGGAAAGAGATATTGACGGTGTATTCAGAATAAAGAATATTGACCGTAACTACACAATTATGTCAACAAGCCGTGCGGATATCGCAATTCCCGATGATGACATAATTGAAGATGAAGAGCCTGAAGTAAAGCTTTCCTTCTTCGATAAGCTCAAGGCATTCTTCAGAAGTATTGTAGAATTCTTCAGAAATCTTTTCTGATAAACAGTTCAATTAATAACCCCCGACTTCCGTCATAAGAAGTCGGGGGTTTTTCAGTATTACTATATAATGTAATTAATATAGCTCTTCTCAAAAAATAGGAGAATTCAGTACAATATTTTTAATCGCATTGTGCTTCGCACTTGGGGTTTGACGAACCCGTCCCCCTTTGTCACTTCGTGACATTTCCTCCACACTGTGGGGGCATCTTCCTCCGGCGAGGGTTCCCAACGCAAAAACAGTTCACCGAACTGATTTTGCTTCCCTCCTGCGCTAATAAAGCATAAAGTATTTCGTTGTCTGCGGACGGCGATTCAAGGGGCTTAGCCCCTTAAAAAACCCTATGAGCTTTTGAAAAAGCTCAAGCAAAACTTTTCTCCGGCACTCCCGTGCCGCACATCATTTTCCTGCTTTTCGTGAAGAACTGTATTTTTACTCTTAAATTGAGTTCATAAGTGTGCCGATATTTTTTACGGCTTCTTTAAGTCCTGAGAGGATTTTTCCTATGCCCTTTACAGTGCCTTTTCCGTTGAGAATAAGGCAGAGCCCCTCTGCCATTTCAGGTGTAAACACACCCATACTCATTGAAATGAAGCAACGTATGGGTATCTGAAGAGCCATTGAGGTCATCATTTTTTCCTGAGAGGCATTTCCCTTGCTGAGAGCCCTGAAGGTTTTTATCAGCATATCGTTTATGAATTTTCCCGCCTTGGTGCCTGAAGCATCTTCAAGTGCGCTGTTTATTGTTATTTCTTCCGTTACTGCTTCTTTATAGGGAAGGGTATAGCCTAAAAGCTTTTCAAAATCCTCGTCGCTTACGTTCTTTACGTCGCCCTCATAGTAGCAGGGAAGCTCTTTCTTTAAGTCGGGAATAAGAACGTCCTTCACCGTTGAAGTTACCTTGACTGTCTTTTCAAGCCGGATATCTCTTGAAGAAGCACCGACAAGAACAGTAAAATCACCGCTTTCAACGTGCCAGTCGTGTATATTTACGTTATAATATGCGAATGAACGTTTATCGAGGGTGAGTGTGACTGTCGTTTCTTCACCTGCATCAAGGAATACCTTCTTAAAGCCTTTAAGCTCTTTTTCGGGACGGAAAACAGTGCTTTCTTTGTCGGAAACGTAAAGCTGAGCCACTTCTGCACCTGCTGTTTTGCCTGTGTTTTTAATCTTGAAGCTGACTTCAAGCGTATCGGTATCCTTAATGCTATTCTTTGAAAGCTTCAGATCGGAATACTTAAAGTCCGTGTAAGAAAGACCGAAGCCGAAGGGGAAGAGAACATCTTTATGAACCTTATCAAAATATCTGTAGCCGACGTAAATGCTTTCTCTGTATTCAACACATTTTGTATTTCCTGGGAAGTATGAATAAGATGGGGTATCCTCAAGGCAGAGAGGATAGGTTTCAGCCAATTTACCTGAGGGATTTTTCTCACCGTAGAGAAGCTCAACCGCAGCCTCACCGCCGCCTTCGCCTGCAAGATAGCCGTTGAGAACGGCCTTTACGTTATTGATCCAGGGCATCTTGGTGGGTGCACCGCCTGAAAGAACAACAACCGTATTTTCGTTTGCTCTTGAAACCGCATTAATAAGGTCAATATGGCTTCCGGGAATTGAAATATGATCTCTGTCAAAGCCTTCGGACTCATATTCCTCGGTAAGACCGCAGAAGATAACTGCAATATCTGCCGATTTTGCGGTTAATACTGCCTCGTTGAGCATATTAAGGTCGGTGACGTCCTTATTTTTATCATAACCCTGTGAATAAATAAAGCCGTAATTCTTTTTAAGAAGTGCTGAATAGGCACTATCTACGTTGGGAGCGTTTATCTGTGACGAGCCTGCGCCCTGATAACGCGGTGAACGTGCCATTTCACCTATAAGAGCAATTGTCCTTCCCTTTCTGAGAGGAAGTATGTTATCCTCATTTTTAAGAAGAACCATTGATGAAGCGGCAATATCCTTTGCAAGACGGTGGTGTTCTTCCATGCTGTATTCAGTGTTTCTCAAATTTTCCTGTGACTTTATAATAAGCTCAATTATTTCATCAACTCTCTTGTCGAGATCCTCCTCACTGAGCTCACCGTTTTTCACTGCTTCATAAAGCCTTTTACTGCCAAGACCGTTTGAAGAGGGCATTTCAAGGTTCTGTCCTGCCTTTATGCCCTTGTGAATTTCATTTTCAGCGCCCCAGTCCGTAACAACAACACCGTCAAAGCCCCATTCTTTTCTGAGAACGTCATTAAGAAGCCATTCGTTTTCCGCACAGTATGTGCCAAGAAGCTTGTTGTAGGCATTCATAACAGTCCAGGGCTTTCCTTCCTTTACGGCAATTTCAAAGGAAGCAAGATAAATTTCTCTGAGAGCTCTTTCATCGGCTACCGTATCAATAGTCATTCTTCTTGTTTCCTGATTGTTTGCCGCAAAGTGCTTGAGAGATGTACCTATTCCCTTGGACTGAACGCCTCTTATAAAGGATGCCGCCATTTTACCTGCAAGGAAGGGATCCTCTGAGAAATATTCAAAATTTCTTCCGCAAAGGGGAGAACGCTTGATATTGTTACCGGGGCCTAAAAGAACTGATACCTTTTCAGCGGCACATTCATCGCCCAAAGCCTCGCCCATTCTGTAAATCAGCTCTTCATCCCACGAAGCCGCCGTAGCAGATGCGGTAGGGAAGCATACTGCGGGAACCGAGCCCATAAGGTCGGTTTTATCCTTTTTATCGTTATGCTTTCTCAGTCCGTGAGGGCCGTCCGACACCATTATTGATTTAAGTCCGAGCCTTTCACAGCCGTTGAGATGCCAGAAATCCTTGCCTGAGAGAAGAAGGGTTTTTTCTTCAAGAGTCATAGCATTTATGAGTTCTTTATTCTTCATTCCGAACACTCCCCGAAACAGTTTTTTGTCAGATTATGTTTTTATAAGCCATTTCCATTGTCTTTGTAAGTGCTACTGCATCTTCAATGCCGAAGAGAGTATCCGTATTTTCAATTATTGCATCACAGAAGGAATTGATAGCGGATTTACTGCCCTTGCCGAGTGCGGGATATACCCAGCCTTCGCCGTTATTGTAGCAGAGCTTATCAAATACACCGCCTGCAAGAATTGTGCCCTTTGTACCTGCAATTTCAAGCTCGAAGGGATTGTTTCCCGTAACAAAGCCTGTTTCGCTTACGCCGATAGCACCGTTTTCATAGCTGAAAACAGTAACGCAGTTATCTTCAACAGACTCGCAAAGGCAGTTGGTGAAAACACTTGTGCACTTTACGGGTGTGCCCATAAGCCAATTGAGAAGATACATTCCGTGAGCACCAAGATCCATCATAGCACCGCCGCAGGTGGGAACGGGATCAAGGAATGAAGCGGGGAGCCAGCCGCGGCTTACGCCGTCGTGAGCGTTTCTCATTCTCATATAAGTAACCGTGCCGATAAGCTCTTTTTCAAGTGCTTCTTTTACCCATAAAAAGTCGGAGCGTGTTCTCCAGGGGAAAGAAATGCAGAATTTAATTCCTGATTCCTTGACAGCCTTTTCTACTTCAAGTGCATCCTCATAGGAAGCGGTAAGAACCTTTTCCGTGAAGATGTGCTTCTTTGCGTTTGCCGCCTTTATAAGAACTTCCTTGTGGATATTTGTTGCGGCACATACCATAACCGCATCAAAATCCATAGCGTAAAATTCATCAATATCGGTTGTGTATTTACAGCCTAATTCTTCGGCTTTTGCTTTTGCAACGTTTTCATCGGGATCCCATAAAACTGCAATTTCACAGTCACCTCTTGAGAGAAACTCTCTTACGTAACCGCCGAAATGAACGTGCCATGTACCTGCAAGACCTAATTTTAACATAATAATTCTCCTTTATTCTTCAAGGCCGAGGACCTGTTCGGCTTCGTTTGTGCCGATTTCCTCTACACCTTTTAATTTTTTTACGATAATACTGTTGCGCTTCTGAGCATCGTCAATGCTGACAGATGCCTCGTCAAGCTTTCGTTTTGCTTTATCAAGGGCAAGTGCAAATTTATCATACTGAAGCTTTGCCGCAGAGAGAAGATCCATTACCTCGTTTGCCTTACGGTTAAGAGCCACTGTTCTGAAGCCCATTGCAAGTGAGGACAGAAGAGCCGTTATTGTTGAAGGCCCTGCAAGAAGAACGGAAAATTCGTCATGAAGTCTGTCGGCAATATTATCCTTTGAGGAAATTACCTCTGCATATAAGGAGTCCGTTGCAAGATATAACACTGCGAAGGGTGTTGTAAGAGGGGGATTTATGTACTTTGAAACGGCTTTACCCTCCTGAAGAACTCTTGCTTCAAGTGCCTTCTTTGCAAGCTTTACCCCTTCCGTATCACCTGCATCTGCCGCATCGCAGAGTCTTAAATAGTCTTCCATCGGAAATTTCGAGTCAATGGGAAGATATGTCTTTTTATCCGAGTCCGTATCGGGTATTATCACAGCAAATTCAACCACGTCCCTTTTGTCGTCCGAACGGTAATTTTTGACGTACATTCCGGGAATTATCTGGTCGAGTATGCCTTCAAGCTGGGTTTCTGCCCAGTTGCCTCTTGTTTTTACGTTTGTGAACACCCGGTTAAGAGCTGTAACCGAGGTGGAAAGCTCCTTCATTTCTCCCAGTGACTTATATACGTTTGAAAGCTGTTCGGAAACGGATTTGAAGGAGGAGTCAAGTCTTGTTGTGAGGGTTGATGTGAGCTTCTCGTCAACGGTAAGACGCATTTCTTCAAGCTTCTTTTCATTTGACAGCTGAAGCTTTTCAACGGCTTCTGTAACTGCCTGAGTCTGCTGACGGCCTGTTCTGTCAAGCTTTTCGCTCATTTCGGAAAGGCTTTTTACGACGCTGAGCTGACCGTCTGAGGTTTTGTCGGAAAGGGTTTCCATTTTTTTTCCGACACTGTCAAGTGAAGAGGAAAGTGCTGTTCTCACAGCTTCATTCGATGAAGCCGTATCGTTTCTCAGTGAAGAAAATCCTTCTGCCGTCAGCTTTCTGAGATTTTCAATTTTTTCGTCAGTAACGAGGGAATTGTCCTTTTTCTGTGAAAAAAGCTTTACCGTAATAATAAAAAGAAGGATAACCGTTATTACGGCTAAAATAACAAGTAAAATGTCCATAGTTGCTCCCAAGTGAAAAATAGTTTCAATTAAAATAATTGTACCATAATATAAATAAAAAATAAAGGAAAATATACACAAAAAAACTTTCATAAACCTATGGAAATATCACTATAAATCTGCTAAAATATCTTCATAAGAAATCAGGAAGGAGGCGGCGGATATGAAAAGAATACTGTCTGTTGTGCTTATAATTATAATGATTTTGTGTCCGTTGACCTCATGCTCATCGGACGAGCCTGTTGTGCTGTTTTTTGCCGTTGACTCTGAGGCAGGAACCTTTGATCCGCAGATAGTCAGCGATAACACCGCTTCAATAGTGGTGAGAAACTGCTTTGAAGGTCTATTAAGGCTCGGAGAAAACGGTGAAACAGAAAACGGTGTTGCCGAGCGTTATGAGGTTTCTCCTGACGGACTGAAATATACCTTCTATCTGAGAGAGGATGCCAAGTGGCATCTTACGTCCAATGCCAAAAAACAGCTCAGCGGAAAAATTCCTGAGGATTTTGACCTTTCCGTTACAGCCTATGATTTTCAGTTTGCTTTAAGAAGAGCAGTTGATCCCGTAACAAACGCTCATTTGTCATATATGCTTTATAATATCGAGAATGCTCCCGATATATTAAGCGGAATAAAGGATAAATCCACTCTCGGTGTAAAGGCTTTGGATAAATATACCCTTGAAATTACACTTTCTCAGCCGCAGAGCAATTTCCCTGAGGTTCTGACTTATCCTATATGTATGCCCTGTAATGAAACCTTTTTCAAGGCCTGTGCGGGAAGATACGGTACTCTTATTGCTTTTTCCCTTTCAAACGGGCCCTTCTATCTTTCAAGATTTAACGAGGACTCATACAGAATAAACAAGGCTTCGGATTATGTAGGAGAAAGCGTTTCTACAGCCGATTACGTATGGCTTTATGTTGTAAATGACGAGGAAAAGCTTCTCGAGGTGCTTGAAACCGACGATTATTCAGGTGCTGTAATTACCGCTGACACATATAATAAGCTTGAAGTGAATAAGCGTATGACGGTATATGAAAGTGAAAATACCGTTACGGGCTTTATTATGAACGTAAAAGACTCAGTTCTCAGTGAGGAAAATATGAGAAGGGCACTGGCGGCGGCTACTGATATTGAGAATGTTGCAGAAAATCAGGGGAAGAAAGCGGCGGCAGGACTTGTACCGCCTTCTGCGGAATATGAGAGCATTGCTTCTCATCCTGAACCCTTCAGCGAAATAAAGGCGGCTGAATATCTTAAAAATGCTCTCCAGAAGCTTGAAGTACCGAGCGTTGAAATTTCCGTTTTATGTGAAAATGCATATGAGGATACAATGCGCCGTCTTTTACAGGAATGGCAGAGAATTCTCGGAATAAATGTGCATTTCAGCGTAAAGGCAGTGTCCTCTGAGGAGCTTACGTCTGCTGTCAATTCAGGTAATTACCAGATAGCCTTTTACCGTGACTGCGGAGAAACTGAAAGTGCCTACGAATATTTCGGTACCTTCACGTCAAAGTCACCCCGTAATATAACGGGCTTTGACGGCTTGGGAATGGAAGACCTTTTAGCAAAGCTTTATTCGGGCGGAGAGGAAAAGTTTGCAACGGTCTATTCCTCAATTGAAAGTAAGCTTTCAACCGCATCTGTAATAATCCCTGTATGGACAGAGAGCAGTTATTTCGTATGCACGAAGAATGTAAGCGGAGTTATGTATTTCTCCGGCAGAGATAAATTATATTTCCATAAATCAACAAATATGTAAAACGGAGGTATATGTATGTCAGTTTTTATGCCCTTTAAGGCAATAAGACCTGTAAAGGAATTTGCTTCTGAGGTTGCCGCACTTCCTTATGACGTTATGAATTCCGAGGAAGCAAGAGAAAAGGTGAAGGATAAGCCCTATTCCTTTATCCACGTGGATAAGGCAGAGGTTGATTTACCTGAGGATACCTATCTTTACTCAGACGAGGTATATAATAAGGCTTATGAAAATCTCAGAAGGCTGACAGCAGACGGTATTTGCTTTAAGGAGGAAAAGCCCTGTTTTTATATATACCGTCAGATAATGGGTGAGGTCTGTCAGACAGGTCTTGTAGGCTGTGCAGGTGTTGACGATTATATAAATAACGTAATCAAGAAGCATGAGCATACAAGAGCAGATAAGGAAGAGGACAGAATCCGTCACGTTGACACCTGTAATGCAAATACGGGACCTATTTTCCTTGCCTACAGAAAAAATGACAGGGTAAAGGCTGTTATTGACAGATATACAGAAGCTGTCCCCGAATACGATTTTGTTTCCGAGGGAGAAGTGAGAAATACCGTATGGGTTGTAAGTGACGAAGAGGATATAAGGACATTAAGCGATGCTTTCGGGGAAATTCCTTCTCTTTATATTGCCGACGGTCATCACAGAGCTGCTTCTGCCGTTAAGGTTGCTCTTAAAAGAAGGGCAGAAAAGCCTCAGTTTGACGGAAATGAGGAATTCAATTTCTTCCTCAGCGTTGCTTTCTGTGCCGATGAATTGAAAATCCTTGACTATAACAGACTTATAAAGGATACAAACGGTCTTTCGGACAGTGAGATGTTCAGCCTTATTGAAAAAAGCTTTATTGTTGAAAAAAGTGATATTGCAGTAAAGCCCGATGCCCGTCATACCTTCGGCTTTTATTACAACGATCAATGGTACAAGCTTACCTTAAAAGACGGCTTATGTGATGAAGGTGACGTCTTGGAAAGCCTTGACGTTGCACTTTTACAGAAATATATGATTTCTGAAATTTTTTCAATTTCCGATCCGAGAACAGATAAGCGTATTGATTTTGTCGGAGGAATAAGAGGACTTAAGGAGCTTGAAAGAAGATGCAGTGAGGATATGAAAATTGCAGTATCAATGTATCCCACTTCACTTGATGAACTTATGGCAATTGCAGATAAGTCACTTGTAATGCCCCCTAAATCCACCTGGTTTGAGCCTAAGCTTTTAAGCGGTCTTTTTATACACGAATTGACATGATTTTTGACTTTAACAAAAAAAGTTTAAAAAACACTTGCATTTTTTATTATTATCTGTTATTATGATTGTCGCTGATTTAGATATTAGGGTTTATCCCGAAAAATAAAAGGGAGGTGCGCTCCATGGCAAAATGTGATTTTTGCGGTAAGGACGTAAAGTTCGGTATTCAGGTTTCTCACTCTCACAGAAGATCAAACAGAACTTGGAAGCCCAATGTAAAAAGAGTAAAGGCTATCGTTAACGGTTCTCCTTGCAGAGTTTATGCTTGCACACGTTGCATGCGTTCAGGTAAGGTTGAAAGAGCTGTCTGATTTTACTTAAAAGTAAAGAACGAGAAAAAGAGGCTGTCTTGTAAAAGGCAGCCTTTGGTCTTTTTTTTTGAGAAATAAGCCGTTCCGACATCATTATCGGAGCGGCTTTAAATAAATTTATTTGTTGATACTTCTTTCCCAAGAGGTAAGTGTGTTTTTCATAAGCATAGCAATTGTCATAGGGCCTACGCCGCCGGGAACGGGGGTTATAGCAGAGGCAATTTCCTTTACTGCTTCAAAATCAACGTCACCCGTAACCTTGCCGCTTTCAAGACGGTTTATTCCCACATCTACTACAACGGCACCTTCCTTTATCATATCGGCAGTAATAAAGCCGGGCTTTCCTATAGCGGCAATTACGATATCAGCCTGCTTTACCGTTTCTTTGAGGTTCTTCGTTCTTGAATGACACACGGTAACCGTTGCATTTTCCTGAAGCATAAGAAGTGCGGCAGGCTTTCCCACGATATTGCTTCTTCCCACGATAACACAGTGCTTACCCGAAATTTCTATATTTTCGTGCTTGAGCATCTCAACAACACCTGCAGGGGTGCAGGGTGCAAAGCAGTGCTTACCTGCCATAAGATTACCCGTGTTTACGGGAGAAAAGCCGTCAACGTCCTTTTCGGGCGAGATTTTATCAATAACCTTGTTTTCGTCAATATGTCCGGGAAGGGGGAGCTGACAGAGAATTCCGTCAATGTCGGGATTTTTATTAAGCCCATCTATAAGAGAAAGAAGCTCATTTTCGCTTGTATTCTCTTCAAGAGCATATTCATAAGAGGTAATGCCCGAAAATTCACAGGCCTTCTTTTTATTTCCCACGTAAATCTTTGAAGCAGGGTTATTGCCGACAATGATAACTGCAAGACCGGGAGCTCTTACGCCCTCTTTTCTGTTTTTTACTCTTTCAGCCACACTTATTTTTACGCTTTCGGAAATTTTCTTTCCGTCGATTATACTTGCACTCATATTATTTACCTCATATTTTCTCAGATGTGTTCTTTTGCTTTTCTTCAGAATATTATCAATGAAGTAAGGATCATTGTCAATAGGAAAAGGATATATTATAAAAATTAATCGAATTAAGAAAAAAACTTCATTAATACTGTAATAAAATAAACTTGACTTTATAATTTTATTATAATATCATTCTATACGTTAAAAGAAGGCACATTTCTGTGCATTCAAATAATTAACGGAGGAAAAAGAAATGAAAAATATTTCAAAAGTAATTGCTCTTCTTCTCAGTCTTTCTATGGTTCTCTGCTTTGCTGCTTGCGGCGGCACAACAGAAGAAACAACAGCTGCAGACAGTGAAGAAACAACAGTTGCTGTATTAGAGTATGACCTTACAGCTGAAGGCGACTATACAGCAGACAACACAGAATATGTAATCGGTGCTACAGGCCCCCTTACAGGTGACGCGGCTTCATACGGTATTTCCGTACAGCAGGGCGCTCAGCTTGCAGTTGAAGAAATCAACGCTGCAGGCGGACTTAACGGTGTAAACTTCAAGCTTGATATGAAGGACGACAAGGCTACAGCAGCTGACGCTTCCACAGGCTATGATGCTCTTTACGAAGCAGGTATGCAGGTTTCTCTCGGCTCTGTTACATCAGGCTCAGCTGAATCCTTTGCAACAAGCGCTGCAGAAGACAGCATCTTCTCACTTACTCCTTCAGCATCAGCTGATAATGTAATCAATGCAAGCAACTTCTCTTTCAGAGTTTGCTTCGGTGACCCCGATAACGGCATTATGTCTGCTGAAAAGCTTGCTGCTGAATACGAGAACATCGGTGCTATCTATGACTCATCAGATGCTTATTCTTCAGGTATCTATGAGGCTTTCAAGGCAAAGATGGCTGAACTCAACGTAACATACATTGAACAGTCCTTCGATGCTGAAAACAACCGTGACTTCTCAACTCAGGTTGAAGCTCTCAAGGATTGCGACGTTATCTTCCTTCCCATCTACTACACAGAAGCAGGTCTTATTGCTAAGGCATGTGCTGCTAAGGGCTGTGATGCTTTCCTTTTCGGTTGCGACGGTCTTGACGGTGTTGCTTCTCAGATCGACGACACAGTTACAAACAAGATAAGCTACCTCACTCCCTTCGACGTAAACAGCGAGGATGAAAAGGTTTCTGCTTTCGTTACAGATTACGAAGCAAAGTACGGTGCAAAGCCCGACCAGTTCGCAGCTGACGGCTACGATGCAGTTTATGCAATTTACGAAGCTATGAAGGTTCTTGAAGTTAACAATGTTAAGGTTGATCCCGCTGAGCTTTCAAAGGCTCTTGTAAGCGTATTCACATCTGACACATTCTCATACGAAGGTGTTACCGGCGGTATGCAGTGGGAAGTTTCAGGTGCTTGTGACAAGGATCCCATTATCGTTGAAATCAACTGATAAATTCAGGTTTTGAACTTATTATATGCCTGAGGGAATTCTCCCTCGGGCATATATCCGCCTATAAAGGCTTTTAATTCTGATACATATTTCCCGTTTTTTTCATTTTTTTGCCTCAATCCTTCAGAAATCAAGGAGATTATTATGAGTATTCTGTTTGACGGACTCAGTCTTGGTGCTATATATGCTCTTATTGCTCTCGGCTATACTATGGTTTACGGTATTGCCAAGATGCTTAACTTCGCTCACGGCGATATAATTATGGTAGGTGCTTATGCAGTGTTTGTGGCACTGGCTTCATGGGGACAGCTTCCCCTTGCGGTGCTTTTATCTGTTATAGTGTGTGTGATTATGGGCGTTGTTGTTGAAAAATTTGCCTATAAGCCGTTAAGAGGTGCTTCGCCTCTTGCTGTTCTTATTACGGCTATCGGCGTAAGCTATCTTCTTCAGAGTATTTCTCAGCTTATTTTCGGTGCGGCTCCCAAAACCGTTACCATAGCTTCTCTGGGAACAGTTTCCCTTTTCGGTGCTTCAATAAGTGTTTCATCGCTGGTCACTCTCGGTGTAGGTGCCGTAATTATGGCGGCTCTTACTGTTTTTGTAAAAAAGACAAGAACAGGACGTGCTATGGTTGCAGTTTCCGAGGACAAGGGTGCGGCTATGCTTATGGGTATCAATGTTAATAAGATTATTACAATCACCTTTGCTATAGGCTCTGCTCTTGCGGCGGCGGCAAGTGTGTTCTATCTTATGCAGATTCCTTCTGTTGAACCCACTCTCGGCTCAATGCCCGGAATAAAGGCATTTACAGCGGCTGTTATCGGCGGTATCGGTTCTATCCCCGGTGCTATGATAGGCGGTGTGCTTTTAGGTGTTATTGAAAAAATATGTCTGAGCGTTCCCGTGCTCGCTCCCTATACAACTGCTGTTGAATTCGGCTTGCTTATTGTAATTCTTCTTGTAAGACCTATCGGTCTTCTTGGCAAGAAGAGAAGAGAGAAGGTGTAATTTATGTTGAAAAAAATATTAAAATCAGATGATTTCAAGCTTAAAAACTGCGTAAATTACATTGCTGTTACCGCTGCGCTGATTTTGTTTACGGTGCTTAGCTTTACAGGTAATCTTAAAGCATCAAATGCAAATCTTCTCGTTCAGATAGGCTACAGCATAATTCTTGCAGTTTCTCTTAACCTTGTAGTAGGCTTCCTCGGTGAGCTTTCTCTCGGTCACGCAGGCTTTATGTGTGTCGGTGCTTATATCGGTACGTATATTTCCATTCAGTTAAGTGACGTGATTGACAGTAAAATAATCTGTCTTCTCATAAGTATGCTCTGCGGCGGTGTTCTTGCGGCAATGTTCGGCTTCCTTGTAGGTCTTCCCGCATTAAGACTCAAGGGCGACTATCTTGCTATAGTTACACTTGCCTTCGGTGAAATTGTGAGAACAGTTTTCAAGAACCTTCCCTGGTTCGGTAAGGCTATGGGACTTACAACAGGTGCAGTTAAGTTCACAAAGAAGGATACTCCTCTTTTCATTATAGTATTTATTGTGGTGCTTATCGTGCTTTTCCTTGTTCAGAATCTTGTAAGAAGTAAGCACGGCAGAGCAATTACTGCTATAAGAGATAATGAAATTGCCGCAAAGGCTATGGGTATAAATGTTACCTACTATAAGCTTTTCGTTTTCGTTATTGCCGCATTCTTTGCAGGCGTTGCAGGTGTGTTCTACGGCCACTATACAACTCCCGTTATGTACACCTTCTTCTCATATAACTATTCAATTGAAATTCTCGTTATGGTTGTTTTAGGCGGTATGGGCTCAATAAACGGCTCAATTATTGCCGCAACTCTCATAACTCTTATAAACTTCAATCTTCAGAAGTGGCTTCCCGGTGACCTTGCCGCACTTAAATTCCTTATCTACGCTCTTATTCTTATAGGTATTGTTATTTTCAATAACGCTCCCAAGCTTGCACCTATAAAGGAAAGATTTTCTCTAAAAGCTCTTATTAACGGAATAAGTGAAAAGAAGCGTAAGCCGGGTGATATCCTTGATGACTCTGCTCATTGGGATAAAATTCCCACTAAGATAAATATGGACGAGGTTCTTTCCACTGATATTCAGCAGGGAAATGAATATGTTCCCGATAAAGCCGGAAAGGAAGGTAAATAAGATGTCTGAAGTTGTTCTTAAAACCGAAGAGCTCGGTATTTCGTTCGGCGGTCTTAAAGCTGTTCAGAGTGTTAATATTGAAATAAAGAAAAAACAGCTTTACGGACTTGTAGGTCCCAACGGTGCAGGTAAAACCACGGTGTTCAATCTTCTCACAGGTGTTTATCAGCCCACATACGGCACCTTCTATCTTAACGGTGAAGAGCTTAAGGGTAAGACGCAGGAGCAGATTAACCGTAAGGGAATTGCCCGTACCTTCCAGAATATCCGACTTTTTAACAATATGAGCGTTATAAGAAACGTTCTTGTCGGTCTTCATAATCAGCCTGAATTCAAGTGCAACCCGTTCGTAAGCCTTTTAAGACTTCCCAAGCACTATAAGAACGAAGAGGCTATGAGAGAAAAGGCAAAGAGTATTCTCCGCATTGTAGGTCTTGAAGAGGAGAGAAACAATCTTGCATGCAATCTTCCCTACGGTAAGCAGAGAAAGCTTGAAATTGCCCGTGCACTTGCAACAAATCCCACACTTCTGCTTCTTGACGAGCCAGCCGCAGGTATGAATCCTCAGGAAACAGATGACCTTATGAGAATAGTAAGAAAAATCCGTGATGATTTCGATATGACAATTCTTCTTATTGAGCACGATATGAAGTTCGTTTCGGGACTTTGCGACGAGGTTACGGTTCTTAATTTCGGTACGGTTTTAGCTCAGGGCAACACAAATGAAGCTCTTAATGATCCTGAGGTTATTAAGGCATATATAGGTGAATAAGGAGGGAAACAGTATGGCATTACTTGAAGTAAAGAATCTGCAGGTAAACTACGGCGTTATAACAGCCTTAAAGGGCATAAGCTTTGAAGTAAACGAAGGCGAAATTGTTTCTCTTATCGGTGCAAACGGTGCGGGTAAAACCACCACTATGCAGAGCATTATGGGACTTATTCCCATTAAGGACGGAACAGTTACCTATGACGGTAAGGTTATAAATAAAATCCCCGGTCACAAGCTTATTTCAATGGGTATGAGTCAGGTTCCCGAGGGAAGAAGAGTTTTTCAGGAGCTTACCGTTTATGAAAATCTTGTTATGGGTGCTTACACTCAGAAGGACAAGAAAAAGATAAAAGAGGACATTGAAGAAATCTGCACAAGATTCCCCCGTCTTGGTGAGAGAAAGAACCAGATTGCAGGAACTCTTTCAGGCGGTGAACAGCAGATGCTTGCTATGGGCAGAGCTATGATGAGCCACCCCAAACTTCTTATGCTTGACGAGCCCTCAATGGGACTTTCACCTCTTCTTGTTGATCAGGTTTTTGAAATCATCAAGGACTATCACAAGATGGGAACAACGGTTCTTCTTGTTGAGCAGAATGCAAAAAAGGCGCTTTCTATTTCAGACAGAGCCTATGTTCTTGAAACGGGTGATATCACACTTACAGGTAAGGGTGATGAGCTTCTCAATAATGAGTCTGTCAAGAAAGCATATCTCGGTGAATAAATAAAAACAGCGAAGAGGTTTGTTCTGTCTTCGCTGTTTTCATATAATAAGGATAAAAATCGGGGCACTGTCTGAAAGTACAGTGCCCCATAGCTTTACCATTTGATAATTTTTGAAATTTCTTTATTTATTTCGTAGATGCTGTCTGAAGCAAAATAGTTTGCATCATCAATGGGATCAACAAAAATATGAAGAGATTCTTTATAGAACATACCGTTATGGTTGTTGATTACGTCAAACTGAGCGAGAGTTGCATCAATGTTTGCAATAACCTTTGCTGACATATCCTTGATATCCTTTAATTCGGCAATATCACCGCAGGCATTGATAATAGCCTCGTAATTTGCTCTTGCGTTTACGTAGTAAGGTCTGGCGCTATATACGTGATTTTTAAGATAGCTGTAAAATTCAATGACACCGTCACTTACCGTGTTGTAGCCTGCTTCGCAGTTCTTTGAGCCTTCATTGAAGCTTGCTTTTATCGTTTTTGCCTGCTCAGCGTATTTGTCTGTAATAAATAAATTACAGCGTGAGCATTTGCCCCAGTCTGCAGTGTGGCCCAATGCGGCATTTTCTGCATTGCATCTTTTACATACCTGCTTATCCGTACAGGTGGCTTCTTCGATATCCCACAGGTGTCCGCACTTTATATCCTTAATAAGCACGTCATTACAACGAATGCAGACGTATTTTTCCTGTCCATAGCCGTCAGCCTCGTTACAGGTAACGGGCTTGAGAATTTCAGCCTCACCGTATTTATGTCCGGGAGGGGGAGCTAACTCCTCATAGGACTGATGCTCGGAGCACTCTGTGCAGGTTCTCTTGTATTTTACGTTATCACCAACGCAGGAGGTAAGCTCATCAACAAGCTCTTTTGTGAAGAAGTGTCTGATATCTTCAAGCTCAACGCTCATTCTGAGAACCATTCTTGCATCAGCGGCGGAAATTTTTCCGTCTTCGTTAGTATCGGCAATTAACAGCTTTTCTTCTGTGAGCTCTTCAAGCTCGACTGAAACTCTGAGTATAAGTCTTGCATCCTCTGCGTTTATTTTTCCCGGATCTCCTGCTACGTCACCTACCAAAGCGGCATTTGAAGAAAATGCGGTGATGAGGAAAAGGGAAAAAGCTATGCAAAGCACAGTAAACAGCTTTATTATTCCTTTTTTCATTATTTATCTCCTTTTGTTCCTATTTATCTGAAAGTTATTATAGGTAATGGAAAAATAAAAGTCAATAATTGTAATATAATTGTAATATTATATTAATTACCTTATAGTATGATGCCGCCGCCGAGAACCTTGTCGCCATCGTAAATTACGGCAGACTGTCCCGGTGAGGGAGCAAGAACCTTTTCCGTAAAATTTAAGGTCATAATGCCGTCGGAAACAGATATTTCCGCTTCCTGAGGAAGTGCCGTGCTTCTGACTTTTACTTTTGCAGTGAATTTTTCTTCGGGGATATTTCTTACAGACCACGAAATATCCGAAGCTTTAAGTGTAAATGTGAAGCGTTCGTCTTTTTTGCAGAGGGTTACGGTGTTATCATAAGCGTTTATTTTTTTGACGTATCTCGGCTCTCCGAAGGCACCGAGGCCCTTTCTTTGTCCTACCGTATAATTTATAATTCCGCTGTGACGTCCGATTATGTTTCCGTCATTATCGAGAAAATTTCCCTCTTCTGAAATAAAATCTGAATTATTGCAGATGTATTTCACGTAATCATCGTCGGGGATAAAGCATATCTCCTGACTGTCAGGCTTTTTTGCATTTGGTAAATTCAGCTTTTCGCCGTAAAGACGGACTTCATCCTTTGAACTGAAATTTCCTAAAGGAAAAATTATTCTGTCAAGCTGTAAAGGAGAGAGTCTGTAGAGGAAATAACTCTGATCCTTTTTTGAGGGCGCGGCTTTAAGGCAGGTTTCTCCCGTAAGCTCATTTCTTTCAGTGAGAGCATAATGTCCCGTTGCAATAAAATCTGCACCGATGCTGTCAGCGGTATCAATAAGAGATTTTATTTTAACCGTGGGATTGCATCTTATACATGGATTAGGCGTTTTTCCGCTGAGATATTCCTTTATGAAATAATCGGAAACGTTTTTTCTGAAGCGTTCTCTGAAATCAGCCGTAATAAGCTTAATTCCCAGATGCTCTGCCACTGCTGCGGCATTTTTTACTTCTTCCGAATTTTCACAGGAATTTTCTGTCAGCAAAAGAAAGCAGCCTGTAACGAGGAAGCCCTGTTCTTTGAGAATATGGGCGGCAACTGCCGAATCAATTCCCCCTGAAAGTCCTAAAAGTACCTTTTTCATTGTTAATTAACCTCAGAATTTAAAACTTTATGACATAATAACATAAAAATACTTGAAAATAAAGAGGGAAAGGTATATAATCATAGTATATACTGAGCCAAAGTAGTATGTTTTTTTTGAAATTGATATAATCTGTGGAGTTTTTGGATATTTTTCTGTGTGTATGTTTACGTAAAAAGGGATTTTATCAATAGCACAGTTTTTTTCTCGGGGGGTTATTTTTTGATGGGAGATTTACATTGTCATACCCGCTTGTCTAACGGTTCAATGGGTATTGAGGAGATTATTGCTCTTGCAAAGAGCAAGGGAGTTGAAACAATTGCAATAACGGACCACGACTGTCTTGCAGGTACTGTCAGAGCAAAAATTATCGGTGAAAGAAACGGAATAAAGGTTATTCCGGGTGTTGAACTTTCCTCAATTGATGAAGAAAGCGGAGAAGTTGTACATATTCTTTGTTATCTGCCCGAATTTCCCGACAGGCTTGAGGGACTTTGTCATCAGAATACTCTTGCCAGAAAAAGAGCTTCTCAGTATATGATGCTCAAGGCGGCTCAGAGATATCCCGTAACAGCAGAGCTTATGAAGAGATGTGCCGCAGGTTCAACTAATCTTTTTGAACAGCACATTATGCACGCTCTTATGGAGTGCGGTGTGGCAGACTCTTTTTACGGAAAAGTTTATCAGGAGTTATTTTCTCCCGAAAGTGAGAATAATATATTAGTAAAGCCTGCATTTCAGAAGGTCGGTGCCGTTATTGAGGCAATTCACGCCGCAAACGGTATTGCAGTTCTTGCACACCCTGCAAGACTGGGTTCAATGGAAAAGGTAGAAAAATATGTAAGTATGGGGCTTGACGGAATTGAGGTCTGGCATCCGTCTGCAGATGAAGAAAAAACAGAAGAGCTTTTAAGCTTTGCAAAGAAGAAGGGAATTCTTGCTACGGGTGGAAGCTCCTTCCACGGCTTATATAATAAACAGGCTCTCATATTAGGAAGCTACGCTACACCCAAAGCACAGCTTCAGGAGCTTACAGGATATAAGGCTAAACAGAAAAGACTTATGAAGAAGAACGCCGCTGAAAACTGACAGCTTTGTTTTTCACGGAGGTAAGAATGAATATCCACAACGAAGACAGCGATATGAAAATTGCAGGAAAAAGCCTGCTTAAAAAGGAAGACGGATTTGATGTTATTGCTCTTGTAGAGGAAACAAAAAATCAGCGCTTCAACGGAAACTCAGCAAAGGCAAAGGCTCTCGGTGCAAATATAGTAAGTGCTTTTTCATATAAAGCCGCCCCTGAAGAGCTTTTACTGTTGGCGCAGAAGTATAATATAGATGTAACAGACGAAGTGCTGTTACAGATGAAGATACTTTCTGTTTTCTCTGCTGAATACTGTATTGATAATTTCCTGCCGTCAGCTATGCTTTCTGCGGCAGCCGTAAACGAGCTTTACGACGTGCTTGAAGATATATCACCTGATTTTTATGAGGAACTTTCAAAATCAACGGCATTTTCATTTTATTATCTCTGCCTTAAAAAAACAGGCGGAAACGAAGATGAATGTATCGGAGAGCAGTTTGCTTCCTCATGCGGAAAAAAAGGCAATTCCGATTTTGCTGCTTTAGGCGCTGAGCTTCACAGTATTAATGTAAAAGTATATAAAAAGGCAATTCAGGCTTTTGCATTTGTCTGAAAAAATTCCAAAAAAAATGCTTGACTTGTAAGAACCCTTGTGGTATAGTATTTATACCTCTGCACAGGGTTCTTTTTTTGTGCCCGAAAATAAGGTATAACTGCCTTGAAATCAGAGGGAGGCTAACATTAAATGGAGGTGCCGTTATGAGAGTTAAGATTACTCTTGCTTGTACAGAATGCAAGCAGCGCAATTACAACACTAAGAAAAACAAGAAGAATGACCCTGACAGAATCGAAATGAACAAACATTGCAAATTCTGTAGAAAACACACTCTGCACAGGGAAACAAAGTAAGGACCGGAGGTCAGTTTTATGTCAAAAAAAGACGAATTGAAATCTGAGAAGTCTTCGGATAAGGAAAACACCAAAAAGTCCGATTCGAAGAAAGATAAGTCTCCGGCAAAGTCTGGTAAAGCAAAAGACCAGAAAAAGCAGCCAGGTAAGGTTGCAAAATACTTCAAGGATCTCAAAAGTGAGTTCAAGAAGGTTGTTTGGCCTACAAAGAAGCAGGTTATCAACAATACTTCAGTAGTTCTTGTAACTATTGTAGTTCTTGGAGCTTTTGTAGGCGGACTTGATACGCTTTTAGCGTTCTTGTTGAAGTTGATATTAAACAGATAAGCAGACACCAAGGAGGTAATTTTGATGTCCGAAGCGGCAAAATGGTATGTAATTCACACTTATTCTGGCTATGAGAATAAGGTAGCACAGAACATTGAAAAAGTTGTGGAAAACAGAAAGCTTCACGACTTAATTCTTGAGGTAAGAGTACCTACTGAAAAAGTAACTGAAATTACCGATGGCAAAGCACGAGAAGTGGAAAGAAAAACATTTCCGGGCTATGTTCTGCTGAAGATGGTCTATACAGACGATTCATGGTATATAGTAAAAAATACACGAGGTGTTACCGGCTTTGTCGGTCCTGCATCTGAACCAACTCCTCTTTCAGAAAGAGAAGTTGAAGCTCTCGGCGTAAGTCTTGAGTCAGGTACAGTTGAAGTAAACATTGCTCCCGGAGACAATGTTCGTGTATCAGGTACTGCTATGGACGGATTTGTAGGCGTTGTACAAAAGGTTGATGTTGAAAACAAAACAGTTGATGTTCTTGTTTCGATGTTTGGCCGTGAAACTCCGGCTACTTTAAATCTTACACAGGTTATGAAGCTGGACGATATTTAAATCATTCAAATGTAAACTTTATTTTTTGTGACTGGATTTCAGTCGAGTGGGAGAGATAAAATTTTAGTTCTATTATCTCGTCGTTTACCACATTATGGAGGTGCAAAAAACCATGGCACAGAAAGTCGTTGGCTATATAAAATTACAGATCGCTGCAGGTAAGGCAACACCTGCACCACCGGTTGGTCCTGCTTTGGGTCAGCATGGTGTTAATATCATGGCCTTTACAAAGGAATTTAACGAAAGAACAAAGAATGACATCGGTCTTATCATTCCTGTTGTTATCACAGTATATGCTGACCGTACATTCACTTTCGTAACAAAGACACCACCGGCAGCTGTTCTTATCAAGAAGGCTTGCGGTATCGAAAGCGGTTCTGGCGTACCTAACAAGACAAAGGTAGCTAGCATCACTAAGGAACAGGTTCAGAAGATTGCTGAACAGAAAATGCCTGACCTCAACGCAGGTAGTCTTGAAGCAGCTATGAGCATGATCGCTGGTACAGCTCGTTCAATGGGCGTTACAGTAGTTGACTAATAACATTTGTAATACATTCAAAATATAATTGATTGTATTTTATCTAATGGTGGGAGGAAACTTTCCGCTAACCGAAAACAGCGTTCAAGCTTTTCGGTATTACCACTTTATAGGAGGATAAATATGAAACACGGCAAGAAATATGTTGACAGTAAGAAAACTGTTGAAGCTGATAAATTTTATGATTCTGTAGAAGCTCTTGATTTAGTTTGCAATAATGCAAAGGCTAAATTTGATGAAACAATCGAAGTACACGTTCGTCTTGGTGTTGACTCAAGACACGCTGACCAGCAGGTTAGAGGTGCGGTTGTTTTGCCACACGGTACAGGTAAAAAAGTTAGAGTACTTGTTTTCGCTAAGGGTGACTTCGCAAAGGCTGCTGAGGCTGCAGGTTCAGACTATGTTGGTGCTGAAGACTTTGTTCAGAAGATTCAGTCAGAAAACTGGTTTGAGTTCGATGTTATCATCGCTACTCCCGAC
>JAZNSP010000043.1:0-42421 GCA_045591285.1 Acutalibacteraceae bacterium
TGTATGTCCCGGTTCAACGATTTTATTCGGAACAGTTCCCTCTAAAACCATTCTGCTTTCATCAATGCTTTCAATGTAAAACATATTGCTGTGTACATTGAGAATGTCATCACCACAGAAGCTCAGATCACAGTTATCAATGCGGAAATATCCTCCTGAGTTGGAAATGTGAATGCCGTCAGCCGTTGTGGAAATTCTGTATTTATCTTCAGCACCGGGACGCAAGCCGATATATGAATTAATGATCTGATAGTGATTTGAGCCATATGCAAAGACATAACCCATACCACAGGCACCGTAGATACTGATATTGTTGTATGTGATGTTGCTTGATTCTTCTACCGTATTAAAAACCTGTCCGCCGTAAACATAATGACGCAGCAGATAGACTTCATCATTGCGAAAATAATCCAACGCTCCGCTGTGTGTGATCTTCAGCACATTTGGCCTGCCATCCACTTTTTCAACATTCTTGATGCATTCAGTATCAACAAAGGGACTGTATATTTTAAAGCTGCCGTGAACTCCTGCAACAAGGTCAACAGGATCATACTGCATAAAGCTTAAAAGAGGGATATCAGCATCCACCTCATCAAGCTCAGTAAATTCTATCTCAAGCGTATTGTCTGCATCGTTTTCATTTTCTATTTTTACAAGAGAGCCAAGCCTTAGTGTATCCCAGTCCCAATCGACGATCATATTTCTGATTTCGACATTATCGCAGGCATATACTTTGAAATAATGCGGTGTGCTGAAAACAAATTCAGAATTATTTGCGTCAATCAAAGTATTTTTCAGTGTGTTCAGATAGATATCTTCCTCAGGACTGAAATGATAGATTCCCTTGTCAATCACAAGCTTGGTATTGGGATGATGTCTGCAATATTCAAATGCGTTTCGCATCGCCGGTGTGTTATCCTCTGCATCAGCTGATAATCCGAACTGTGACGCATTTACAACAGTAAGTGAAGCTTCATCAGGTCTTGCAATATAGAATACAGAATCATTGACTCCATGAATTTCGTCTGTTATCGTGTATTCCGAATTTTCTTCTGCAGCAATCACACTATTACTTATGGTAATTAATGATGTTAAGCCGATACATAATGCTGCAGCAAATGAAATCAGCCTGTTTATTTTCATACACTACACGCCTCGCCTTCAAAATTTTATCAAGTTCATTATACCATAAACTGACCTGAAATGCAATGTTTACCAAATAGTTTCGTTACACCACCAACCTTAAAATGCCGCCTGATTCTGCATCAGACGGCATAGCTATATAATTCAATGGTAGTATTTAAGAATCTCAATGATTTTGTATGTGTAACTTAAAGGAGCTTACTGCTATACAATTGGTAATATTTTATCATTGACTAATTCTAATTATCATGATATGCTTATTATAGATACAATTTTTGTACCTATAACATTTGCAAAGGAGTATATTTATGAATGCCAAAAAAATAATTTCTATCATTACCGCCTCCGCCATTATTACCGCTGCTGGGTTAAGCACCACAGCAATAAAAGAGGAAAACAATATGCTGATAAGTTCAGCCGCTCTTTCTTACGAAAACCCTGAACTTGCAGAATATGCAAAGCAGGTTGCGATTTTAGTAAATCGTGAGCGTTCATCTTATGGTTTACAGCCTGTAAAATACTCACCATTGCTTAGTGAAGCAGCTAATGTCCGTTCGTCAGAACTTCGCAAGAACTTTTCACATACACGACCCAACGGAACAAGCTGTTTCACAGTATTAAAAGAATTTGATATATCATATTTTTCTGCTGCGGAAAATATAGCCTATGGTCAAAGAACTCCTGAAATCGTTATGAATGCGTGGATGAATTCATCAGGTCATCGTGCAAATATTCTTAGCAAAAACGTAGAATACATAGGTGTTGGCGTAGTATACAGCAATGGAATTTATTATTGGACGCAGTTATTTGCTTCCTCTGATTCTATTTCAGATGCTTATCTGCCAGATAAAAATAACGAAACTCCAGATGAAACGACAAATAAAGCTGAAATAACAATTACAACAACTACTACTGTAACAACACCAACTACACAATTAACAACACCCATCCAATCAACTTCGAAGGCTACAACAAATATTACGCATAATACTCAGACATCTTCAACTAAACCATTAACCTCAACATCGCAGACTATTGTTACAAATATAACTTCAAGTTATTGCCCCGAATCAACAACTGAAACTACTGTCACAAACAATCCTACATTTACTCTACCTAATTTAAAGGATTATTTCAATTATGACAACGAAAATATTATAATTTCACCTGAACACTTCGATATATATGATTTTCTGCTGAATAACGAAATCTGCATAGATAAATGTTGCAGAAACGCCAAGGATAATTTTACCGAATTTTATACAAATTTAAAAGACAAGATACTTGAAAATTTCTGATGCACAAGACACTCATAATGCGTATGTAAATGCCGATGTTTTGCCGGCCCTAGGTGTTCAATTGGTACGCTATATTTCAGTAACTGTAGTCGAGATATTATTTCACATTTAGCATACCGCTTAAAAATTCGTCGGTAACTACGCCTCAGTGGACTTTCACCACAGAGCATTGATATGCCCGTCATACTACAAAAACGCCGTGGATTTCGCCACGGCGTTAATTATATTATTTCATCCAGCCGAAAAGCATTTCAAAGAAATCTTTAATCGCCTTGATAATCTTCTGGAACCAGTTGAGTGATTCCTCAACATCGGGTACTTCAAAATCAATTTCAGGAACAACGCTGAGAGCACCGATTAACATATAACCGTTAACAGTTATAACAAGCTGACCGTTTTCATCGGGATAATACTTTTTACCGTTTACATAGAATGTAAAGGTATCGCCCATAATGTCGCCGACCTTTACGATAATCTCTGTGCCGTGCTCAACCTCATATGTTGAGTTGCCAAATACGATATTCCAAGTCTGTCCGCCGTCCTTTGAAACATTGTACCAACCGATACCGTCTGTTTTACCAAAGATGATGTGATGTGAACCGCCGTTAAGTGAGCCGTTTCCTCCGCCTTCACCTTCACCACCGGGAACATCGGGTGTATCGGGATTTACAGGGTTATCGGGAGTGTCAGGGGTGTCGGGTGTATCAGGGGTGTCTCCACCGCCTGCATTGTCAATATCATAATAAAGCTTAAGTGTGAGAATATCGTCTGCGCTGCTGATTGCCTTGAGAACACCGCTTGCAGTTGCCTCTGACTGAGCTTCGTTGAAGCAATAGTCTTCGTAAGTCTTTGCTGTTGCGATAACTGTAGCACCGATTTTGCCTGAAAGAATTTCTGTATCTTCTTCTGCGATGCTATATGTGCCGTCTGCATTTTCTTTATAGTGCTCAACAATATAGCTTACACTGTCAAGAGGCTCAATGGGTGTTGTAAGTCTTTTCCATTTTGCATAAAGCTCTGTGTCTTCAGCAACTGTTTCAGCAATTGCTGTAACCTTTTCGCCTGTACATTCAGGGTTACTGTACCAGCCCTCAAATGCATATCCGTCACGAACGGGTACATAATCAATAGCTGTTTCATAGCTCCATGTGTGGGCTCCGTAAGAAACTACGCTTACATCTTCGCTTTCATAAATTTCATTGAAAATAATGCTGTATGTGTTAGGAATAATCTTAACCTTAAGAACACCTGTAGGGGCATTGTGAAGAGGACTGTAACGTGAGGGAGCACCGTAAACTACTGATACAGGCCATTCTGATGCTTTGTCATTTTCAATCTTTGAAAGGTAAGCCTGATAGTCGTAAAGATTACCGTCATAAATACTGTTCCATACTGTGTAGCCGTAATCCCTGTCATCCATACCGTCAGTGCCCATACCGATCTCAATACCGTAGGGAACAACTGTATGCTGACTGATTACCTGATATGCATTGTCTGTACCTGTTGCCTTGTACCAGATTTCAACGAGTGTATCATCAGGTCTTAAGTTCTCACCGATGAGAGTTGCATCAACCTCAACAGGCTGGAAATATGAAGCTGGATCGAATGAAAGGTAAGCATTAACAAATGTTTCCCATTTACTGCTTTCGGGATAAACTGCTTTAAAGTCATTTGTGTTGTAGTCATCAGCATAATTATCGTCATTGACAAATACTGTTGTTGAGTTCTGATAGGTTGTGCCGTAGTTGAGAACAAGAATCTCTGTTCTGTACTCTTTAGCAGGGTCAAGACCTGTGAACTTATATTCATCAGAAACACCATAAATCATTTCAGACATAGGCCATACGATGTTTACAGTCTGACTGTCAACGATATATGAACCGTCTGCTGTGATTTCCATAAGAGCAATAACTGCACTGTTTGCACGGTCAACAGCCCATACATCAACAATATTACCGTCCTGCATATATGAGCCTGCAACTCTTACATAACCTGTGAGAATCTGATCCCATTTCGCGTATACAGTTATATTTTCCTTGAGAATTTCGCCTGTAACTGCAGATTCTTTGAATTCGGGGTCCTTATACCAGCCGCCGAATTCGTGACCGTCGAAGGAGGGAACATAATTGTCAACATCGGGAACATAATATTCGTCTGTTTCTGTGAAGGTGTTACCGCCCTTGATAGTACCGCCGTTTGCATCGAAGGTTACATCGTACTTTTCAACAGTAATCACACCGTCAAGTGTACCTGCCTGATCATCAATAGAAGCATCATAATATGCACCGTTAAGTGCTGTGTATTTTTTACCGTCAGCAACATCACCCATTGTTGCAGTATAATTACCGTCTGTGTATGTTGCAATAATGCCGTTGATGCTCTCTGTGGGAACAGTAATTGTTGAATCACCGTAAACGAAGCCGGTAACAACTGCACGATAGCCGTAGGGATCGTTTGAATCTGCGTATTTCCATACAGGATATGAGCCGGAGCCTTTACCAGTAACGGGGTCAATATCAACTCTTACACCGGGCTTCACAACAGAGCCTACTGAAGCCTGCTGAGTGATAATTTCCCATTCACTTCCATTCCAGAAGGCTACCTTTACAATTGCAGCATCAGGATAAAGCTCCGTGGGAACATCATCAGCCATTTCAAGACTGAATTCAATATCGAAGTTTGTCGGAGTATGCTTAAGAGGGATGTTGATAATCCAGTTGCCGTTTTCATCCTGAATCTTTTCAATAGTTCCTACATCATAGTCTGATTTACTTAAAGCAACACCGAAGGTTGAAGTTTCAAGAAGACCTGTGTAAGTATAAGTAGTTGCTGTATAGGTTGAAACATTGTTTTCGATTGAGTATTTATAAGCCTTTTCATTACCCTTTTCATCGGTAGTTTTCTCTTCTCTGAAATAGAGCTTATCGCCTGTTTCAACAAATGCAGGTGAGTTCGCTGTCATTTCGAGGAAGTAAACATCAAGGTCAGCTCTTGTATCAACCTGATCAAAGCCGCCGTCGTTACTGTTATGGTCAATAATAACGTTGATTGTTACATTAACAGCCTTTTCCCATTTTGCCTTAAGTGTAATGGGAGTTGTAATTGATGAGGTAATCTGCTTGCCTGAACCGATAACCTTGCCGTCATATTCCCAGCCTGTAAAGATGTATTCATCACGTACGGGAACCTTTGAGGTTGCGTTTACAGCATCGCCTGATGCGTAAACTGTTGTACCTACCTCTTCGCCCTCTTTGAATGTGCCGCCATTTGTGTCATATTTCACACTGTAGTTGTGAAGATGAAGCTCTGCATTGGCACGATCAATTAAAAGCTGATAGTTACCTATTTTATTATATTCACCGTCAAGCTTTAACCAAGGATTGAATGTACCGTTATAAAGCGGTGCTTCAAAAACACCTTCGGAGGTGTTGCTGAGTGAAATATAATCGGAATAGGTATTATTTTCACGGATAAGAAGCTCTGCACCGTTGTAAATATTTTCAAAGTCTGTAAGAACTGAATCAAGATAAGTATAAATCTTAGCTGAATATACAGGCTTTGTAGTGTCATCTACATAGCTGTAAACATACTTTGTTTCATCGCCGTCTTGGTATTCGGCACGAACTTCTACTGTGTAATCAGTGTTGGGAGTAAGGCCGGTAAAGATAACCGTGCCGTCGGGCTGCTTTTCACCCTTGTTACCGTCGATGAAATATTCACAACGCTCATCAACACTATCTTTGTTTATTATAAGCGTTGTTGTGGTTGTTGTGGTGGTAGGCTTTTTGAAAACATAAACTATAGGCTCAGCGTTACCGCTTGTTTTATAATGGAACTTACAGGCGGTCTTTGTTATATTAATCTTAAGCTGAGCATCACCGTTGGTGCTATTATCTCCGGCTTTCACGCCTTTAATAAAGTAGTTATAAGTGTTCGAGCCCTTTTTCTCACTTTCAATTGCTATGTGTTTATCGCCTTCAATAATCTCAGCACTTGAAACCTTACTCTGGTCGCAGGTAATATGAACAATACCGCTTTCACCGAGAAGGTCAAGCGCGTTCTTTCTGTCACCCTCGAAAAGACCGATAACAACGTTATCCAGGTCTGAATCAAGGTTGTGCGCCTTGAAGCTTGAGAAGGTATCCGAGCCGAGGCTCTTGCCGTTCTTATCGAAAACCTCAACCGTTACAGTACCCTTAAGTGCGGTAGAAGCACTAATCTTTGAATATTCATATGCACCGTAAACAGAAGCCCACATAAAGCCTTCCTTAGTTAATGTCTTATTACCCGATCTGTCTTCTGCAACATTACTGTTGCGGTTAACATTTTTATCGGTGTTGTAAAGTTCATATTCACCGTATGTGTTGTTGATACCGTACATATTGTGAGAGTTGTAAATGTACAGGTATGTACCGAGTGAGCTGGTCCATTTGTAGGTAAGCTCTCTCGGATTTCCTTCGTAGCCCTCTACCTGAACCTCTAAAAGCTCACTTGAACGAAGATCACTTACATCTCCGCGCATAAAGCTTACAAGCTTTACTGAGGTTGCTTCTGCTGCAAAAACACTTGCAGGAACCATAGTAAAGAACATAATTACTGTTAATAAAATGCTTAATACTTTTTTCATAGATTAATACCGCCTAATTTAAATTACATGGTATTTTATCATAGTAATTATTACAAACCGCTTACAAATAAGCGGCAATGCCTGATTTTTTTCAATAAATATAACTTAATTCTTAATCACAAATGAAATTGCCGTGGATTTCTCCACGGCGTAATTCATTTTACACAATTATGACAAGAACTCAAAAAGATTTTTAAAGAGATTTCTTAAGAAGGTGATAAGCTTCTGGAAGAAGTTCTGCGGTACAGCTTCTGTATCTGTGTCTGTATCTGTGTCTGCTTCTAATTTTGAGCCTTCGTCTGTTACAGTCTTTGTATCAGAGCAGACTGAACATGTAGCAGTTTTTGTACCGTCGCTGTTTTCTGTTGCATCATTGTTTGAAACATATTCACCGTACAGATGTGCTGCAGTTTCGGTAGCATCACAGCCGTCACAGTATCTTACGTGGCAATCATCATTGAGATTTGTCCATGCGGAATATGAATGTCTGTGATATCCGAAGCTCTTGCTTTCAAGAGCTTTGTTACAGTCTGAGCAGTATCTTGTCATCTGACCGTCGTGCTCAGCTGTTGCCTCAAAATCAACCTTCCACACACCGTCATTGTGACCTGTTGCTTCAATTTTCTCTGAACCGACAATCATATTACAGTCAGAGCAGTAAAGTGTCTTTTCACCGTCAAGTGTGCAGGTAGGTGCAGTTGTTGTTACTGAAGTAGTTACACCGTGACCTGTAGCAGGAATTACCTCAGAGCTGCAGGTAACTCTGCAAGCAGCACAGGTTGAATATTTGCGACCGTCCATAGTGCAGGTTGCGGACTCGATAATTTCAACAGGTAAGTGACCTGCCTTGGGAAGAACCTCAACAGCCATACGCTTGCCGCAGGTGAGACAATATTTACATCTTTCGCCTGCACTGACGCAGGTTGCAGTAAAGCTTGTTACCCATGAGCCTGCACGGCAGGTGTGGTTGTTACCTGTGTCGGTAACAGAAAGCTTAAGAATAGCAGTCATATCAAGGTCATCGTTTGTGATGTATGTCTTTCTGTCAACTGCCTTTTTATAATAATTCTCGTCAATATCAAATCTGAGATAGTAGTCACCGAGCTCATGAGCCTCGATTACCTGAGTTGTGGGAGTAGCTGTAACGGAAATACCCTTTCCTTCTTCGTATGCGGGAATATCATTACCGTCTTCATCGCAAAGGTGCCATGTACCCATAGTGGGACGGAAGCCGTAGTAGGGCTGGTCCAATTTGTTAAGACCGACAACGTTTACCATATTGAGGTCAAGGTCACCGCCGATTGCAAGGTTATATGTACCGTCACCTTCAAATCTTACTTTCTTAAGGTCATACATGGGATAAATCTCAGTAATCTCAGTATTGTAGGATTCGGTTTTGAGGAACATTTTACCGCCCATAGAGGACATAGGTATACGGGTTTTAAAGCAATTATCTTTTATATAAGTCAGCTCTCTAAGAATCTCAGGTGATTTATCCCAGTCAATATGCTTGAGAGTTAACGGAGGATTGCCGTCATTCTGATCCTCCCACATACCGAAGGTGTTACCGTAGGATAATTCAAAGCCGAAAGAATTTTCATCTAAACGATTACAGAAATTTTCTACTGCATTGACGCCACCGATTTTTGAATCGGAACCAAAGCCTACAAAAATGCTTCCCTGGTCATAGTTTGTAATACTCTATGAGCCTGTATCGGTATCCTGGAAATACTGTGAGTTGAGTCCGAATACAGCAGCCTTATAGGTTACATAAACAGGACAGTTATATTCAACGGACTGCTCTACACTGCTCATAGACTGCTTGATGCCAAGCTCTGTATAGGGAGGAAGTGTAACACTTGCAGAGCTGGATGTTGAAGTTGATTCTGAAACAGATGTGCTTTCTGAATAAGCTGTTGAAATAGCCTGTGAAGCAGAAAAGCCAACATTGACTCCGAGCTTTAATGCGTCAGAGATTTTTATCCCTGCATTAACTGAGACAGACTCGGTGTATGAGTAGCTATCAGAGTCGGTGAAGCTGTTTGATATTGAAGTAGAATCAGATTTAGAGGATGATGCGCTCACAGATGCGGGTACATTTGTGGGGTTCTGAATATAGTTGATACTTGTTATGCCGTCACCGCTCTCTGTATATGAAACACCGGGAGCGCTATTTTCGAATGCATCCTTGATAGAATCATAATTATCAGTTGCAGAAATATACTGAAGATTTTCATCTATGATAGGTGTAAGCTTGAAATCATAAAGAACAACGCCAAAGCTTGAAAAATATCTTTCAAATCCGTCACAATCGTACTGATTTGTAACAATACTTGCAAGAACAGGCTGCTCATCATTGTTCTTGAAAAGCTCAAAGCCGTCTTTATCGCCGGTACAGAATTCAAGCACTACTTCTTTGAATTCTTCTGCATCGTTTCTTTCACCGCAAACATCAACAATCTGCTCAAGCATAACTTCCTGCACCAAATCAAGAGATGAGTACATCTCAAATCCTGTGCCTCTTACACAATGAGATTCAAGCTTACCTTTCTGCGCACCTGTAACGAACGCACTTGACAGGTCAATCATGGCATTTTCCTCATCATTGCTGTCAGTAGCGGGTTTATAAGTCCTATACCATTTACTAAAATCATCTCCGAATTCCCAGTTGTAGCCATATCCGCGGCCGGCAAGCTCAAATACATCTGTGACAATAGCACTCCACATAATATTCAGCGGGAAATCGTCATACATACTATGGCTGAGAACTTTTTTGTAAAATTCTCCGACAGACAGATCATCTATATTACCCTCACCGTCAAGGATATCATAATATATCTTGTCGTTAATCTTGATTGTCTTGAATCCGACTCTGTTGCCATTCTCATCGTAAACGACTTCAATTTCAACGTTTGGAGTAGTTGCTGCAAGTGCAACTGAACAGCACGAGAAAAGGGTCAGCACAATCATAAAAATTGCTGAAATTCTTTTAAGTGATTTTTTCATAAGTTAGTCTCCTTACTTGTTTTTTTAGAATCTTCATATTAAAAGTCGGTAATTACCCTTTTAATACAAAACCTACATTAACATTATACACACAGGCTCTTACAAACCGCTTACAAAATCAGGTAAAAAATAAAAAAAGACCGGAAAGAACCGATCTTTTTTTTGAATTAATTTGTTATTTTTACTCCAGAGCAAGCCGCAGGTTTCGTCTGCCCAGCTGTACTGCGTCATATATTCACCCTGAAACTCGGGCTGACCGGTTTTAAGATAAGAATAGTAATCGCAGGAAATTTTTTCGGTATCAACCGAATAAAGATATCCGTTCTTTTTTAATACATCCCCTGCTCCGACCTTTTCAAGAGCCTGACGGACGTCAAACAAAAGCTGATGAAAATAGTTTCTGTTGTTTTCCTTCGTACCGTCTTCCCAAAGCACTGCGGCAATTTCCTTTGAAGAAACATCTGCACCGTTACGGTCAATAAGAAAGGCAAGCATTTCCTTACTCTTAGTTCTTCTGAAGGTAAGCTTTTCACCGCCGCAGGAAACATCAAAGTTACCGAAGCACTTAGCCTTAAGGATACCTTTTTCGTTTTTCCTACCCTTGATAACGTCAATTTCTTTCTGAACAGCCTCAGCTGAAATCGGCTTGAGCAAATAACCTGAAGCGTGGATTTTAAAGGCTGAAACTGCATACTCCTCATAGCCGGTGCAGAAAACTATCCTGCACTCGGAATGAAGAGCAGTAATCTTTTCTGCAAGACCGATTCCGTTTATACCGCGCATATTTATATCGAGAAATGCCACATCGGGTGTATTGATTTCAAGCCAGTCAAGCGCTTCGTCACAGTTAGAAAAGCCCTCAACCCCGTCTATATCATCTGATGCCTTTACAGCCTTTACAAGTGCATGAAGCATCAGCTGTTCATCATCTATTGCTATTGCAATCATCAATCTGCCTCCTTCGGAATTTCAACAGTAATTTTAGTGCCTACTCCTAATATACTTTCAATGTGAAGAATACCGCCGCACATTGCTTCAAGTCTGCTTCTTATGTTTCTTAATCCGATATGATTATCGTTTTCAAGCTCTGTCGCATCGAAGCCGACTCCGTTATCCTTTACGGTGATAAAATAACTGCTGTCCGTTTCATAAATTCTTAACCTTACCGTGCCGCCTGCTTCTCTCCCCAGAATACCGTGCTTGACAGCATTTTCAACTATGGGCTGAATAGTAAGTGCGGGTACGCTGAAATCGCAGCAGGACATTTCCGTAATAAATTCAATATCGGGAAAACGCACCTTCTCAATGCCGATATAATATTCCGTATGTTCAAGATCCTTTGAAACACGGATGAGTCTGGTGTTGTTTATCTCTCCGAAATTACCCCTGAGATATTTTGAAAAATCGTGTACAAGCTTTGCCGCCTTGGGTGGGTCAAGCTCACAAAGCTGCTCAATACTTCCGAGAGTGTTATAAATAAAATGCGGGTGAATCTGACTCATTAAAGTAGAAATACGGCTTCGGGCAAGCTCAGCATCAAGGGTAATTTTCTCTTTTTCAAGCTGCTCAGCCTTTTTTTCTGCCTTAAAATTCTTAGGCACAATACGCAGGAAAACAAAGGCAGAAATCAAAAAAATTATGAGAAAAAAGATTTTTGATGCGAGCCCTGTTCGCCATAATCCGAAATATACAGCGACTATATCAGCCAAAAATACAAACAATCCGATAATGACGAAAATCAGTGAAACCCTCTGTTTAACTGATGCCTGTTTTACTGAAAGCAGCGCTAAAACTATTAAGATTACAGCAAACGCAACAGCACCTACAGTCCATACTCCGAGTATATCGTAAAAATAAATATTACTGAAAAGAGAAACAGCTATGAGGGAGCTTGAAAACACACCATATAACTGTGTGGCAATGCCCACTACCTTTTGCATTTTTTCGGAAAACAAATCCTTAACAAGCACGAAAGCAAACAAAAGATATGCCATTGCAGAAATTCCTTTAAGCATCGTGTTTACAATCAGCAAATCAGACCATAAATATATAGCTTCCGAGGTAAAAAGGAAGAAAAGTCCTGCTGAAAGTATCAGAAGTCCGCCGAATAAATAATTTTTGAAGGTGCTTCTATCAAAAATATAAGAAAAGATTGCAAGTCCTAAAACAAGAAATGCTGAAATAATAATCATTATTGCAACTACTCTTTCGTCTTTACCTGAACGCAGAGCTGTTTTTTCAGAATAATCACTTGCATAAAGTTTCATTGAAGAAAGAAACTCATCAACAGCCCCTTCATTTCCGAAGCTATGATAGTTGCGGATTATGCCTTCAAAATTACCGTCTTCACCACCATATTCTATTACCATACTGTTATATCCGCAGGAATCCTCACCGATAAGCGGATTTTCCATATCATACACTACGGTTATCTCATTATTTTTAGTCAGAGCAAGATTTATGTGATTAAAGGTAAAATACATCAGTGAGCCTTCGGGAAGTATTCCGTAAAAATCATTGGTTTCAGGATCGCAGATTTTAAGCACACCTTTGAGCATAACGTCGCCTTTTGTAGCAGGAATATGCTCACCCTCAACAATATCCTTCCATTCACCGTCTCCGATTTTGTATTCACCGACAAGTTTAATGTCAGGTACAATTGCCCAATCTGCCTGAGAATTGTTCACAACAGCGTTGATAAGCAAAGAGCATGAAAGCACTAAAAACAGTATCACTGATATGAAAATAAAATTCTGCTTATCTTTTTTCATCTTCATCTTTTCAGACATCTTTTTTCTCCTTTTATAACCCTGATTTTTATGATTACATTTAAGGTTCTTACAGATAAATGGTAACCACACACATACTGCAAGTCTGCAATTTTACCACAGCATAATAATATCACAAAACCTCTTACAAAGTTCTTACAAACTCCTTCCTAAACCTGATTTTTTTACCTATAATACAACAAAATAATGAATTTTAGTAGTGATATCTATTTACTTTTTGTGATTTGCTATATCTACAACGAAACTCTTGGTGTATCTGTTATTACGGGTATTCTTCCCGCATGGTATCAGGCAATGAGCCTTGAGGAAAGAAAGAAGCCCTTGGTACGTGCAAAACTGAGCGTACTTGTTTATGCTTCAAGTCTGCTTCTCGGTTTTGGCTTTAAGGATATTGAAATACCATACATCGGTGAATGCTATGAAAAATATGAAGGCAAAAGCGTTCACCAGATTGCAAAGGAAGAAGGCATGAGTGACCTTGATGCTTATCTTATGCTTTGTGAAAAGAGCGATTTCAAAGGCCGTGTAAATATGGGACCCTATACCACACCCGAAATCATAAGCGACTTTGAAAAAAATCCTCTCTGCCTTTATATGACAGATGCATGGGTTGAGAATTACGGTGTTCAGACCCCTGCTATTTATGACTGCTTCCCCAAATTTCTCAGAGATTCTCTGCTCGGTACAGGCGACACTATGGAAAACACCATTAACCGTATGACCGGTGCCACAGTGGAACGCTTTGCCCTTAAAGAAAGAGGATATATCCGTCCGGGTTATTTTGCTGACCTTACTGCATTCAGTGAGGATGAGCTCAAAAAAGCAACACCTGATCAGAAAAAATCCTTCGGTATTCGCAAGGTATGGATTAACGGCACACCCGTTCTTGACGGTGAGGAGCTTGACTTTGAAGCATTAAAGACAAGCGGAAGATCAATTACGGTTTAAAGAAAACGGAAATTTTTCAATTGTAAATACATTCCCGACTAAGTGAATATTAGTTCTTTGCAGACAATTTCATTTGCACATTGCTTAATGTTATTCATTCTCTGTACCCATTCAAGTTGATTTTCTTCTTTCAACTGCTCAGTAACACCATCAGCTACTTTCATTTGTTCAATGAGAGTATCAAACATATCACGAGCCTGCCTCTCAACTTCAGCACAGTGCTGATAAAGCTTACCTTGCATAAGCAGTGTGTTAAAGAATACATACTTATGCTTTTCAAGATATGTTTTATGCATAATACCCCACTTACCAAGTGTGACTTTTGCTTCTTCGGGCGGTAATATAAGGTTAGGTATGAGATAATCACCAACATGGCGATATTGAATTTTCTTTGACATAATGACAGCCTCCTTATTTTTCACTTTTATCAATGATTTTCAATAACAGCTCATCAACATCCTCGGTGGGCAAATTCTCTGCCAAGAGCATATTACGGAACTCATTCATACCGTTGATAAGTAAGTTGCACTCAAAATCCGTAAACTTAATTTTTGTCTTTCTACCCATAAAAAATGACCTCCTGTTATTTGGTAGCTTTATTCTGCCTTATAACAGGAGGTTAGTCGAATGTGTGGAAATGTAATTTTATATCATATTAAAATGTTTTAATGCATCCATTATGGCTTCTTCTTTTTCCTTCGGGCATTTCGGCACTCGGTGTCCTTCTTTGCCCTTGTTATAATTCTCACGCTCAATAATACCACACTTTGCCTTAACCTGTGATATGTAAAGACTTGACACTTTAAGACCGTGTTTATCAAGCACATAATCCTTGATTTCCTGATATGTTGCTTTGGTTTCAGCTACAGTTGCATCAAGCTCTGAAAGGTCAAGCTTTATGTCGATATGTGTGTCCGGTCTGCGTTGGGACAAAAGAACAAGCGTTTCGACGTGATTTGTATTAGGGAACATATCAACGGGTTGTATTTTTTTTACTTTATAACCGTTTTTTACAAAAAAATTCAAATCTCTGGAAAGTGTTTCAGGGTTACAGGATATATAAACTACCTTTTCAGGTGATAGTTTGCAAACACTCTTCATGAATTCTACGGTGCTGCCTGCTCTTGGGGGATCCATTAAAACTACATCGAATTTTTCATTATCCTGAGATGCTCCAACAAGAAATTCAGTTGCATCGGCACAAAAAAACTTCATATTTTTTATATTGTTGATTGATGCATTAATTTTGGCATCTTTTACTGCATCCTTATTAAGTTCAATGCTGATTACTTCTTTTGCATAAGGTGATGCAATCATTCCTATTGTGCCGACGCCGGAATATGCATCAATAACTCGGTCAGTATTTTTAATGTCAGCGTATTCCATAGCCTTGCTGTATAGAATCTTGGTTCCCTCATAATTTATCTGATAAAATGATTTAGGTGATATTCTGAACTTAAATCCGAGTAATTCATCGGTAATATAACCGTCACCGTAAAGTATAATTTCTCTTTCACCTAAAACAAGGCTTGTAAAATTATTGTTGATATTCTGAATAATTGTTGTAATTTCAGGGTGCAATTTTATCAGCTGCTTGCAAAAATCATTTTTAGATTTAAATACCGGAGTACCCGTTACAAGTACAACCATAATTTCACCTGTACCGAATGCTCTTTTAACCAAAACATGTCGTAAAAAGCCTTTACCTGTTTTATCATCATATACAGTCAGATGAAAGGATTTAATTAAGTTTCTGATTGTAACAATAATTTCATCGGCCTTTACGTCTTCAATCAGACATGAATCTACTTTTACAATATTGTGTGTGCTTGACTGATAAACACCGGAAATTATCATTCCGCTTTTTGTCCTTCCGAAAGCAGCCTGAACCTTATTTCTGTAATGATAAGGCTTATCCATGCCGATAATTCTATTTACCTTGCCGAACTTTCCCAGCAGCTTTACAACCTTACCTTGCTTGAAGCTTAATTGCTGTTCATAATTCATATTAGTAAGTTGACACCCACCGCATTTTTTTGCAACAGCACAGGGAAAACTATAATTGTTCATAATTACTTCTCCAAAAAAAGAATTGCGGTGAGAAAACTCACCGCAATAATTATAAGATTAAATTGTTTTAATGTCAAACAATTATTCACCCTTCATTTCAAGAAGCTTGGCAGCACCGTCATATACGGCCTGACTAACCTTGATAGAATCAGTGATTGCTGCTTCGATATCATCCTCTGTTGCACCGAGTTCAACACTGTATTTTCTGTCGATGAAAAGGTTGATATCCATAATATCAGCAAGACCGTCAACATCAATTCCGCTTTCAATGCCCTTTTCGGCATATTCCTTTTTAACTCCGCCGAGTCCCATTCTCATCATCCAGGGAGGAATGCTTATGATCTTTCTGTTTTTGCCCATTCCTCTTGCAGCATAAACTATCTTGAGGAATTTCTTCCAATCCATATTATACATACTGATGGGCCATGCCTTAGCACCTTTAGACTTTTCAGCGGCACCGACAATTACTTCACCAACCTGACGTACTGTAAGCATAGCTGTACCGCCTGCGGGATACATTGTGCAAGGAAGCTTATCCATCATCTTGATCTGTTCAATAAGAATAACCCAAACAGGCTTTCTTCCGGGCTGAGTACCGAAAATATAAGGAAGTTCAAGAACAGCAACATCAAAATTTTCATCGGCAAATGAGAAAGCAGTTTCTTCTTGAGCGATACGGCTTCTTATATAAGGATGCTTTTCAGTAAGCTTCATTTCAGGATACTGCTTTGCTGCATAAGAGAAATATGAGCCGAGGATAACAGAATTCTTCATACCGACTTCTTTGCAAAGAGGAAGAATTCTTTTAAGAGGAGCAATGTTGTACTTATAGTAAGCATCATATACGGGTGCGGGGAATTCAACTCTTTCGTCTATACCTGCAGCAAATACGAAACAATCATAACCTTCCATCATAGCTTTGATTTCATCGTCGGATTTTTCATAAATATTGCAGAATTCAAGCTCCATTTCAGGGGGGATGGGAGCTCCTTCAGGAAGAGGAGGAAGAGCAACACTCTTGACCTTATGTCCTCTTTCGATAAAAATTCTTGCAGCTTCACAGCCGAGAAGACCTGTGCCGCCAATCATAAATACATTCATAATCTATTCCCTTTCAAAAAATTATTTTAAAGTTAATTTTCATTAACCTAAATACTGAAGATTGTTCTGGTGTTCCTGAGCTGTTGAAGCAAGATAGATATTTCCTTCATCATCATGGAGGAAATAATAATAATCTGTAGATGCGGGATAGAGAGCTGCATGAATAGCATCTGCTCCAGGACAACAGATAGGACCAACGGGAAGTCCTGTTTTCTGATAAGTATCATAAACCTTCATAAGCTCATTATATCTCACGTCATTATCAATATAATCTTTGCAATTATCAATATACTGAGCTGTTGAGTCGCAGTTTATAAACGGGAAGGATGAAGAATTGAGTCTGTTATAAAGTACTGAAGCGATAATCGGCATCTGCTCTGAGTCAAACGCTTCTTTTTCAAGAATTGTTGCAACAGTTATAATTTCATCAATTGTGTATCCAAGCTCTGATGCTGTCGAATTGTAAGCATCACTCCATTTATCCTCAAAGTTATTAAGAAAACGCTCAAGAACGCTTGTAGGTGCTTCACCTATATAAAACTCATAAGTGTCAGGATAAAGATAACCTTCTAAAAGTCTATAACGAAGATTTTTATCTGTTATCTGAGAAAGAAAATCATATTTAGCTATGAATTCTTCATTTTCCATAGTTTTATACAATGAATCAGCAGAACATACTCCGTTATCATCAAGCTTTTCAAAAATCTGATCTATATTGTATCCTTCAGGGAAGGTAAGTTTAATAGTATTATCGTCGGAACCGTTTGAACGTATTTCAAGCAGCATTCCTTCAACACCCATAGAAGAATTAAGGAAATATGTACCTGCGGGATAATTAATTGTCTTCTTTTTATTATTCTTATCAGTTTTTTGATAAAGTCCTGTGATGTTTACAAAAAGCTTACAAAACATCGGGTTGTTAATCAGATCTTTTTCTGCAAGTTCATCAATTACCTCATACGCATTCATATTATTGTCAAGGACAACACGCATATCGGTATTTGAAACATCAATAGCAAGAATATCATTGATACAACCCATAATGGGAATTTTTAACAGAAAAGCTGATATAAAAACAATACACACAATAGCTACTGCAAGCAACGCATTCTGAATAGCATTTTTCTTTTTTCTATTTTTTGCGCGTTCTTTTTTTGAAGCAGTGCTCATTTTCGTGTTTTTATTTACATTGGTATTCTGATTTTTTGCTTGAGTGGTTGAATTTACTGTAGCGTTAACAATTTTTTCCTGTGCCTGAGTTTTCTGAGCCTGTACATTCTGTCTTTGACTATTCTGGTATTGATTGACAGAAAACTGAGTTTTTGATTTCTGCGGTTTATTTGCATTAACTGAAAAATAAATCTCACCATGATTTTTAACGTCATTATCAGAAGTATCATTTGCTTTTGAAGATGAAAAGCTTCTTAATAACTCATCATAAGCATCATTATCTCTTTTGATTTTATCGTCCATGGGTTATTCCTCCGGATTGTTTAATTAAAAAGCCCTATGCTGAATTTCTTTCATTATTCTGTCAGCAGTAGAAGTATCACAGATATAGTTAATCAGATTATAAGAGAATTCAAAAACACAGCCTGCTCCTTTTGCAGTAATGATGTTATCATCAGCAACAGACTGTTCTGTAAGAACAGTTGCATCTGAAAGCTGTAACTCAAATCCCGGATAACAAACGGCATTCTTGTTTTTCAGATAACCTAATCTGCCGAGAATGATAGGAGCAGCACATATAGCAGAAATGAGTTTTTTGTTATCATAACAAAAATTCACATATTTAATTACAGTTTCTGAAAAATAAAGGTTTTCAGTACCGGGCATTCCTCCAGGTAAAATAATACCGTCACAATCTGAAATGCTTATTTTATCTTCTGATAAATCAGCTTTTACACAAATATTATGTGTTCCTGTAATTTCATTTCTTCCGATTCCGACAGTTTTTACAGAAATATCAGCTCTTCTGAGTAAATCAAGAGTAACGAGGGCTTCTGTTTCCTCGAAACCGTCTGCTAAAAACATATAAAACATCTTTTTCACCTGAAAAATATATTAATTTACAATAAAACATAATAATTATATCACATCAATTTATTTTCGTCAACAAATTAAAATAAAGTTAAATAGATATAAAAACAGAGGGAAAATTATCCCTCTGCTTATAACATAGAAACCTTTTTAAGTTCGTGCTTCAATTGTTCAAGAATCCGTTTTTCTATTCTTGAAATATAACTTTGAGAAATACCAAGAATATCTGCGACTTCTTTTTGTGTGAACTCCTTTGATGAATTTAGACCAAATCTCAGATATATAATTTTTTTATCACGCTCCGGTAATCTATCTATACATTCCATCAAAATTCTGATTTCATCATCACTTTCAACACCGTCGCAAACAGTATCATCCTCTATTGATAAAATATCACTGAGCAAAAGCTCATTTCCGTCCCAATCAATATTCAAGGGCTCATCTAATGACATTTCGGCTTTCATATTACTGATTTTTCTGAGGTGCATCAGGACTTCATTTTCAATGCATCTGCTTGCATAGGTAGCCAATTTTATATTTTTATCCGGACAGAAGGTTTTTACTGCTTTAATTAATCCTATTGTGCCGATTGAAATTAGATCTTCAATAGAAACACCGGAATTTTCAAATTTTTTTGCAATATAAACTACCAACCTGAGATTATGTACGATAAGCTTATTTCTCGCTTCCTCATTTCCGTTGAAAATTTCATTAAAACATTCAAGCTCTTCTTCTTTTGTTAACGGTTCAGGAAGCTGAGGTGTTCCGTTTAAGAAAAATAAGTTTTCTTTTGTTTCTATGTTTTTATCAGACGCGAAATGTTTAGATATCAGTCTTTTGATTTTTAGTATAAGCTTTTTCATTATATCACCTGTCCAAGCACATCACTGTTTATTAATGCATTATAATTTTTATTCTGAAAGGAATTTTCATTAAGAACGATACAAGGATTTACTATGATTTTATGAATAGAATCATTATAAACCTCTGCTTTATCAGCTGTAAATGCAGGTAAAAGTTTTGTTTCACCAAGAGTCTTTACCGGAATTAACCTTAAAGCGGTATTTGAATTCAAATTTGACTCACAGTCATAATAATCAGAATTTATACTGTTTAATAGATCTTCTGACAATAAATCAGACATAATATCTGCTTCAATTATTATTACCGGCTTACCTGTATAGATGTCTTTTACAGAGTTTCCTGAATCATAAAAAGAACTTGTAATGATTTTTTTGCCGCAGTATTCAATTTCCGTATTAAAAATTAAATTCTGTTTTTTGCTTTTTATTAAATATCTGTTAATCAGAAAAAGTACCACAAAAATCAATGTAGTAACTAAAATTATACTGAAAGAATTCAGTTCAAAATATGTAAAGCCATTATTGTAATATAAAATTTCATCAGAAACAGTATAAAAGATAAAAGCAGATGCACCTGCGTAAATAAAACTTATAAGATAAAAACCTGATATCAATTTAATAATAATTTTTATGTTTCTGATCTTAAATGAAATTAAAACTATCAGAGTGCAAATTATCAATTTCGTTATAAGAGACAAAATTAAATTCATTTTCGGGGCAAAAATAATTAAAGAAAAAAATCCTCCTAAAAATGAACCTAATAAATACCTGATTTTTACTGAATTAATATTAAGCATTATGCTTGTTGTTAAAATTATAATAAATGTAACTACAGTATTTATGAATATCAGTACATCAGCATAAACTACTGTTTTCAATACGACCACTTCCCTTTCAGAATGATTATATTACTTTTATAAAGAATAATTTGTCGTATTGAGGATAATAAAAAACGACAACGAAAAAAATCCGTTATCGTTCTTATTTGGTAGTTATTCAGTTTTTAATGAAGTTTACATTCAAGGCATACCCAACCGTTTTCGGTACGTCTGTTAATGATATTGAATCCGTTTTCAGTTAAGCAGGATATTACTTCATCTTCTCGGATGTCTATAATTCCTGATACAATATATACTGCATCGTCACTGAGAAATTGTTTTATATCGGGAGTAAGCATAATAATAGCATCAGCCACAATATTAGCAGTGACAACATTATACTTACCGCTTACACGGTCAGTAAGATTTCCCACAATCATATTATATGAAGGATAAGCAAAACCGTTGAGCTTTCCGTTTTCGACAGCAACCTTTACTGCTAGCTTATCAATGTCAACACCTGTAACATCAACTGCTCCAAGAAGCATACCTGCAACACTGAGAATTCCGCTGCCGCAACCTACATCAAGCATGTGACAGGAATTATCAACATAATTTTCAAGTGCTTCAAGACAAAGTCTTGTTGTTTCGTGTGTTCCTGTACCGAAGGCGATGCCGGGTTCAAGGTTAAGTACTGCTCTGTTCTCAGCATCGTAATCATCAATCCATATTGGTCTGATAAGTAACTTATTGCCAACCTTAATAGGCTTGAAATATTGTTTCCAGTTATTTTCCCAATCTTCTCTTGCACAGTTGCCCGTATCTATTGTAAAAGATATATTCTCTTCTTTAAGGCGGTCTTCAATAAAAGATATGGCTTCCTGAGGGTTTTCTTCAGGTGAAATATAAATATGAACAATACCTGTGTTTCTGTCTTTAGCAAGAAGCTCTTCGTCGATAAGGTCAATTTTTGCAATTTCCATAGCTTCTTCTTCAAGATGACTATAGTCTTCTATGTATATTCCGTAAGGAACGGTCATAGATGCAATTGCACCTGCTTCGTCAACCCTTTCAACAGGCACATTGATTTTTATTTCTGTCCAGTTTTCCATATTAACTCCTGTATTTACTTATAATTTGTTATGAATTATTTTCATCTTCTGTAATAATGTTGACATCTGTAACAACATCTTTTCTGCCATGGTTATAGAATTTTCTGTCTTCAAGTGCCCACATTCTGTTTGTGAAGGTGCCGACTTCAATATCTTTTAACGCATTTTCAATTTCAAAAATGTTTGCATCGAAAGTGTCTATTGCGGAAAGCACCTCAGCTTCAAGAAATAAGGGGCGGACTGCTGCACCGTATTCAGGCTCACCGTGATGTGATATTAACATGTGCTCAACTAACATCAGAGTATCTTCTGAAATTCCCTCTTTTTTTCCGATTTCAGATATCAGCATGGCACCACCGACAAGATGACCGATTAGAGTTCCTCTTACCGTATATCCTTCAACAAGACCTGTCGGAGCAAGACTGAATTCTTCAGATTTAGCAATATCGTGAAGAATTGCTCCTGCAAGAAGAAGCTCACTGTCAATAGAAGGGTAAATTACAGAAACACTTTGAGCCAATCTGCAAAGTGTTAGTGTATGCATTAGAAGTCCGCATCTGACAGCATGATGCAGCTTAAAGGCTGCCGGCAATTCAAGAATAATGTGTTTGAATTGTTCCAAAACGGCAAATGTAAGCTTTTTTAATTCGCTATCCGAAAAATTGTTTACAATTTTATAAATTTCTTCAAGCATATCTTCTCCCTCAAAATTAGCTGAAGGAACAAAATCGCTTATATTTACATTATCGTTTTCATTAACAGCACGGAAACGGTCAATCTTAAACTGAGGCTGATTGTTATAAAGACTGAGTGTGCCTCTGACTAAAATCAATGAACCGACAGAAGGCTGAGCATCGTTATCACCCTTAAAATCCCAAATTTTTGCTACAACATCGCTGTTTCCGTCTGATATTATCAGATCAAGATAAGTGGAACCGTTTTTTGCACTTTTTCTGTCGCAATTTTTAACGAGTACAAATCCCTGCAACGTACCGTTTTTATCAATTTCTTCAAGTTTCATACTTTATCACCTTAACCTTTACTAAATACTAACACAAAATGTAAATTAAGTAAAGGGAATTAATTAAAAAAGGACTGCCGGAGCAGTCCGTAAATTACATTTCAGCTAAAGAACGAAATTCGTATCCCATTTTTCTTGCTTCATCAATTATTTCTGATAAAGCATTGGCATTATCGGGAGAAACGGAATGAAGAAGAATTACAGCACCGGGATGAATTCTTTCGAGTACGGTATTTTTGGCATACTCACTTCCCTTCTGATTTTCAAGATCCCAGTCTGCATAAGCTAATGACCAAAACACACAGCGAAATCCTGCATTGTTAACAGAAGTCAACGTCTTTTCCGAATATTTTCCTTCGGGATATCTGAAAAACATTGAGGAATAACCGTAATTTTCTCTGATATAATCATCAAATCCTTTAAGCTCGTTAATTATTTCGGTGTGGCTAAGCTTTGTAAAATCAGGATGATTGACACTGTGATTACCGACAATATGTCCTTCATTTATCATACGTGCAATTAAATCAGGTGTGCTTTTCATTTGAGGTAAGGTACAGAAGAAAGCGGCAGTAACATTTTTTTCTTTCAGCACATCAAGAATTTTTGAGGTATAGCCGTTTTCATAGCCACAGTCAAAAGTAAGATATAAAACTTTTTCGTTAGTTTTATTATCAAGACATACCGCATCAAAGTTTTTTTCATCAAAAAACTTTTGATTATTTATGCTGATTTCATGAGGAACCTCTCCACTTGCAACACCGTAGCTATGAGAAATAACTTCAGAAGAAATGTTGCCGTCAGGGGCAAGAGCTAACGAAAAATAATCAATTTTGTCAAGCGGTTCAAGACTCGTTAATGTTGAAGCTGAATCACTCTTTGTGCCGTAAAAAATCAAATCATTAGCCGCAGAGTTAACTTCATTTGAATGCTGTAAAGTTGTGTTTTCTTCAAAAACTGCATCCTCTGAATTCTCAGTGTTTTCATACATAGTTGTATTTTCTATTGTAGTATTTTCTTCGTCAGCAGTTTTACAGGAAGAAAACATCAATATGATTGCAATCAGAATTAATACTGTTCTTTTTATTTTCATAAATAATCACCATAATTATTTTATCACGTTATTGATATCAATACAATAAAATATTGCGAAAATTTGAAAATCTGATCAAACTTTCGCAATATTTATTTTTACATCATTTTCTGAACGTTAGTCATTATTCCGTCTAAAGTATCAAAAGCTTTAGAGGCGGTTTTTCTTATTTTTTTCTTTACGGATCTGTTGCTTTTAATAATTGAGCCGCCAAGCAGCATAGTTCCTCCGACAGCTGCAACGGCACCTGCGTATTTGAGTATATCATTTTTATTTGTGTTCATTTATTAACACCTCCGAAAATATCATAACCAAATAAATTAATTTTATTTTACTTTAAGAAAATTTTATGTTATAATCTCAAAAAATTACAGAGGTAATGAGAAATGAATGAATTAAATATTGTTTTGATTGAACCGGAAATTCCTCAGAACACCGGTAATATAGCGAGAACCTGTGCCGCAACCGGAGCAAGACTTCATCTTGTAGAGCCGATGGGTTTTAAAGTTGATGATAAAAAATTAAAAAGAGCCGGACTTGACTATTGGTATCTGCTTGACATTACCTATTATAGCAGTACAGATGATTTTTTTAAAAAAAATAAGGACGGAAAATTTTACTATTTTTCAACAAAAGCAAAATATAAACACACTCAAGTATCATATCCTGATAATGTTTTTTTGGTTTTCGGAAAAGAAACTGCGGGATTACCTGAAGAATTACTGGCGAAAAATCCCGATACAACAGTCAGAATTCCGATGATATCAGATGCAAGAAGTCTTAATCTTTCAAATGCCGCTGCTATTGCAGCTTATGAGGTTCTAAGACAATGGGATTATCCTGATTTGCTGACAGAAGGCTCTCCAAGAACATTTGATTGGTGAAAATCTTAGATATTTTGGTGAATATTTTATGAACATTATAAAAAACAATTGAATTTGTAATAATCTTATGTTAATATTCAATTGAGAAATTATATTAGGAGGTTAATACCATGGAAATTTTCACACAGTTTGTTGACTTTATCATGAATTTTATCAACACAATTAAAGATTTAGTTGCTTCTATCAGAGCAGAAAACGATAAGGACTAATTTTTAATTAATAATTTCAGGAGGACAAGTTAATGGAACTCGTAAACAAGGTTTATGAATTTATTCTTTATCTCATCAACACTCTCAAGGGGCTTATTGCTTCTCTTAAAGGTGAAGAAGAGGAAACAACAATCGTTATTGAAGGCGAAGAATAATTTATTAAAAAAAGAGCGATTAATCGCTCTTTTTTTTCTAGTATTTTGTTGAAATTGCAAAACAACAGGGCACTTTCCTATTGGATTGTGCCCTGAAATTTTTGCAATTATTTCATAAGACCTTCTGCAACACACCAGTTATGGAAGGATTTAAGACTCTGAAGTCTTCCTGAGGAAAGCTGCTGATTTGCTCTGTTAATTGCCTTCATAGCAGTTACACCCTGAAGGTTTACAAGATATTTAGCTGAGCAGTTGAAGCCGTTGTCAATAGCATTGTCAAGAAGTATAATTTCATTATATCTCTTTTCAGCAAGCTCCATATCTCCGCATAAAAATGCTTCATGGAATCTCTGGAAGAAAGCACCGCCGCAAGCAGTGGGAGTAGCCATAACACCTCTTGCACCCATTTTATAAGCTTCAAAAAGGAAAGGCATATTAGCCTGAATGATACATGAATTACCTTTGGTTTCAATTTTTTCTTTGATACTGTCATACGTGGATGTTGTGTCTTTTATACCGTAAACACCGCATTCGTTAACAAGACGACCGTAGCACTCACCTGAAATAAGATGTGGCTGAAGTCCGGGGAACTCATACATAAATACGGGGAGATCAGTAAAGGCCTTTAATTCACCAATATAATTTACAAGTCTGTCGGGATCCTTACCGAAACCTTTAGTTGTAAATACAATACCGTCAACACCGGTAGCAGAAATTCTTTTTACTTCCTCAACCTGAGCGAACCATGAGGGCTCCATATTAGCAGTAGCAACAACTGTAGTATTACCTTTATGTTTTACTGTAAGCTCTGCAAGTTTTACTCTCTCGTCAAGGTTGAGAAGTGCCATTTCGGAACTGCCGCAAACAGCAAAAAGATGTTCAACTCCCTGTGAAACCTGCCATTCTGTATATTCTTCGTAGCCCTTATAATTTACAGTTAAATCATCATTATAAGGAGTAAGCATCAATGAATAGATGCCTTCATAATTATCAGTAAGCTTTGACATAATCTGTTGGTAATGTTATCAAAGAATTGTAACAGTACCGTCCTCCTCTACTTTAATCATATCTCCGTCTTTAACTGTATCAAGGAAATCATCTCCAAGACAGTCAATAGTGGGAAGAGAATTTTCTGTCCAGATATCAGAAAGAATTGCGCCTGCCGCTGCAAGTGAGTCAATAGGCTTTGAGAAAAGAAGACAGGCAGGACTTCTGTTAAGCGCAGTAGCACAATAAAGAACCATACCGCCGGTGGTTGAGCCGATTGTCTGAGGAAGACAAAGAGCTGTTCCGAACATAGGCTTTCCAAACAAATCAGGGTTATTCTGGTCACCGCATTTGGCAGTCTTATCACCAAACTGAAGACTCTTCTGGAAACTTGCAAGAGTATTGAAACCATTTTTTGTAACAAGTGCCTGAGCTTCACAAGAACCAGGTACTACTACTCTACCTTTGAATGTTTTCATAATTATTTAACCCCCTTTGTGATGCAATCAAGAATTTCAGCGTTTGTATAATATCTTGATGTTGTGTAAGTTCTGAGTTTATTAGAGTTTGTTATAACAGGCTTTTTTCCGCAAAGAGGATTATTCATATACATAAGCGGACAGATATAACTAAGAATAACACCTGTCTTTTTAAGTCTTGCAGCATAAGCTGTTTTATTGAACTTTTCAACAACAGCGGGAGCCGCAGTAAATACGGTAGGAATTACAACCTTTGAATTTCCTGCAGTTTTAAGACCAGCTTCCACTTTTTCTGTCCAATCAATAAGCTGAGAATATGTAAGATGGGGACATCCAATGAAGCAAAGCTTAGGAGTAGCATCTTTATTCTTCCAGATAACAGGATAATTATTCTTAACTCTTTCAAGTTCAGCATCGTCAATCACATAAACCTGAGCGTTTTCAGCTATAAGAGCTTCGCCGCTTTCCTTAGCTTCAGGAGTAAGTCCGTCAATATGATAAAGACCGACAGCACCGTTTGAGGCAGTAGCAGCACCGAAATCCTTAAGATAAGCTTTGGCATCATCATTGAGTTCATTTCCAATCCACTTATCAAGTCCCTTAACATAAGGAACATCTTCCATAACCTTCATACCGATAGCGGAACCGAGAACCTGAGCTTCGGGAATTTTATCAGTTTTAACTTCAACAATCCAAGTTGCTTTTCTTCCTTCATCGGTAAGAAGTCCGAAATAAGGAACATAACCTAATATTGAGCCGAAAAGGTCTATAATGCCTGAATTTCTGTTGCAACGTGCACCAAGAACAGAGTTAGCATAAACAACTGCACTGGATTCTGCCCAAGAAAGAATTTCTCCTTTGTTGGGCTTATTGCCGACTTCGTCAAGATAGCAAGTACAGGTGTAAGCAGATTCACTGCAGAGCCCCATTTTCTGAAGCTGTCCGTCATACATATCCTGAGCAGAATACATAAATTTATTAAAAATAAGATTTTCAAGGAAATTTGCAGGTACATTTTTGTCAACAGGTCTGGGGTCAACTGAAAACTGCTGACTTGAAACAACACCGTCATTTATAAGTCTTTCCATAAGTTCATATACAGGTGTCATAACCTTGATACCGAAGCTTGTAACAAGATGTCCTTTTTTACTGGAAACAGGAACAAGCTTGGTTGCACCGAAGGTTTCACCGTACATAACAAGGGTTTTCATAATTTTTGCCATTGTTTCTCCCTTTTCGCCATTAAGTATAGCGGACTGTTCGGGAGTTAATTCCATTTTGTATTCAGCCACAAAACTCATCCTTTCTTTTGCAATTTACATATAGTAAACGCTAATAATAACATTATAACAAATCATTTTTCAATTGCAACAATTTATTTAAAAATTGTGATTTATTTAACAATAAAAAAGTAAGCGAGGCATTTCTTACTGAAACACCTCGCCTATATTAACCAAAATTCACAGTTTGTGAATAATCAACAAGAGAAATATTGATATCAACTGCAGAATCAATCCCTTTTACATGTCCGGAACTTGTATATTGCCACATCTTATAGTCATATAAAAATGTCGGATACTCATAATATTCAGCAAGCCAGAAATCATACATATTCAGAACTGACAAATCATATTCAAAATAACCAAGCTCACAGTTAAAATATATAATTGCCTGTTCATTTCTTGAGTTTATGTAATCACAAAAGGCCTTGGCACAAGCAGTAATTTCGGCACTGGTCATATTTTTCGTCCTTGCATCGTTATTGTCAACATATTCCCAATCATAAGCTATAGGATAATCAAGTGCTCTTCCTTCAAGTGTATCAAGAACAAACTGTGCTTCTTCTTCAGCTTCTGCTGCATTCAAAGCCTGAGAATAAAAGTAAACTCCGATATCAAGACCTGCTGTCTTTGCCTCATCATAATTTTTATAAAAATTATCGTCAATCTGCATAATACCCTTAGAACCGTAGCCTCTGTAACCCAGGCGAAGCATTACAAAGTCTATTCCGTCATTTTTAACCTCTGACCAATTAATATCACCTTGAAAAACCGAAACGTCAATACCGTGTATAATTTTAACGTTATCGTCAATGTACTTCATTCTTCCCTTCTCATCTTTTATAAATTTTGAAGGTTCAAGAGAACATTCCTCAACATTTTCATGCTTTGGAACAAGCTCGCCGTTAACATTTGTAGCATAAGGTGATATATAATCGGTAGTTGTCAGAGCATCTTCGATAATTTCACAGGAAGTGAAAACCATCACAAAGACAGTAATTAAGAAAATTATCTTTTTCATTAACATCCTCACATAATAAGACATTAATCCTTTGATAACTCACTGAGATCAAATGGCGTTGTCTGATATACAAAATAATTCAACCAATTGCAATAAAGAAGATTTGCATGGGCTCTCCAACGTACAATGGGCTCTTTTGACGGATCGTCATCAGGAAAATAATTTACAGGCACTTTTATTTCAAGCCCTTTATTTACATCACGGTCATATTCTTCCTTCAGGGAGAGAGGATCATATTCAGAGTGTCCCATTACAAAAACTTGCTTACCTCTTTCAGTCGCTACGCAATAAACACCTGCTTCATCTGATGAAGCAAGGATTTTTAATTGAGGGACTTTTTCAATGTCTTCACGTTTTACGCTTGTATGTCGAGAGTGAGGTACCCAGAATTTATCATCAAAGCCTCTGAAAAGAATAGAACGCTTGTAGTCAACCTTATGAGGAAAAACTCCGAACATTTTTTCAGGCAAACTATATTTTTCAATGCCGTAGTGGTAATATAAACCGGCTTGAGCCCCCCAGCATATATGAAATGTACTGTGTACGTGAGTTTTACTCCATTCCATAATTTCACACAGCTCTTCCCAATAGTCAACCTCTTCAAAAGGTAACTGTTCAACAGGTGCACCGGTGATAATAAGTCCGTCAAAATATCTGTCCTTAACATCATTGAAGGTCTTATAAAATGCAAGTAAATGTTCTGCAGAAATGTGAGTAGGCACGTGACTTGCAGTCATTATGAGCTCAATTTCAATCTGAAGCGGTGTGTTACCGAGAATTCTTGATAACTGTGTTTCAGTTGCAATTTTTTTTGGCATCAAATTTAAAACAAGTATTTTCAAAGGACGAATATCCTGTTGAATTGCACGTGTTTCAGTCATTACAAATATATTCTCTTCAGTAAGAGTTTTAACTGCAGGTAATTCATTTGGTATTTTAATCGGCATCGGGAAACTCCTTAATTAATTGTATTAAGAGCCTGTTCAATATCTTCAATGAGATCAGCGCTGTTTTCAAGACCGCAAGAAAGACGGATCAAATCGGCAGGAATACCTGCTTTAATAAGCTCATCATCAGACATTTGTCTGTGAGTTGAATTTGCAGGATGAAGACAACAGGAACGAGCATCTGCAACGTGAGTTTCAATAGCGATAAGCTTTAATGCTTTCATAAACTTTTCTGCAGCTGCTCTGCCGCCCTTTACGCCGAAGCTGATAACTCCGCAGGTTCCGTCAGGCATATATTTTTTTGCAAGTGAATAATATTTATCACTTTCAAGACCTGAGAAATTTACCCAGGAAATTTTTTCATTATTTTCAAGGAACTTTGCAACGTCAAGAGCATTTTCAAAATGTCTTCTTATTCTGACGTGAAGACTTTCAAGTCCGAGATTGAGAATGAATGCACTCTGCGGAGCCGGTGTTGAACCGAGGTCGCGCATTAACTGAGCAGTTGCTTTAGTAATAAAAGCACCCTCTTTGCCGAATTTTTCAGCATAAGTAATACCGTGATAACTGTCATCAGGAGTGCAAAGACCGGGATATTTGTCTGCATATTTCATCCAATCAAATTTACCCGAATCAATTATACATCCACCTACAGCGGCACCGTGACCGTCCATATATTTTGTTGTTGAATGAGTAACAATATCTGCGCCCCATTCAATCGGACGGCAGTGAACGGGAGTTGCAAAAGTATTATCAATGATAAGAGGAACTCCGTGCTTGTGTGCTGCATTAGCAAATTTTTCAATATCAAGAACCTTAAGTGCAGGATTTGCTATTGTTTCACCGAAAACAAGTTTTGTATCAGGTGTAAAAGCGGCATCAAGCTCCTCTTCCGTGCAGTCGGGATCAACAAAAGTACATGTAATTCCCATTTTTTTCATTGTAACTGCAAACAGATTATAAGTTCCCCCGTAAATTGCGGAAGAAGCAACCATGTGACCGCCGTTTTCACAAATATTAAAAGTTGCATAAAAGCTTGCAGCTTGTCCGGAGGAAAGAAGCATAGCCGCACTTCCGCCTTCCATTTCACAAATTTTCTTAGCTACAGTATCACAGGTAGGATTCTGGAGTCTTGAATAAAAATAACCGCTTGCTTCAAGATCAAAAAGCTTGCCCATATCTTCACTGGTATCATATTTAAAAGTAGTACTCTGAATAATGGGAATTTGTCTTGGCTCACCATTTCCGGGTGTATATCCGCCCTGTACACATTTTGTTTCAATTCTGTTTTCTTTCATAATTTATGTCCTTTCAGGAATTAATGTATATTCGTAATTTTTATCAGCAAAGAATAATGTGACACCACTTATGCTTTCAGTTTTAATGTATTCATTATCGCATAAAACACTGAAATTTCCTTTAAACGCAACATTATTTGAGTGATGACTTCTGAGCTTAGCTGAGCTAAGCTTATTTTCAGACCAGAAAATATCAACTTCACAATTTCCTCTCGCAAGTAAGCCTTTTGCTTCACCGTTTTTCCATGAAGAAGGAAGAGCCGGCAGTAATGATATAAGATTAACATCGTCAGTAAGCTGAACATGACTTTGAATAAGCATCTCGCAAATACCGGCTGTTGCACCGAAATTACCGTCAATCTGAAAAGGTGGATGTGCATCAAACAGGTTAGGATAAACACCGCCGCCACCGCTGTAGCGTGTAGCAAGTCCGTTACAGACCGGTCTTAACAGACGGTTAATAAGCTTTAAGGCATGATCTCCGTCAAGAAGTCTTGCAAAAAAATTGATTTTCCAGGCAAGACTCCAGCCTGTGCCGTCATCACCTCTGAGCTCAAGAGTTTTTCTCGCGGCTTCAGCTAATTCAGGGGTTTTTTCGTCTGAAATCATACTGCCGGGATGCAGACCGTAAAGATGGGATACGTGACGATGGTGAGGTTCTGGAGCATTAAGATCCCAGTCCCCTTCCCATTCACACAATTGACCTGCTTTTCCGATTTTTAACGGTAATAAACGCTCTCTCAGAGCAATCAACTGATCTCTGAGTTCAGAGTCTTTACCGAGAATATTACATAATCTGACCATATCAGTGAAATTTTCATAAAGCATTTCAATATCCATAGCAGTTCCCTTACAAACCCAACCTTTATTTCCCTCATCATCACAAAATGAATTTTCAGGTGAAGTTGCAGGATTAGTCATAAGATATCCGTCAGAATTTTCATAGAGAATATCTATGTTAAACAGACAGTTTTCTTTGATAACTTCATAAAATTTTTCAAGAAGAGCTCTATCACCGGTAAAATTATAATACTCAACAAGATGCTTACATAGCCACGCACCGCCAAGAGGGTATTGTGACCAGCATCCACCCCATCCGGGAGATGTCCACAGCCAAGGATTAGAAATAGTGTACAGTGTCCATCCTCGGGCATTGTAGTATGCTTTAGCTGTTTTTGCACCGTTTTTTGTCAGAGCACAAATAAAGTCAGCAAATGGTTTTGTACACTCGATAATATTTGCAGGACCTGCACACCAATAATTCATTTGAACATTTATGTTAGTGTGATAATCACAATGCCAGGGTGCTTTATAATCCTTGCACCAGATACCTTGCAAATTAGCAGGAAGCACATTCTCTTTTCTGCTTGATGATATCAAAAGATACTTTCCGTAATTGTAGAGCAATTCAATCAGTCCGGTATCATTAGCATTTTGTTTGTTGTTTTTAACTCTATCCGGAAGAGAAATATTCGAAAAATCCGCACCGTTAAGCGATATGCTTGACTTTTTGTATAACCTTGTATAGTCAGAAATATGATTTTCTTTAATTTTCTGATACTTTTGAAAGTTTATTTTATCAAGAATTTTCTTGCACTTGTGAGAAGGATTACCGTCTTTAAAATTTTTTGATTGATTAAGAACATAATCTGTAGCTGCAGTAAAACAAATAATTATCTCGTCAGCATCAACAATACTCAGTGAAGCAGAAGAGGACTTAATTTTTCCGTTAGAAAAAGCTCTGATTTCACCTGCAAAGCCTATATGCTCAGGATTATTATCGCAATGGCCGTTGAAACAAAGCCTGTTATTTTCAACGTAAATATTTTCAATATCATTTAAAGAATAACTAATATCGACATTCAGGAATTGTGGTTTATTTGAGGAAATACGGATAAAAATCGCATCGTCAACTGCTGAAGAAAAATATTCCCTGTTAATTTTTACATCGCTAATGAGGAATTCGTCTGTGCATATAGCAGTCAAAATATCAAGCATTCTCGAATAATTACTTGCACGTCTCTTCTTTCCTTTAACAGTGATTAATAAATCGCCGAAAGTCTGATAAGAACCTGAATATGCTCCTTCAAAGCCTCCGCCGTTGTTTATAAACTCAGTATCAAGCAGCTTTTCTGCATCATTGTAGCATTTGTTGTTTATAAGATTTCGCAATTCATTAAGACGAGTATGAGCGTTGATTTTATCAGCATCAGGATAGCTGCATCCATTCCACATTGAAATTTCATTCATCTGAAGCTGTAGCTTTGATGTACCGCCGAAAATCATAGCACCCAATCTTCCGTTGCCGATTGGTAGAGCCTCTTCCCATTTTCGTGCAGGTTTATTAAACAGTAAAATATTTTCCATAAAATCACATCCTGAATTGTTATGATAACATCAAAGGGCTTATATGTCAAATAATTATTTAATTAAAAGTTATTTACTTTTCTTGACATTAATGTTATATTATAATCATAACAAAGGAGGCTTAATATGATGAAAATCAAACTCTCTCGTAAATTTATTGCATTTTTCTTAGTTTTATCTCTACTTTTTGTACCCTCTATGCTTATTGTTGATGCTGCAGAAATCAATAAGGTATATCCGACAATCAGTGTTCCAGGTATTATGGCTGCTGATGTTTATGCTGATGTAAATAACCCTGATGAAGGGCTTGCCTGGCCGCCCAGTACTGACGGTATTTTACAGCTTGTAAAGGATTGTATCCCTGCATTATTAGAGTTTTCCGTTACACGTGATTGGGATAAGCTCGGACACACATTAAGTCCTCTTGCTTATGAGCTTTTTGAAAAAGCCTGTTGTGATCCTGATGGTGATATAACTAACGGCAGCGGTATCATTTTTGAATATCCTTCTGTTGAAGAGCTTCAGGAGAATCCTGATTCTACATTTTATTATGACTGGCGTGCTGACCCTGTAAAAACTGCCGCTGAACTTAATGATTATATTGATTATGTTCTTTCTGCGACGGGCGCTGAAAAAGTTGCAATACAATGTCATAGCCTCGGCGGTGTAATCACTGTCAGCTATTGCTCAATATACGGACATGACAAAATTGATGCAATTGCATTTAATTCAAGCGCAGTATATGGTGAAAGCTATACAGGCGATTTATTGTGCGGTGATATTGTCCTTAGTAATGATTCTCTTATGTCCTTTATGGATTTTGTTTTTGATGCAACTGAACAGGAAGAGCTTTTAACAAAGATATTCGATGTTCTTGAAGCTGCCGGACTTGGTACTTTTGTTGCCGATTTAGGTAACGAACTTCTTGCAAATCTTTCTGATATTCTTATTCCTGAGGTTGTTGTTCCCGTATTCGGCAGATGGCTCACCATCTGGGCTATGGTACCAGATGACAGAATCGACGAAGCTATAGATTATGCTTATGATAATTACTTCCCTGAAGGCACTGAAGGCAGAGAAGAGCTTTTGGTAAAAATTGAAGCTTATAATGAGCTTGTCAGATGCAAAAAAACCGAAACGCTTCTTGAAATAGATAAGGATTGTAAAGTCGGTGTAATTTGCAGATACGGTTATTCTTCAATTCCTGCAACCTCATCATGGCAGGAAATCAGTGACGGTGTTATAGATGCAAAAAATGCTTCATTCGGCGGAACCTTTGCTTTATACGGATCAAAGCTTGATGATTCGATTATTGAAAACACCGACGAAGCCTATATCTCACCTGATAAAACTGCAGATGCATCAACCTGCCTTTTCCCTGAAAAAACATGGTTTATAAAGGGAGCAAAACATTCTAACGGCTACGATGATCTTGATTCATTAGTTGATCATATTATTAACAGTGATGAAGAAATTACTGTTGATACTTATGAGCAGTTCCCGAGATTTATGAAGTATGACTATGCTACAAATTCCATAATTGCAGATGACGGTGAAGATGAAACTGTTAATCATGGAATTTTCTCTTTCTTTGCAAAAATCAAAGCATTCATTGCTGATTTTATGGAAAAACTCCGTAAGTTTTTCGGTGTTTAATTAATATAATAGTATTATCCCCTGAACCGATATTCAGGGGATTTCTTTTTAGATAATAATTAAAATTATTTTTGAATATTTCAAGCATCTCTTGAGTCAGCTCGTAATATTATTTATTGTATAAATTTCAAAAAATGCTATTATGTAATTGACCGGTCAAAATAATCCGTGAGGTGACAGCAACATGACGATTTATTTAAGTGAAAACATAAAAAAATTCAGACAGAAAAAAAATGTAACACAGGAAAAGCTTGCAGATTTTCTCGGTATAACATTTCAAAGTGTTAGCAACTGGGAACGAGGTGAAACATATCCTGATATATCATTATTACCCGATATTGCAAGCTTTTTTAAGGTTAGTGTAGATGAACTTCTTGGTATCAACAAGTCAGAAGCAGAAAAATTAATTAACAATTATTTGAGTCTTTACGATGCTATGAGATATAAAGACACGAATATGGTTTATCTTAAATTCAAAGAAGCAGTAAAGCAATTTCCGTCTGATTTTCGACTGCTTATTCGTTATATGGAGCTTCTCATGTGTGAAACTAAACCTGAAAATAGCATTGAATATGAAAAAGTTTCACAAGAACTGTTATCGTTATTTGAAAATATTCAAGCATACTGCAACGATGACAGCATAAGGATGTGGTCAAAAAGACTTATCTGTCAGCATTTGCACACAAAGGCACATTATATGGAAAAAAATGAATATCAGTTACAGGCTGAAAGAATACTTGAAGAAATGCCTGAAATGATTGACACAAAAGATTATCTTTCTACTATGCTGATTACTGATTTTGAGAAGCATCAGAGAGCATGTGCAGATATGATAGAGAATTGCTTATATTTATTTGATAACACTGTTACACATCAGTGTGTATATGATGAGAATTACTCTTCAGAATATAAAATTAATGCCATAATTAAGTGTATTAATGTCAATGATATAATATTTACGGATAAAAATTACGGTAAATTATGGCTTAATATGATTTATAATTACGGTCATTTATCATATTTGTATTTTGATATCGGCGATACTGATAATGCTATAAAATATCTTGAATTATGCGTAAATGAGGCAATTAGATATGATACATTACCTGAAAACAGCAAACGTAAAGCTCAGTTTTTTGAAGGTTCTACCTTTGAAAAGACATTAAGAGGAAAAACAATGTGTCAACGTATGAAATATCTTATAACAGAAAAATATCCTTTTACCGACGAGTTTGTAAGATCAGAAAAATTCAAGGAAATTTTAGCAAAGCTTGATAATGATTAATTTTAATGAAGGCTATGAACAATAAATACGTTCATAGCCTTCTGATTTATTATTTGAGATTGTATTTTTTAATAATATCGGGATATGCGTGTGAATACCAAATTACATATAAAAATTCAAATAAAGCAGAAAATCCGTCAATTAAAAAGCTTAAAGGTCCCTTTAATGAAATTGAATGCAAACCGCTGATAATAGTTTGTTTTGCGAACTCAAAGGAATTTCCTTCTGTATAAGCATCTTTATTGGAAAAGCCTTTCCAATGATACCAACTTCTTATTACCCGAAGCTCTTTTGTATTAACTGTAGAAAAATTGGTTCCTACACTTTCTGTTGCAATTATTTTTGATAATTCTTTCAGTGTATCAGGTGCACGGTATCTTTTTGCTTTCACAAGACAATCAAATAACTCCGTGCCGGGTAATGGCGTAAAATGGTATATGGGTGTAAGATTTGCATTTATGCTATCTATAAGTTTTACGGTATCTTTCAATTGTTCAACAGTTTCGTCGGGAAAACCGATAATAAAAGAACAAATACTTGTAATACCGATTTTTCTTAAACATTCAATAGTCGGCTTTATTAACTGTTTATCAATGTTTTTATGTATTTTCCTGAGAACATCATCAGAACCGCTTTCAATACCGAAAAATATCCATCTGCATCCTGCTTCATATAACATTCGGTAATCTTCTTCATTAAAAATTCCAATTCTTAATTGAACACCAAAATGTATGTTTAATTCTGATTTTTTTAATTTATTACAAAAATCAATTAAATCACTTCTCTTGGTGCACCATAGCTCATCAGAAAAGAAGACTCCATCTAAACCGTAATTTTTTACAAGATAACTGATTTCCTCTATAACATACTCATTAGGTCTTTTTCTATGGGTACTTTTGTGAAAGTTTACATTTGAGCAAAATGCACATTTACAAGGACATCCTTTGGACGAATATATATTACATCATCTTATTGCATCCAAGGTAAGTCTGCATATATTTCGGAACATCCAACAAAGACCAATCAGAAACAGGCATGTCTTTTAAGTCTGAAAATTCCCTGCATGAATTAATATGAATTTGTTTATCAATTTTATAAGCTAATCCTTTTATGTTTGAATAATCACCGTTATTTTCTATGCAATCAATTAATTCCCGCCATGTTTCTTCTCCCTCTCCGAAGGAAACCATATCAACATAATCACTTTTTAAAACAAGTTCTGTTTGCATTGAGGGTAATTGACCGCCCCAAACAATAGGTTTATTCAGCGATTTTAATTCCATAGAAACCTTAATGGCATCTTTAAGCCCTCTGGAGGACATAACAGATATACCGACTATATCAGGATTAAAAGATTTTAAAATTGAACTTAATTTAGTTCTATCAACACATCTGTCATAAATTTTAACATTATGACCAGAGTTTTTAATATACGTTCCAATTGAAAGTAAACCAAGCGGATTAGACAAAGCTCTTGTGTAATATCCCGTTGAGGGATTGATTAATAAAATATTCATCACAACACCTACAATTGTTAATTAAGTTTTAATTAATAATACTTATTAGAAAAGAACTTATTAGTTTTCTGTATTGAACATAATAATGAACGCTTTTTCTCCCTCATGAAAATCAATATTAAAACCATTGTTCATAAGTTCAGCACCACTATAACGGTATATTTTTTCCGGATAATCAACATCATAAATTTTATACTCTCTTTCAGTATCCAGTCCGTTAAAAACTAAGTTGTAATTAATATCCAAAACTTCGCTTCTCTTATAAACAAAAACAACACCGTTAAGTCCGTCTTTATCCGAAAATTCCATTGCAAGAACTCTATCATTATCAAAGGATCCATGTTCAAGGGGATAATAATTTCCGGACATAAAAGCTCTTTGCTCATTATAAAAACTAAAATCAGTATGCGCATTAGCGAAAAAGTCCATAAGAATAAGCGGCATAATATCTGAACGCATAGAATATTCATTATGCATATAAAGGGCTGAACCGCTAATAGGCAACCAGAATGATATACCGTAAGTATGTGACTGAGTAGCGTTAAATAAGTCAGGATGATAAGAACAATTATAGTCACTTCTCCAGAATGGAATACTGCGATATGTCATTTCTAAATCCAGACGTTTACCTCCTGAAGCGCAGTTATCTATAATAAGACCATCAATATTATCCGTAAGATAATCAAGAAAGCGGTAAAGATTAGTTACATAATGATTCTCACAAATACCAATACGACCATCATAGAATTCTTTATCTGCTTTCTGCCAATATTCAAGAGGTGCAAAATTGAAATCCTGTCTGTAAATTGTTACTCCGTTTTCTTTGAGAGAATTCAGGAGATATTCACAATAGTATGAAAACGCGTCCTGATCGGCAAGATTCCACATTATATTATCTTCCCCGTATATCAACCATTGTTCATGTTGTTCTCCGATATTGTGAAATTCTGTTCCGTAAGCAACTCTTTCAGGTTCGTACCACAGTACATGACCAAGACCTTTTTCTTTAGCATAAGAAGAAAGCTCTATTATACCATTATCATATCTTGAGTTATCTGCGGTCCAGTTGCCAACACCGTCATACCAGCCATTTGTGTAGTTATACCAGCCGGCATCCATCCAGAAAGCATCTGTATTTTCATATACTGTATCATTAATTGAATTTAATATTTCTATTATTTCATCAGACGTTCGAACAGACTCTGGACCTGCAACCTCTATAACAGTATAATAATTCTTTGTAATATTTTCCGGATAAACACAATCCATAACCCAGCGTCTGAAAAGATTGAATCCTTTAAGAGCATTATCATTATTATAAAAAGTTATCGAAACAAGAGGCGAACGGACCTCTTCTTCAGGAAGAAGATAAGCTTGAAAATCTTCTTGTTTAACGGAAATTTCAGTTGCATCATCTTTCTGCGCAAAGGAAGCATACCACTGACCTGTCCAACCTATTCCAAGAACATAACCAACATTTTCACCGCATAAATTGAAATAAGGAAGAAATTTTTCAGATGACTTTCCGTCAGATGCTGAGAATGATTTTGTTAATGACGTAAGATTTTTCTTTATAAGTGAAAAGTCACTTGCAGCGGTATTACTACCCATTGAATAATAAAGCTCAGATTTGTCGGTTTTTAATTCAGAATTAAATGCATAGAATTCACTGATAATGCCAGAGTTTTCAGAATTTATGTTTTTTATAAAAACCTTCCATTGACAAGTTGCATTATTTTTAAAAATTGTTACTTCAACAGTAACTTCAATGCCTTTTTCTATATTAGTCAGAATAATATATTCTGTGTTTCCGTCCAGATAAACAGAGTTATTTACTACTGTTTTAATTTCTTTTTTCCATTCCAATGAACTAAACTCGATTCCGTCAACTTTGAAAGAAAAGGGATATTCTCCATTATTATTAACAAAATTATCCTGATACCATTTCTCGCACAAGGAAATTTCTTCGTCAGTCAGTTTCATTTCACTGATTGTAATTGAGTCAAAACTGATTTCAGCTTTAAATTCAATAGCTCTGATGTTTTCAGCGTTAAAATTATACAGACATCCACAACAAAGTCCAAGAGATAGTAAAGATAAAATAACATTGACAAAATTAATTTTTTTAATACCTATAAGAAAACCTATAAAAAGAAGTAATGTCGCAATTATGAAAGTTACGGTAAAAGTATAAATAATAACTGAATCATTAAACAAGCAAGAAGAATTAATTTTGCTGTTAATTCCCCATATCAATCCTTGAAAAAATAAATTACCACAAATTAAAGAAAACAGTAATTTCAATTTTCCGCCTTTTCTTGTTACTGTATTGATAAAAAAATAAGAAAACCAGCCCAGTGACATACCTGAAATAACAGTATAAAGATGAACATCAGAAGAGCTGTCTGTTCCGTAAAAGATAAACCATAAAGAATATGAAGCATAAATCAGAAGACCTAAAAAAACAAAATTGAATATATAATCAATAAACTTAAACTTGTTTTCCTTAGTCATAATTAACATCTCCAGAATAATCTTTACGCTTAAGTTTAACATAAAAAAATTATTTCTGCAACAGAAGGAAATATTGAAATTAAATAAATTTTCTTATAAAATATATAACAATAAACAGTATTATACTTTCGGAATAGATGAAATATTTTTGTAAGTGAGGAATTTACATGAACGCAACCTTATCAAATATTAATATAAAAAAAGAACAAATCGACTTTCTTAATTGGGAATTCGGCGTATTTTTTCATTTCGGCATAAGAACTTTTTATGAAGGTCATAAGGATTGGGATATGAAGCCTATGGAGCTATCTGCCTTTGATCCTGTAAATCTTGATTGTGATGAATGGATAGAAACTGTTTATAATGCGGGCGCCAAATATGCTGTTCTTGTCTGCAAGCATCACGACGGGTTTGCAAACTGGCCATCTGCTTATACGGATTATTCTGTTAAAAATACTCCGTGGAAAAACGGTCAGGGTGACGTTGTGTATGATTTTACAAATTCTTGCAGAAAATACGGTATTAAAATCGGGCTTTACTACTCCCCTGCACAATTCGGATCTTCTAAATTATCGGCAAAAGAATATGACGATTATTTCATTAACCAGATAAGAGAGCTTCTGACAAATTACGGAAAGATAGATTATCTCTGGTTTGACGGTTGCGGCAGTGAAGGACATCAATATGATACAGTAAGAATAGTTAAAGAAATCCGTACCTGTCAGCCACAGATACTACTGTTTAATATGTGGGATCCGGATACACGTTGGGTCGGCAACGAATCAGGTGTTGCGGATATATATAATAAGCTGTTTGTTAATGAAACTGAATTTTCAATTTTATCAAATAAAAAAGAAGATTTGTCACACACCAAATTTCTGCCGTCAGAATGTGATTGCCGTATGAGGCTTCATAATTGGTTTTATAGCGACAGTGATGAGGATACTGTTAAGTCTGTTGATGAGTTATTAGGCTTATATTATTACTCTGTTGGCAGAGGTTCAAATCTGCTCATTAATATAGGTCCTGACCGAAACGGGAAGCTTCCCGAAAAAGATTCTGAAGCCCTTTCAGCTTTAGGTAAAAAAATCAAAGAGCTCTCGGAAAACTTTCTTCCTTGCAAAGAAGAGTTTAGCGGCAGTATGCTTACTTTAACATTTGAACATAGTTTAATAAACCATATCGTTCTTTCTGAGGAAATTAACGCTGATGAAATTGAAAATTTTGAGATTAAAGCCTATCCTTTCACCTACGGATCGCCTATAACAGTATATCGCGGTATGACTGTCGGACATAAGGCTATCTGCCGCTTCCCTGCTATTCGCACAGAAAAAATTGAAATAATTTTTGACAAGAAAAAAAACGTTTCAGCTAAAGTGAAATATTTACTTTAAATTAGCCACAAAAGAACAATTTCCTGAATAAAAAATTATGGGCTGTAAAAAAACAGCCTGAAAAAATCCGAGATTCGTGTAAAAGCGAGTCTCGGATAATTTTTTGTGCCAAACCGGTTAAATGTGGAAAAATATTTGATTTTGAGGTACACCAACCAAACCGACGAAGTTTTTCGTCAGTTGTGTTGAAAACTTTTTAGTTTTTTCAGGCAGCAAATCGTTTTGATGATTGCTTCAAATGGTATTTATGAAGATTAAAACCGCAAGAAATCATGGAAATCTCCAAAATTACACTTTTTAAACCCCTTCGGCGTATTCTTCCGTATAGTCTGTTCCATTTGATTATGCCGAATGCCCCCTCAGCTTGTATACTACGATTCATGCGGAGAAGCGCTCCGTGAACACAGTTCAAATTAGATAGCACTTCCTTGTGGATGCTTGTCAGTTCCTCATTGAGACGGATAACTCTATTACCATCGCACCTACAACATTTCTCCTTGTG
>JAZNSP010000044.1:0-15091 GCA_045591285.1 Acutalibacteraceae bacterium
CCTTCACATTTGCCGAAGGCAAATATATCACACGGCGAAGCCGTATATCACTCATTCCGAAGGAATGAATATCACTTTTTGTGAAACAAAAAATATCATTGTCAGAAGGTGCAAAGCAACTTCTGACCTTGCCGTATATCATTCATTCCGCAAGGAATGTATATCACTCTTTGCGAAGAAAAGAATATCATTGTCCGAAGGACTGGCGCCAACCCCTACAAAGTATTAAGCAAATTTTTATCTTCAGGGGAAATTACCTTCAGAACAAAACTCTCCTATAAGATAATATGTTTCCCTTAAAAAATAGAGCGATACCGAAGGTGAGCAGAACAAGGCGAAGCCTTCCGAAACATTTTCCGAAGGAAAATATTTCATACGGCAAAGCCGTATTTCACTGCCCGAAGGGCAATTTCACTCATTCCGCAGGAATGAATTTCATTGTCAGAATTTGTAACACAAATTCTGACCACGCATATATTGTACTGCGAAGAAATATCGCAAATATCTCAAAAGGAGGTAAATATGGCTAAGAATACTTTTTTCGGCAGCTCTTACTTTAACGAAAGCGACAGTATGAATACACATAAATGCGGATGTTGCCTGCCGCCTTGTCCTCCTGTAAATCCCGTGTTTCCTTGTCCCACAGGTGCCACAGGACCAACAGGACCAACAGGTCCCACAGGCCCCACAGGCCCCGAAGGTCCTCAGGGCTTACAAGGCCCACAGGGCTTGCAGGGCGTACAAGGTGTAACAGGTCCTCAGGGCGTGCAGGGTGCTCAGGGTGAAATCGGACCGCAAGGACCTCAGGGTGCAGTAGGCGCTACCGGTGCGACAGGCGCTACCGGTGCTACAGGTGCGACAGGTGCGACAGGTGCGACAGGCGCAACAGGTCCGACAGGTGCTACCGGTGCTACAGGAGCGACAGGGCCGACAGGTGCTACTGGTGCAACAGGAGCAACAGGTGCTACAGGTCCTACAGGCGCTACTGGGCCGACAGGTGCTACTGGTGCGACAGGTCCTACAGGCGCGACAGGTCCGACTGGTGCGACAGGTCCCACAGGTCCTACAGGTGCAACAGGTGCAACAGGGCCGACAGGTCCGACTGGTGCTACAGGTGAAACAGGGCCGACTGGTGCTACAGGTGAAACAGGGCCGACAGGTGCTACCGGTGCTACTGGTGAAACAGGACCTACAGGTCCGACTGGTGCGACAGGTCCCACAGGTCCTACAGGTGCAACAGGTGCAACAGGGCCGACAGGTCCAACCGGTCCTACGGGCCCGATAGGTGTTGACGGTGTTACACCTACGTTTACAATCGGCACGGTAACCACAGGAGAAACGCCTTCCGTAACCCTGACAGGCACACCGCCCGACTACGTACTCAATTTCGTATTACCCGAATCATAATTACAAAGAAAAAGCCGCAGGAAAACTTCGCCTTCCCCTGCGGTATTGATTTTTTGGAGGCTATATGGAGAAATTCAAGATAAGCGTTTATGCAATTGCTAAAAATGAGGAAAAATTTGCTCGGCGATGGGCTGAGAATATGAGTGAGGCAGACGAAATTATTGTTCTTGACACGGGAAGCACCGACAAAACAGTGGAAATTTTATCTTCCTTTCCCTTCGTCAGAGTATATTCTGAAAAAATTGAACCCTGGCGGTTTGATACGGCAAGAAATATGAGTCTTGAAAAGGTATCAGAGGATACTCATTACTGTGTATGCACTGACCTTGACGAAGTTTTCATTAAGGGTTGGCGTGAAAAATTAGAAAATACCCTTAAAGAACAGCCTGACAGAGTAAGCTACCGTTATATCTGGTCATTTAATCCCGACGGCAGTGAAAACGTTGTTTTTAATGCAGATAAAATTCATCGCCGTCACGGCTTTTTATGGACTCACCCTGTTCACGAGGTGTTGACAAATGCTACAGGAACACTCTCACGGACTCTTTTCTGTGAGGGGCTTATTCTTGAGCATCACCCAGACAGCGAAAAATCAAGAGGTCAGTATCTTCCCCTTCTTGAGCTTTCCGTCCGGGAAGCACCTGACGACGACAGAAATATGCACTATCTCGGCCGTGAATATATGTACTACGGGAAATATGAAGAAGCCATAAGCACTCTTAAAAAGCATCTTTCTATGAAAACTGCCTTATGGAAGGATGAGCGCTGTGCTTCTATGCGGTATATTGCACACTGCTATGAAGCTATAGGGAACAAAAATGAGGCACTTATATGGCTTCTCCGTGCCTGCTGTGAAGCACCCTATCTCAGAGAGCCCTGGTGCGAAACGGCTGAATTTTATTATAGAGCTGAAAACTGGCACGGAGTTATTACCTTCATAAACCGTGCCCTTGAAATCACCGATAGAAAAGAAAACTATATTTCTTCCGTGCGGTACTGGGCAGATTTTCCTTATGACCTGCTTTCAATTGCCTATTTTTATACAGGTAACAAGGAAAAGGCGGCAGAAAATGCAAAAAAGGCTCTCCTTTATTCCCCTGATAATGAGAGAATAAAGAAGAACCTCAGCTTATTTATTTAATTCAAGCCTGTGCGGAATTCTGCACTGCTTCCTGCTGTGCTTTTTCTCTTCTTTCTCTGAGAAGTCTTTCAACCTCTTCCTTCTGCTCCTTGGAGTCCTTAATGAAGCTTATGAAGAACAGATAGAGAACTGAGCCGACAACGGGACCTAACATAAACATAGGCCACTGCCATTTAAGGAAGGTATCGTTCTGAGGAAGTCCGTTTGTCTTTGCATTGGAGTCATACTTCAATACCTTGAGAATAATGCCCTCGATAAAGGTTGCTGCGGCACTTGTGAGCTTGGTGGTAAAGTTCTGCATTGAGAAGGAAACACCCTCTGTACGAAGTCCTGTTTTAACTTCAACCTCGTCAATGGAGTCACTTGTGAGTGAACGGTGGGCAATATCCATCATCTGACCGGGAAGATTTACAACAGCCATAAGTGCTGTCATTATAATGAACTTGGGAATTGTGTTATAGCCTACGAAGAAGGCGGCAATTCTCAGAACTGCGGCAAAAAGCTGAGAAAGCACAAGAATTTTCTTCATGCCGCCGATTTTCTTTGCAACCGTTGTGGCAAAGAACATTACGGGAGTACCGAGCACACCGCTTGCCGCACCGTAAACAACCTCAGCAGTCTGTCCATTCATTGAACCGAGGCTTACGCAGTTTTCAAAGAAATATGCATTCTGAACCTTCGGTGAAAGTCCGAGAGAAAATCTTGCAAGGCTTATAAATATAAGCTTGGGATTATGTCTTAATACAGTAAGTGACTGCAATAATGACTCATCACTTTTTGATGAAATTGAAACTCTTTCCTTCATTTTATATGCATTCATAGAGATAAGCTCACCGCCTAAGCAGAAAACCAAGGCGCATATAAAGAATACCTGCATATCGTTAAGTCCTGCAGAGTTCATCATAGTTCTTATCTGCTGGAACACACCTACCACAACGCCGCCTGCACCTGCACCGATGGATACCCACTGTGCAACTCTTGAGCGTTCATCTGAGTGCGGAGATGAAAGAGGTATCATACCCCATATACTTACGTCCTGAAATGAATAGAAGAAGTCAAAAGCAAAGTATGTCAGAAGCAGATAAATAACTCTCATATTCTCTGACATATCAAAGTTTAAGAACATCATTGTGGAAATAACACCGATTATAGGCGGGAATGCCACAAGATAAGGCCTTAATTTCATAAAGGGCTTATGATTTCTTCTGTCAACTATGGTACCGATAATAGGATCATTGACGGCATCCCAAACTGAGCTCAGTGAGAAAATCGAGCCTACCTTCACGGTATCCATGTGAAGAAGGTTTATACAGAAATATCTCAGCCAGTTTGACACGTAGGAATAGGTGAGATTTTGACCTGCAAGACCTGCTGAATATGAGAAAATCTCAATATTCGGCACGTATCCCTCACCTTTCGTTTCTTTTGAAAAAAGGAAAAACGGTTTCATAAATACCCCCTGGGCAGAATTTGTGATACAAATTCTGCAATGAAATTCATTCCTTCGGAATGAGTGAAATTGCCCTTCGGGCAGTGAAATACGGCTTCGCCGTGTGATATATTTGCCTTCGGCAAATGTGAAGGAAAGGCTTTGCCTTTGTTCCGCTTCGGCTCCGCCTCGCTCTATATAATCGGGTGCGGGTGGCCCCGCCCGACATTATTCATTCATTTATACTGATACACTCTCACGTAATCAACAATAAACTGATATTCCTTTGTCTTATCAAGGCTGTCGTCTTCAGCTACGCCGTCTTCTCCGCCCATTTCATAGGAGAGAATAAGATATTCGGGGTTTGCGCTTACACCGCCGAAATCGGTTCTGTAGCTTTCAACACCGTTTATGTAGAAGATATAACCCTCTTCGTTCCATTCAAGACCGTAGGTATTATATTCTTCATAAGGATTGCCTTTTATGAGGAATTTCTTTGCACCCATTTTCTGATGCATATCGCCGTAGCCGTCAAAGTGAAGATTTGAGGTTACGGCATTTTTTACCGTATCATCAATACAGTCACTTTCAAAAATATCAATTTCCGTTCCGTCAATACCGTTTCCGTCTGCATTATATACGCCGTCGTTCATAAGCCAGAATGCAGACCAGGCTGTAGGACAGTCGGGAAGGATACATCTTACCTCAAAATAACCGTACTTCTGCTCGAAGCCGTTTTCGGCATCGCTGTCGGTATCAATACCTGCACTGTACCAGCCTTCACCTGTTCCGCCCATACCTTCAGTCAGGTACTTCATAGGGATGATAAGGTTGCCGTCCTCAGTGTAAGCAAGGTTATTGTTCCAGAATGCACCCTTTCTTGCTTCGCTTTTGTTGCCATATACATAGTGGCCTGACCAAACGCTTCTGTCAAGCTCACCGTCAAACTCATCTTCAAAGGTAAGGGTGAATTTGGACATATCAACCTTCTGTCCGAAGGGATAGTAGGCTATTCCTAAAAACTGAAGAGCTGTCATAAAAAATGCAAGGATTGAAGCCATAAATTTCGTAAACATAATTTTTCTCCTTCACGCTTTTACTGTTTATCTGAAGGCCGTCGCATTATTCCGCTTCGCCGTCGTTCTATATACTTCCGACTTCCGGCCTATCACTTATTCAGTTGTCCTCGTCTTCTTCTGAGTCCTTCTGCTCCTTGACGGTCACAACGGTTTTTTCTATTCTGTGTTCCTTTACTTCAGTAACACTTATAACAAGTCTTTCGGTTTCGGTAACAAGTGTTTCTCCGTCCTCGGGAACAATTCCTAAAACTGAGAAAACATAGCCGCCGAAGGTGTCACAGTCCTCACAGTCAAGAGCAATATTAAGCTCCTCTTCAACGTCGCTTATGGGCGCAGTTCCGAGAATTTCCCAGGTTACATCATCAACTCTGAGGATTTCGGGCTCTTCTTCAAGTGCTGTCATGGTATCCTCATCATAATCACCAACAATGCTTTCAAGAATATCGGTTATTGTAACAATACCTGTCATTCCGCCGTATTCATCAAGCACTACGGCAAAATAATTCTTCTTCTGCTTCATATTTCTGAAAAGCACGTCTGCCTTTACGGTTTCAGGCACGAAAAAGGCAGGTTTAACGCAGTTTTTCATTATGTTGTCAAGACTTTTGTTTTTAAGTCTGAAATAATCCTTTGCATTGAGAACACCTACTATGTTATCAACGCTGTCCTTACATACGGGGAAGAAGGTGTGTCGGCTTTCGTGTATGGTTTCCTCCCACTTTTCAACGGTATCGTCCATCCACAGAAGGTCAATATCGGTACGGTGGGTTGCAATATCGTCTGCACTCAGGTCATCAAACTCGAAAACATTCTGTATAAGCTCTTTTTCTTCCTCGTCAATGGTTCCGTTCTCACTTCCCGCATCGACCATCATTCTTATTTCCTCTTCGGAAACGCTTTCATCCTGCTCGTTGGGATCTATTCCCAGAAGACGAAGCATTGTATTCGTTGATAAGGTAAGGAACCACACTATAGGTGCAAAAAGCTTTGAAATGAAGCTTATGAGTCCCGAAATGCTCAGAGCAAGGCTCTCTGCCTTTTTCATAGCAACTCTCTTAGGCACAAGCTCACCGAAAACAAGGGTGAAATATGAAAGGATAAGGGTGATTACGATAACGGTAACAGAGCCTAAGGCACCTCTTGCACTTTCAGGTACACCGAGCTTAATAAGAGCTTCAACCAGAGGCTCAGCAAAGTTATCTGCCGCAAAAGCGGAGCCTAAAAATCCGGACAGAGTAATTGCTACCTGAATTGTGGCAAGAAACTTTGCAGGTGTGCTTGTAAGTCTTGCAAGTCTTATTGCCTTTTTATTTCCCTTTGCCGCCATTGACGCGAGCTTCGTATCGTTCATTGAAATTATTGCAATCTCTGCTGCAGCAAACACGGCATTAAGAGCGATAAGAAAAATCTGTAAGAGTATTTGCGGTAAAATTCCCATTTTTGTTTTCCTCCAAAAAAATACAAAAAGCACAACCCTCGTAAATTACGGGAGCTATGCTCAAAAAACATATTTATTTTTTCATACGGTTTGCAGGGTTCCCTGCGCCGTCGTCAGAGCTATCCACTTTTGCAGATATCCTTTCAGAAGATTTTTGATTATTGTAGCATACACCTGTACCTTTGTCAATATTATTTTCTTATAAGACATATATGGATAATTAATAAAAAAAATTCAATAATAAGTTATTTTTGTCTTGATTTACAGTATTCATTACAATATAATGTACCTGAAAAATGATGATTTTTTCAAAGAAAGAGAAACGGGGTGAATAAAAAAGTGAAAATTCTGGCAAATAAGCCCTTTCCCGAAAAATACCGTAAATATTACGATGAGGTATTCAAAGACGAAAAGCCGCTGTTTATTATAACAGGCGACCTTGCCTTTGACAGAACCTACGGTGAAAGTGCTCTGTGTTTCACTAAAACTCATGTCTATGCCTTTGACGAAACCTTTGAAGGCGGTTACATTGCTATCGGGTACGGTACCCTTTCAAAAGCAAAGGTAAAGAGAATGTACGGTAACGGTACATTTGACGTTTATGACGAAAAAGGTAAAAGACGGGTTCTTATGCGACTTTCCTTTGCCGCAGCCAACGTTGCCGATGCAGGTGCAGACTTCATTAACGGTATTATTAAAGACGGCTATACCGACGAGCTTTATTATGCCGTGGAAAACACCTTCTTAAAACAGCGTTCCTTCTGTTCAAAATGCGGAAGAAGACTTCCCTCACCTGATGCAGACTGCATCAACTGTAAGGGCAAGGGCAAGATGTTCTCAAAATTCGTGGAATATGCTATGCCTTATAAAAAAGGTCTTCTCGTATGTATGCTTCTTTCCATCTTCACCACTGCGATGTCACTTGTGCCGCCTTATATCACGGGTTATATGGTTGACGACGTTCTTCCCTCCGGTGAAATAGGTATGCTTTACAAGATGATACTCACTCTTCTTGCAGTTTATATTCTTCAATACACCGTTTCTGCTTACAGGTCTTATCTTTTAAGACTTACGGGTGACAGAATTGTTATCGGTCTTAAAAAGGATATCTATGCAAAGGCACAGTATCTGCCTATGTCCTTCTATGACAAGACTTCAACAGGCTCAGTTATCAACCGAGTAAACTCCGACGCCGCCGCCATACAGAACTTTGTTCTCAAAATTTCTCAGGAAGCGGTAGTTCAGTTCTTCACTCTTATAGGTATTCTCGTAATAATGATAGCTCTCAACTGGAAGCTTACGTTATTCTCACTTGTGCCCATTCCCTTCGTTGCTCTCATCGGCCGCCGCTTCGGAAGAAAGATAGGCCCCAGATATATGAGATTATGGAGAAGAGGCTCTGCAATTTCCACACTTCTTGCAGACACCATTCCCGGCATCAGAATAGTCAAGGCCTTCACAAATGAAAAGGCTGCCGTAAGCAAGTTTGATGCATACTGCAACGAATGGATGAATGAGTCACAGCAGGTGGCTAAGATTTCAAGTATTTTCCCTGCATTTATGACCTTCCTTGTAACCTGCGGCTCACTTATTATCTGGTTCTCAGGCGGTTCCTTCGTAATTCAGGGTGACGACACCTTCTCAATAGGTCTTCTCGTTTCCTTCGTTTCTTATGCAAGTATGTTCTACGGACCTATAAACTTCTTTGCAAACTTCAGTGATACGTATCAGAATACCTTAGCCTCCGCTGAAAAAATTCTTGATATTCTTGATGCCGAGCCCGAACACAACTTCGGCAAGGGCAAGGTTCCCGCAAAAATCGACGGTAAGATAGAATTCAGAAACGTAAACTTCTCATTTGACCGTTCAAAGAAGGTTTTAAGTAACGTAAATCTCGTTATTGAACCCGGTGACGTTGTGGGTATCGTCGGAACAACAGGCTCAGGTAAATCAACGCTCATTAACCTTATTATGCGTTACTATGACGAATATGAGGGTGAAATCCTCATTGACGATATGAACCTCAAGGATATTGATATGGAATACTACCGTAATCAGATAGGCTTTGTTCAGCAGGAGCCTCTGATGTTCAAGGATACCGTATTCAACAACATAGCCTACGGTGCAGGTAACGTTCACGTTGAGCAGGTTCTCCGTGCCGCTGATATAGCAAATGCTCACGGCTTCATTTCACGTATGCCCGATGCTTACGACACTCTTTTAGGTGAAAGAGGTATAGGTCTTTCAGGCGGTGAAAAGCAAAGAATTTCTATTGCACGTGCCGTTATGAAAAATCCCTCTATCCTTATTTTCGACGAGGCTACTGCCGCTGTTGACTCCGAAACCGAGCATCTCATTCAGGAGGCTATCGAAAGACTCATAAGAGGCAGAACCACTCTTATGATAGCCCACCGCCTTTCAACTCTTCGCAACGCAAATAAGATAGTTGTTGTCGATAAGGGTGAAATCATTGAATTCGGTACTCCCGACGAGCTTATGGCTCTTAAAGGTAAGTATTATAAGCTCATACAAATTCAGTCTATGGGTGAACAGCTTCAGGCACAGAAAGAAGCTGAAAACTTTGAATAAGGAGGGAAAGGTATGATTAACTATATTGACGGCCCCGAAGTCAGAATAACGGAAAACGACGGAATTTTCGTTGATGTTGAGTTTTATCACTCAAAGGAAAAGCTTGAAGGTCTTGAAATTCACCGACTTTTCCCCCGTTCAGGCTCCAATAAATATATCGTTCTTCTCAATGAAGAGGGCGAACAGATAGCAATTATCAGAAATATTGAAAATCTTGATCCCGAGTCAAGAGCCGTTACGGAAAAGGTTCTCGAAGAATACTATATGATTCCGAGAATTCTCCGCTTCATATCTATGACCGAAAAGTTCAAAATATGGATGTGGACGGCAGAAACCGACCGCGGTATCATAACCTTTGAAATAAGAAATCACATAGCCTCCATAAAGCCTCTTTATGACGGCAGAGTTCTTATAAAGGATGCAAACGATAACCGCTATGAAATTCCCGATTACAGACTTTTGGATAAGCAGAGTCAGAAAATGCTTATTCCTAAGTTATAAAAAAAAATAAATTATCACAGCCTTACGGGGCTGTTTCTAAGGAGAAAAAAAATATGAAACTTGTAGTTGCAATCGTCAATAATGACGACAGTGCAGTTGTAGCATCTGCACTCACAAAGGAAAACTTTATCGTTACAAAGCTTTCCACAACAGGCGGCTTCCTCATGGTAGGAAACACAACCTTCCTTATCGGTACTGAGGACAGCGATGTTGACAGAGTAAAGGAAATTATTTCCAAATTCTCAAAGACAAGAACTCATGAAGCCGCAACAACAGAGTCCTTCGGCAGAGGCTTCTCTGAAGGCGCACTCCAGCAGAAAATCGCAGTCGGCGGCGCAACGGTATTCGTTCTCAGCGTTGACTCAATGGACAAGTATTAATAATAAAGCGTAATGCTTTATTATTAATACAATGAAATTCATTCCTGCGGAATGAGTGATATACATTCCTTGCGGAATGAATGATATACGGCTTACGCCGTATGATATATTTGCCGTCGGCAAATATGAAGGAAGGCTTCGCCTTGTTCCGCTTCGGCTCCGCCTCGCTCTATTTTTTAAGGGAAACATATTATCTTATAGGAGAGTTTTGTTCTGAAGGTAATTTCCCCCGAAGATAAAATTTTACGTGACACTTTGTAGGGGACGGCGACTTGTCAAGGGGGACATGGCGCCGTCCCCTACAGGATGTAATTTTATCCATTCTGCTATAAGGCACAATTTCCGCTACTTCCGACTTCCGACTTCGTATCGGGTGTCCCGTCCAAAATTAGTCATCATTCATTATTCATTAAAAAAGCCTGAGTTTTCCTCAGGCTTTTTTTATGTCGAACCAGAATTCTACTCCGTTTTCTTTGTTTTCCACGCCGTATTTTTCACCGTGAAGCCTTTGGATCGATGCAACTATTGCAAGGCCGAGTCCGAATCTTCCCTGTGAGCGTGAGAGGGATTTGTCGGCTCTGTAGAAGGATGTCCAGATCTTATCAATATCCTTCTGAGAGATATGCTCACCTGAATTATATACGTACAGGCGGTATTTTCCGTCAATTTCCTCTGTGTGACAGATTATGTTCCGCTCTCCGTCTATGTGGGAAACAGCATTTGAGAGATAGTTATTCAATACTGAAGCAAGAATAATTATGTCACCGTTACCCATACAGTCTTCATCAATATTGTTTATAGCATTAATTTTCTTTTCACTAAGCATATTGGCATTTCTTTCGTACCAGTCATCAACAAGACCGCTGAGTGAAAAATTCTCTCTTACCGGTTCATAAGCCCCCGAATCGTACTTCGTTATTTCAAGAAGCTTCATTACCATATTATTCATTCTGACAGACTCTTCTGCAATTATATCGCAATACTGAGCCGCTGTTTCGGGGTTTCCCGCTTCATAGAACATTTTTGCTCCCTCGGCATAGCCCTGAATAATTGCTATAGGAGTTTTCAGCTCATGTGAGATACCTGAAATAAAGGTCTGTCTGAGGCTGTCGATGTTCTTTTCATTTTCAAGGTCTTTAAGAAGCTTTTCATTCTTTTCGTTAAGATCCCTCAGGGCATTGTCAAGGTTATCTGAAAGCGCATTAATACTCTCGGAAAGCTGTGTCATTTCAACAAGCTTTGTGGGAGGACACTTTTCGGAGAAATCCAGCTTTGCCATTCGGTCTGTAATGGCACACATATTATCAATAGGCTTTGAAAAACGTCTGAGATAGAAAACGAGAATAAAAAATCCTATGACAAGTGCGGCGCAAAGGAAGAAGAAGGCAACGATGAAGTCAACCTTTGTAGTGGATATAACCTGATTGACCTGCATACACACCTCAAGTCTTTCACCGTCGGGAAGGAAGCTGTAGCACACAAGGAAGTCAACGTCAACGCTTCCGCTGTCATAAACCTTTAAGAGAAAGCCCTTATGACCTGCATTGATTTTTCCTTCTGTTGTTTTGTAATCAAGCTTATATTTCTCATTAACCGTATCAGCATTCTTCAATGCTTTCGGTAAAGATGTTAAATCGTGGTCAAGAGAAGAATATATAAGCCTTTCATTATCGACATAAATTTCTATATTTGAGTCATAGCGTTTTTCTACGTCTTTAAGAACGGCAGTAAAATCATCTGCTCCGTAAGCACTGCCTATTTCGTCAACGGCAAAGTAAAGTCTTACCGCAGGGTTAAGATAATAAACCCAGGTGGGAAGTGACGTATAAGCAAGAGTGATAATTGCCACAGCAATAAAAAAAATCAGAGCGATGCTGTTTAACAGCCTCACTGTGATTTTTCTTTGTCTTTTTATTTGTTTTACTTTACCGGAAGCGTTATTCTTTTTACGCATCCTTATTCACCTCAAGCTTATAACCTGCTCCGTAAATGGTTCTGATGTGCTGTGCACCCCATTCCCCGAGCTTTGTGCGAAGTCTTGCCACGTGGGAGTCAACGGTTCTTACGTCACCGTCAAAATCAAATCCCCATATATCGTCAAGAAGCTGTTCTCTTGAAAATACTCTGCCGGGAACGGCAAGCAGCTTCTGAAGAATACTGTATTCCTTGAGAGTAAGGCTTATGCTGTGACCGTCAAGCCATACCTCATGTGCAAAAGAGTCAAGCTTCAATTCATCAATTGACAGAACATTGTTTTCAGGCTGAGTATCTCTTCTTCTGAGAAGTGCCGCAACACGCTTCATAAGAACGGAAGGACTGCAGGGCTTAGTAACGTAATCGTCTGCACCTGCATCAAAAGCTGTAAGCTGATCATATTCCGTGCTTCTTGCAGTAAGCATTATAACAGGCACTGTTGAACGCTCTCTTATTCTTCTGCATACCTCCCAGCCGTCAATGGTGGGCATCATAATATCAAGAATAAGAAGTGCTATATCGGGATTTTTTTCAAACTGACGAAGTGCTTCATCTCCGTCATTGGCAAGTATGGGCTCATAACCTTCTTGCACAAGGAAGTCACTGACAAGGCGTCTGATAAGCTCCTCATCATCTGCTACGAGAATTTTTTTCATAATTTTACCTTCTTTTCACGGTGTGCCGTGTTTATTTCCGGCGGTGTGCCGCCGCAGTGCCGAATGAAGAAATGAAACCTTCAAGACGGCTGTTTTTTCTTATGTATCTGAAAAGGGCAACGCCCAGCGTAAACACAACTGCGGCTTCACCTACTGATACACTGAAGAAATAAGTTAAAAATGCAGTAAGAAAACTACCCTCACCTGCAAAAAATGCAATCTCTGCGCCCACTAAAATTCCGTTAATCACAACAGGACTGAGGAAGGACAGCAAGGGAAAGCCTTTTACGGTTATATGCCTTAATTTTCTTGTAAGCACAGCCGCCGTTAAGGTGGCAAGTGAGCCGATAATGGCATCAAGAGGACTTACACTGCTGAACAGATTTGCAGCCGCACAGCCAACTGTAAGACCTGAAATTGCAGAGGGGAAAAATATGGGAAGAATTGTCAGCGCTTCGGAAATTCTGAACTGAACTCCCCCATAAGCCAAGGATAATGCGGCACTTACAATGGTGAGAACCGCATACAGAGCGCCTATGACGGCTGAAACCGTCAGAAGCTTTGTTTTCTTATTCATTTTTATCACTTCCGTAGTTTTGTTTTTTGTCAGGATGGTTTCGAACTGACAGCCACAGAAATACGCTGTAGCACCAATATAATTATACCAAGTATTTATTATTAAGTCAACTGATAGTTATTGTAATAATTATCAGAATTATACTCTGCACAATAAGATGTCCCGTTACGGTAACACCTGTGCCGAAAGCCTTGTTGAAGGGTAATTTGTCCTTTTTATAACGGATAATATTATCTGGAGAGAAGCTGTAGAGCATACACGCACCCGTGTAACCGAGATTATACAAAAGCATAATATCAAGGGGTAAAATGCTGTCACAGTTAAAATAAAACCAGCCGGTAAGCACTATCCAAAGCACGTAAAAAATTGCTCTCGTAGGCTTTTTATATGCTGAATGCTCATACCATTCAAGTGCACACTTTTCACAAAGTGCATAAGCAAGTGTCATAAATGCACCGAAGGCGGCGGCATAAGAAGAGCCCAGGAATATAAATATAAGAGGAACAGCCGACCACAAGGGACGTTCAATAATTTCAAAGATATTGGTGTTTACCTTCTTATTTTTTACTTCAAGATATTTTATAAGAGGGTACTGCAGGGCAGTAAACACAAGAAGAAGCATCGGAATTACGGCAAAAACAAAAGAATTTTCACCTAAAGGCAAGGCTTTAAGGTCAGAAGTCTGAATTTCTTCGGCATAATGACTGCTGTTAAGTGCAAAATACAGCATTATTGCGCCGCCCGAAAATGCACCGAAGGCGTGTTCCATTATTTTCCAGCCGTCAATATAGCCTTTCTCGGAAAGCCTTCCGAAAAACTTCTTTCCCAAAGGTCTTCTCTCAATATCAAACAAAATCAGTCCGAGCAAGAAGCCCAAGCCGCCTGTGATAAAGCCGAAAGCACCTGCACCGAGAGAATAAAAATCTCCGTTTTTTAAGGTGAATACACTAAGAAGCAGAATTATCATCACGTTACTTCCCCACTCTTCACGGCGGTCAAGCGAGAAATAAAGCTTCGGGAATATTTTCTTTTCCTTATTGTAGGGAGTATTGAAAATCTTAGTTCCGATAACTGATACTATGGGGAAAAGAGCAAACATTATAATAATTTCCCACATAGAATATTTTCCTGTAAGCGCACCTGACAGCATTGAAAGAATAAAGCCGGGAATAGAAAACCACAGAGCACCTTTAAGGAAAATTCCTATAACGCCCTTTTTAAGCTGATTATAGTATGGCCCTTCCACGTCACGTGAAAGAAGGAAGGACATTGTCTGTGCATAGGTTTCCGTTCCGCCGTAGAACATAGAAAGAGCACCTGCGGCAGTATAGAAAAGATAGTATTCGGGGCCTATATCACCTAAGGTGAAAAAGGCAATAAAGAAGCCCAACAGTGCACCGGGCAGCAAGGCTCCCTTTTCACCGCCTATAACAAAGCCTCTCACACCCCAACCGTAAGAAACGGCAAAGGCAGCAATAATAACAGATAAAATAATCATTAAACTGTCACCTCCGGGCAGAATTTGTGATACAAATTCTGCAATGAAATTCATTCCTGCGGAATGAGTGATATACATTCCTTGCGAAATGAATGATATACGGCTTACGCCGTATGATATATTTGCCGTCGGCAAATATGAAGGAAGGCTTCGCCTTGTTCCGCTCACCTTCGGTATCGCTCTATTTTTTAAGGGAAACATATTATCTTATATGATAGTTTCGTTCTGAAGAATATTTCCTTGAGGATAAAAATTTGCGTAACACTTTGTAGGGGACGGCGCCTTGTCAAGGGGGACATGGTTTACAGATTGTCCGAGCACATGGTTTACAACTTTCGTACAAAAAGTTGTTCCTAGATTTGGAGCCTGAGGTAAGGAAGCCACACCCTTTAGGGTGCTTGCTCTTGATAGGTTCTGAAAGA
>JAZNSP010000045.1:0-10293 GCA_045591285.1 Acutalibacteraceae bacterium
TTTCACTGTCGGTCTGTTTAGCGTACCTTATTTTCTGCAAAATTTAGTTTTTAACAAATTAACAACATAAAAAATCATCCGAGACTCACAATATCGTGAATCTCGGATTTCTTCAAGCTGTTTTTTTACAGCCCCTTTTAATGAATAATGAATAATAAATAATAAATAATGAATAATGTCGGAACCTGCGGTTAGCATTGTATGTGCTTCGCACGCTCCCATAACAGAGCGAGCCGCAGGCGAAGCCTTCCTTCACATTTGCGAAGCAAAAAATATCACTGTCTGAAGGTGCAAAGCAACTTCTGACTATGGCCGTATATCACTCATTCCGAAAGAATGAATATCACTTTTTGCGAAGCAAAAAATATCACTGAAAAAGCGATTTGTCACACAAATCGGTTTTTCAATAAAGCACCGGTATGCATGAAAGGAGCTTTTCGAAGAAAGCGAGAATTTTTGAAATAAGGCTTATGCCGGGATAATTTTCCGCTTTATTTGTATCAAGCACCGTAAAGCTGTCGAAGAGGATGTCTGAATCTGTAAGGTATGAATTTACTTCAATTGTGTCCTCTGTGAAGGTGAGAAGGGAATATGATGCTTCACCGGGATCCACACTGTGAACGATATAATCAATGCCTGATGTATCGTAATTGCTCATTTTGCCGCCTGAAGCAGAGCCGCCTTCAAAATAAACGGTGCCTACAGAGGAAATACCGCCGTTATAAAGGGGATAGGTTCTTGAATAGAAATGGTTGTGACCGCTGAGAACAAGGTCAATTCCGTAAGAGTCAAAGGTGCTTTTGAGAGGTCCTGCACAGATTTTCTGGTCGAAATTGTCGGGGCAGGAGGAATAAGCACCGTGATGAAGCATGACCACACGCCACTTTGCATCGGGATAGGTGTTTACCGCTTCGTTTATTGTCTGCTTGTGAACAAGAGAGAGAATATTGTTTGAGTCAAGCACGATGAAAAGAGCATTTCCGAAGGTGAAATAGTAATCGTTGCCCACACCGTTTACACCTGCATCATTGAAGAAGTGACTGAAAAGGGGTGAGTAGAAATCGTGATTTCCTGCTGTGGGAGCAAAGGGGAGTCCCTTTAATGTGTCGGGGGAGAACAATGCATTATACTGATAGAAGGAGAAGCCGTCGTTTACCTGATCGCCTGCTGAAAGAACAAGCTCGGCACCTTTTCCGTATGCACTTATAAGTGTTCTTTCCCAGCCGTATGTGTCATCCTGAACAGCTTCGGGAGTGTCGTCACCGCTTCTGCCAAGCTGGGGGTCGGTACAGAACATAGCCGTAAAGCTGCTGTCCTTGGTGCCGACAGTAAAAGTTCCGCCGTCAGTTTTTCCGTCATAGGTGTAGCTGAAGGTATATCTTCCGTCCCGAAGTCCCTTAAGAGTGACAGTATGAATAACACCGTAAAGGGTAATCATGCTTTCGGGGGTAACCGTAAATTCATTCACTCCGTCAGAATAAATGAAGGTGTTTTCAAAGTCAGCAGATATCCATTTGAAAATTCTGTCATTTTCCTTTTCTCCGGGAAGAGTCCACATTTTACCTGATGAGGAGGTTCTTTCATCCCAGTCGTAAAGCCAGTCTTCCTCTGCCTTTACGGGATTTGCCGCAGAAACGGGGAATGCAAAAATAAAAACCGTGATTAATGATAAAAGTAATGCGAGTACAGTTTTCATAAATATCATCTCCTTAAAGGTATTTTACCTTAATTTTCAAGTGAAGTCCACAGTATTTCCCGAATTTAAATAAAATTCAATAAATTTAGTGCAAAATTACCCAATATTTGTACTTTTATTTTCTTTTTGGGTGTGCTATTATATATGGGATACAAAAAAATAAGGAGAATTTGGTGTATGAATAATTTTCTTCACAAGCTTTTCGGCACGACTCCCGGACAGGGTGTTCAGCCTAAGGAAGCTCTTGCTTATTCAGTAGCAGGCTTCGGACAGAATTTCATCTGTACCATTATCGGCTCTTATATCACCGTATTTATGACAGACGCCCTTCTTTTCGGTGCTGACGGTGTTATGGTCGGCGGTGTAAGCGGTGCTGTTGCCGTTGCAATTCTTATGCTCGCGGCCCGTGTGTTTGATGCTTTTAACGACCCCATTATGGGCAGTGTGGTTGACAAGACACGTACAAAGTGGGGTAAGTGCCGTCCTTATCTCAAATGGATGGCAATACCTATAGGTATTATGACAATTCTCTGCTTCCTTCCCGTTTTCAGTGCAGAAGCTGTTTACAACGGAAGTCAGACAATGATCGCATTTACCACAATCGGTGCGATTTACATTCTCTGGAGTGTTGTTTATACAGTTGCAGATGTTCCTTACTGGGGACTTTCCACCTGCCTTACAAACAACACAGAAACAAGAGGTCAGATTTTAACCGTTGCCCGTATGTTCTGTACTGTAGGTGCAGGTATCGTAACTGTTTTCCTTCCCATGATCACAGGCTCCGTTACCTCAAAGTTCAAATATACCGACAGCGCAGAGGACCTTGCCATGATTGCTCAGCACAAGGCTGAGGCTATCAAAAATATGGTGTTAAATCAGGGTATTGACGCTGAGTCTGCCGCAAAAACCTTCGTAGGTACTGTTAAGGACGGCATGGAAATTGCAAATGCCGATACTCTTAAGTGGATTTATTTCATCGCAGCCGTTGTTCTCGTTGTTGCCGCTATTCCCATGTTCTTCTACGGCTTCAAGAACACAAAGGAACGCTTCACATCTGAAGAAGAGGCTCCCTCCTTTGCACATAACATCAAGCTTCTCTTTAAGAACAAGGAGCTTCTCCTTATAGTTCTTTCAGGTGTTCTCGGCGGTGCAAGAATGGTTTATTCTTACACAGGCGGTCTTTATTTTGCTAAATACATACTTCAGAATGAAGGTCTTTACGGTATTATTACACTTCTCGTCGTTCCCGGCGGTCTTGTAGCATCTGTTCTTGTTCCCTGGATGAGTAAGAAGTTTACAAAGAAATGGTCATATATTGCCGTTCATCTCTTCGGCGGTGTCGTAATGCTCATTATGTATTTCGTAGGCTACGATGCTCCCTGGAAGATGGCTGTATGTGCTGTCGGACTTGTTCTTCTCGGTATTCCTCAGGGCGTAAATAACATTATTACATATGCTATGATAGGTGACACTGTTGACTATCTTGAATGGAAGACAGGCGAAAGAGGCGAGGGTATATGCTTCGCTATGCAGACTCTTATCAACAAAATCGGTATGGCTGTAGGTGCTTTCATCGGTGTTATGTCAATGGCTATTGCAGGTATCAATGCCAGAACCTATGAGGTTCAGAACCCCGATGCACTCTGGACAGTGCTTATTATCTCAGGTGTTGTAAGTATGTTTGCCTGTGCTGTTCCCATGTTCTTCTATACAATCACAGAAAAGCGCCAGAGAGAAATGGTAGAAGAAATCGCTGCAAGAAAGAACAAATAAGACGAAAAAGTCAATAGAAATTAAAACAGCAGTCGGAAATTTACCGGCTGCTGTTTGTTATTTAATGAATAATGAATGGTGAATAAATAATGAATAATTGCGGAACCTGCGGTTGCATTATATGTGCTTCGCACACTCTCATAACGAAGTGAACCGAAGCTTAGCGAAACAAAGGCGGAGCCTTTCCAACGCTCATTCCGAAGGAATGAATTCCGCTGTCAGATGCTGCACTGCAAATTCTGACCTCATTCTGCTTTTACAAATATCTTAATGGGAATGAGAACTTCGAGGTCAACTGAAGCTCTTAATATATGCCTTGCATCCTTTGCTGTTATTACACCGTCGTGGTTTACATCACCGATTGTGAATTTTGTTTTTGAGAAGGTTTCAAGCTCAACGCTGCATCTTAAAGCAAGTCTTGCGTCAGCGGCACTTATTTTTCCGTCCATATTGATATCGCCTGTTTTTACCTCTATATCAGCCTTTTCGATAGCAAAGGAATCAATAAGTGTCTGTGTGCCGCCGATTACCTCGTAGGTTGATACGGCAAGAATATCACCGTCTATGGTTATTGCTGAAAATACGGGGTTATCGGTTTTTCTTGTGGATGCATAAATTTCACTCTGCGGTACCGTGCTTTCGGTAATAGCGCCTATACCGCCTGAGGAAACAGCAACCGTACCCAGAGCATTACAGTATGCGGTGAATTCCTTTGAGTCAACCGTAACCTTCTTTGTGTTAGCGTTTACCGAAGCATCATTTTTAAGAAGAGTAGTTCTCGCATAGACTGCCTCACCGCCCTGGAGAATAAGGTCAATGTTATATTCCTCCATAAGTCCGAGAAGCTGTGTGCGCAGAGCTGAGGCTTCATCACTGCAATATACACTGCCGCCCATTACGATAATATCCCACATTTTTGTGCTGTTCTTCAGGTCCTCCCGAAGCCATTGTGTCTGCTGTCTTGAAAGAGAACCGCCCTCTGTAACAGCATTTGTGTTAAGTACAATAAAGTGAGCGTCACCGTAATCGTAGGAATAGAAAAGTCCTGAGTCCATATACTGTTCGGGAACAGTTTCAGGTGCAAAGTATTTCTTTGCGGTGTAATTACCGCCGAGATCGCTTTCATCTGCCGCATAAACCGTGGTTTTTGTTCTGAACATTTCCTTGTTGGAATTTATTGCATAAGACCACTGATTATCGTTTGCTGACGTAATTGTAAAGCCGCCTGTGATAACGTTGAAGGCATAAGAGGGATACAGCTTTTCCGCCGCCTTTACGGTATTGCTGAAGGCTGTGAAATAGTCAGGAGTATATCCGCCTAAGTCAGCTGTATGAATAAAGGTGAATTTGCCGTCATCTTCAGGTGCGGTTTTTACTGTGCCTTCCGTTGTGAAGCCGAGAGTGAAGTCACCTATTCTGTATTTATACTCCGTATCGGGTGAAAGTCCTGAAACCGTAACCTTATGGCTTACAACGTTTCTTGTCCACGGAAGAAGTGAGAATGTTCCGGCATCATATCCGGGGGCAGTGTAGGTGGTGTTTTCTGTTTCAACCTTTATTCTGTCGCCTGTCATCGCTTTTCCCGTAAAGCTTTCATTTTTCTTTACGACCTCAATATCCGAGGCGGAGATTGAATATTTCGTGATCCAGCTTACTGTAAATGAATGTGCAGAGTCATCAGAGGGAGTAAGAGTTACGTTTACGGGAAGCTCCATTTCCTCTTCTGTGGGAGTAACCTTTTCGGGACCTGAGTAGGTATATGTAACATCATGATCCTTAGTATCGTCCTGAACCATACTGCCGATAACTATCTGAGCCTGATAAACGGCTGTCTTTTTTGTATCCTCTGTTATAAACATATTAAGAACCGTGTCTATAAGTGAAGAGAAGTCCGTACCGTAGCTTATAAGTCCCGTGCCGAGAACCGTTGAGGCTAACTTTTTGAGTGAAACGTCACCCGTGCCGGAGAAAAGCAGTGCAAGAGCCGCTGAGCAATCAGCCTGCTGGTCGGTATTTATCTTTGAAATATCAAGTATAGCAATAAGGATAACGTAAATCGTCTGGAAGAATTTGCCCACGTTTACAGTGCTTCCTACAAACAGCGTGTCAATGCGAAGATTAATGTTTGCGAGAATTTCATCAATCACAACGTCATTTACTATGTACTCCTTAACGGCACCTATAAGTGTGTCAAGGAAATCGGTTGTGCCGCAGTATTTAATAAAATCAGTCATAAAGGCATCTTTTGAGATGTCCTCGTTACCGAGATACATGTGAGCGAGCACAGAAAGCACCGCATCGCCGACTGTTCCGCCCTTGGTGCTGTCACCGAAGCCGTAGGTATCAAGGAAATAAGTACAGGGAACGTCTGAAACCTTAACGGAGGTGATATTTTTCAGAGCTGTTTTCACAACGTCATAAATATAAGGTCTGTCCCAGATGAATTTATCCATTATCTGTGCATCAAGGTCAGAAAGACAGCTCATAATGTTTTCGCTTGAAAGAAGACTTATATCACCTATATAGATACCGCCGAAAAGAAGGTTATCAAAATAGTCTGCAAGGTCAATGTCCATTTCCTTCTCAATGAAACTCACAACACTGCCCTCGGCTCTGATCTTGTTTATATACTCGTCAAGAGTTTTCTTGAGAATGTTGAAGATGTAATCAGCCGCATCAGCTTTTCTGCCGCCGTATTGCTTACAGAAGCCAGTTTTTCTGTATGGAGTAAGATACGTGCCTGTGCCTGCAATATTCTGAACACCTGCATATTCGTCACAGCTTTTCTGAAGGAAGGTAGCGTCAATTTTATTTCCGCTTCTTGTAAACTGAGTAACTCTGTAAGAGAAGGGGAACTGTGTGAGAGTGGGTGTTACAACGGAATACATTGCTTCACCGCTGTCTGAATGGGTGATTGCAACGTCGCTTACGTGCTGATGTCCGCTGAAGGCATAGTGAATACCCGCATCTGCAAAGGTTTCCTGAAGAATATAGTGGTCGTCGATAACGAAGCCCTGCATAAGATATTCGTGGAAATAATTCATTCCCGATAAATTCCAGTGGGTGAAGAGAATGGGAATTTCACCTTTTTTCTCTGCATCCTCTGCTTCCGCCAATATCCAGTTTATAAGCTCTTCGGTATAAGCGCCTGCAGTTTCCTGCTCGTCAACCTCAGCCTCCGTAACGTCAGAGGTGAATTTTCCGCCGTCGGCAAGAATAAGTCTGTATCCGTCCTCAGTCTTTACCGAATAGGAAAGACAGCCGCCCTTTGCCGCCGTGTAATCTGAAAATCTGTGATAAGCTTCATTAAAGCCCAGATCCTTATAAAGCTCTGCAAATTCAGCCTGAGTTGTTCTCTTGGCTTCCTCCTTTACGTCATTGACAAAGGACGAAGCACGGTCGTTATTTATATCGTGATTACCCGGTGTGACATAGATATTCGCACCTGTTTTCTTCTCGAATTCCAGAAGCTTCCGGCTCAGTGCCACGTGACCTTCATATTCACCGTTGGTGGTAAGGTCACCCGTAATGACAATATTTTTAACACCGTTATTCTTTACCTCATATTCAAGGGAAGAAAGAGCCGCGTCAAGTATGGCATCAAGGTCATCGTAAACGCAGTTTGCCGCCCTGAGATAAGTATAAAAAGCATCTCCCTTGTTGCCGCTTAAGCTGTCGGGGTAATAGTGAATGTCCGAAACGGTTGCAACGGAAAATGTTTTGTCTGTTGAAGCAAGTGCCACAGGAACACTGCTCAGAAGAACAGCCAATGACATAATCACAGACAAAATTTTTACGGATATTTTATTTTTCATAGCCGTAAGCCTCCCTGAGAACATAGATATACAGAATAATTATATATTAATAAGTCTTTATTGTAAAGTATTATTTTTACAGAACAGGAATAAGTGAGATAAGCCAGAAGAATAAGGGAACGAGCAAGAGTGCGGGAAGGAGGTTTGCCACCTTTATTTTTGTTATTCCGAGGAGATTGAGTCCGAGTGCTATTATCATAACAGAGCCTGCACAGGTGATTTCATTTCTCAGTGCTTCATCTGTAAGCACCGTCTGCAGAAGCTGTGCAAAAAGCACCAATGCGCCCTGATACGTTAAAACAAAAGCTGAAGCGAATAACACACCGATGCCGAGGGTGCTTGCAAGCATACAGGAGGAGATAAGGTCAAGCACCGACTTTGTGATAAGAAGCTCGTTATCTCCCGAAAGACCTGCATTGAGTGAGCCTACTATAGTCATAGCACCCACGCAGAAGAGAAGGGAAGCGCTGATAAAGCCCTGACTTATACTGCCCTTGCTGTCTTCCCTTTTCATCTTCTTTTCTATGGCATTTCCGAGCTTTTCCAGCTTGCCGTCAATATTGATAGCTGTGCCGATAATTGTGCCGAATACCATTGAGAGAATTAAAACTATTGTGTTATCCCCTGAAAGAGCACCGTCAATGCCGATGTAAAGGGTACAAAGACCTATTGCCGTCATTGCCGCCTTTGAAATTCTTTCGGGAATTCCCTTTTTGAGAAGAAGACCTATGGTGCTTCCGATTATTACCGTGATGGTGTTGATTATTACGCCTGTCATGCCGATATTTCCGCCTTAAATAAAGAAATTACCGTATATATTAGCACATTGTTACACTTTTTGCAAATACGGAAGGGGAAAAATGAGCAATTTTTAAATACATAAAACACTTGAAAATATCTCAATTTCCCTGTATAATCAAAAAGATGTAAAAATTGAAAGGAGATAATTCCAATGAACTATTCACATGAAGTACAGAATATGTGCGTTGTTGCTAAGGGCGTAGGACACAAGTGTGCTCCCATTCCTCAGGAAGGCGCATGGACACATTCTACTCAGATTTCAGACATTAGCGGTCTTACACACGGTGTGGGCTGGTGTGCTCCTCAGCAGGGTGCATGTAAGCTTACTCTTAACGTTAAGAACGGCATTATCGAAGAAGCACTCGTTGAAACACTCGGTTGCTCAGGTATGACTCACTCAGCAGCTATGGCTTCTGAAATTCTTCCCGGTAAGACACTTCTTGAGGCTCTCAACACAGACCTTGTTTGTGATGCTATTAACACAGCTATGAGAGAGCTCTTCCTTCAGATTGTATATGGCAGAACTCAGACAGCTTTCTCAGAAGGCGGTCTTCCCGTTGGCGCAGGTCTTGAAGACCTCGGTAAAGGACTTCGCAGTCAGGTTGGTACTCTCTTCAGCACAAAGGCTAAGGGCGTAAGATATCTTGAACTCGCAGAAGGCTACATCACAAAGATGGCTCTTGATGAAGACGATCAGGTTATCGGCTATAAGTTCGTTCACCTCGGCAAGATGATGGAAGCTATCCGTAAGGGTGTTGACGCTAACGAAGCACTCGTAAAGGCTACAGGTCAGTACGGCAGATTTGATGACGCAGCTAAGGTCATCGATCCCCGTGAAGAATAAGAGAGGGAGGATATAACAATGGCTTTATTTGAAAGTTACGAAAGAAGAATTAATCAGATTAACGTTGCTCTTAACAAATACGGAATTGCCTCTCTCGAAGAAGCAAAGAAGATTTGCGACGACAAGGGTATTGACGTTTATAATCTCATCAAGGGAATTCAGCCCATCTGCTTTGAAAACGCTTGCTGGGCATATATCACAGGTACAGCTATCGCTATCAAGAAGGGTTGCACAAAGGCTGCTGACGCTGCTGAAGCTATCGGCGAAGGCCTTCAGGCTTTCTGTATCCCCGGCTCAGTTGCTGACGACCGTAAGGTTGGTCTCGGACACGGTAACCTTGCAGCTATGCTTTTAAGAGAAGAAACAAAGTGCTTTGCATTCCTTGCAGGTCACGAGTCCTTCGCTGCTGCTGAAGGTGCTATCGGTATTGCTAACTCCGCTAACAAGGTAAGAAAGGAACCCCTTCAGGTTATCCTTAACGGTCTTGGTAAGGACGCAGCTCAGATCATTTCAAGAATCAACGGTTTCACATTCGTTGAAACAAAGTTCGATTATATGACAGGTAAGCTCGAAATCCTCAGCGAAAAGGCTTATTCAAACGGCCCCAGAGCTAAGGTTCGCTGCTTCGGTGCAGACGACGTTCGTGAAGGCGTTGCTATCATGCATCACGAAGGTGTTGACGTTTCTATCACAGGTAACTCAACTAACCCCACAAGATTCCAGCATCCCGTTGCAGGCACATACAAGAAGGAATGCATCGAAATCGGCAAGAAGTACTTCTCAGTAGCTTCAGGTGGCGTCACAGGCCGTACACTTCATCCCGATAATATGGCAGCAGGTCCTGCTTCCTACGGTATGACAGATACAATGGGCAGAATGCACTCCGACGCTCAGTTCGCAGGCTCCTCATCAGTTCCTGCTCACGTTGAAATGATGGGCCTTATCGGCGCAGGTAACAACCCCATGGTTGGTATGACTGTTGCTTGTGCAGTTGCTATTGAAGAGGCAAGTAAATAAAACCTTTGTTTATAAGGCTTTGTGAGAGTTTTTAAGACTTCTGAAGTTCTTTCAAAAATCTCATCACGTGAAAATTAAACATTAAAAACATAGACACATCATTATGGAGTTTTCTTAAATGATGTGTCTGTGTTTTTTATATGACGTGAGGGGATTACATCTGTTAGTAACGATATAAACAAAACCTCAAGTCGGATGGTTTATTTATGATTTTCCTAGTTTATATTGTGTTTTAGAACTTAATATGTTATTATCATAATGGTTAGTTTTATCGCTATTAAGGAGGAGATAAAAATGAAAAAAATCAGAAAATCATTATCGGTTTTATTAGTGACTTTAATACTGCT
>JAZNSP010000046.1:0-199674 GCA_045591285.1 Acutalibacteraceae bacterium
CAATAGGAAAAGGGTTCGGATTTTTTGTTTGATTTATATACACAATACCTATAAACAGAGGAAACCGAGTAGAGTTACAGCTATCTACTCGGTTTTCATATGTGTGAATAACAAAACTTAAAGCTATTTCTCTATTCCACTTGCCAAAACATTTTTTAGAATACTTTTCAAAAAATCTTGTGAGTTTTCGTGACCTTTGCCATAAAAGCATTCTGTAATAACAGTATCGTCAAATAATTTAATCCATTTTTGATCCGTATGGAGTGGGTATGCCTTGTGCAGAATATTGAAGCAAGGGCCCGAGAGATTGTTGCGACTGAACTAATTTATACATAACACAGCTTTCAAAATATTGACTTTCTTGGTACAGAAGAGTATAATTATAGAAAATTACTGAGAGGCAGGTGGACAAAATGACAATGACTATTATTTTACGAAATCGAAGTGCCGTTTTGTCCGTTTGTGATTGATGTAATACAATCTTTCTGAATTAACAAGGCATCTTCGATTTTCGGAGGTGCCTTAAATTTTTCCAGAAAGAGGTTATTTTATGTATTATGTAAAGCCATTAATAGCAGAAGATATTCATTATGTAGCATCAATAATGTCGGAAATAAGTAATATTACAGCTCTCCATTCAACACATCATTCTCTATTAGAATGGAAGTGTATTTTTGATAAAAATGTTTGTGATGCGGATGAAGAAAACTTTTTGATTTGTTCTGATAACGATGTATGTGCTTGGTTGAAGCTAAATGGTTTACAAAACACTGATACAGCATGGATTTCAATGCTTGTTGTTGCAGATAAGTATAAACATAAAGGTGTGGGGAAATTTGCTGTTGAATTTACTTTTGAATATCTGCATTCTAAAGGATTTAATCAAATCGGAGTTCAGACAACAAAAGATAATGTTGCAGCAATAAATCTGTATAAGAAATGTGGTTTCAATATTGTAGAACTTAAAAAGTTCAAAACAGAAAACGGCACAAAAATAAATTCTTATATTATGCTAAAAACTTTGAACTCAAAGAAATATTCACTTGTGCTTCCCGATGAAACTCATGAAGAAGTATATATTCAAATGATGGACAGATGGGAGTCTGTTGAAAATGATATTCAACCGCAATTGCTGAGAAGATACAGTGATTCACAAGGCAAAAATGTTGAATATTCAAAGTGGTTAGAATGGTGCGAGGATGACAGAACCACAGGCTCAATGTTGTCTACCGGAGTACCGTGTACTCTATACTTTTTAGTTGATGATACCGGTGAAATATTCGGTGCAATTGAAATCAATCATAAGAATACACACAGAGGTCATCTGCATGCAGGAATTGCACCTTGGCACAGAGATAAAGGATTCGGGACAATTATGTTGAAGCTTGCTTTAGACAAGTGTAAAGCAAGCGGATTTTTAAGTGTGGAGATTGTTACGCAAAAAAGTAATTATGGGGCAATCAAAACAATATTGAACAATGGCGGTGTATTGAAAGAAACATTTTTTGAAAATAATAATTGTTTTTTGCGTTTCGCTGTAGAATTGACATCTGCAAAAAGTAACATATCAGATTTTACTTTTACTACTATTACAAAAGATAACATCAACCAATATAAGAAGCTTCGCAAAATTTTTGCTGAATACAAAATACAGACCTTGCGTAATCACGGTGAAGCTCCCGGTAACAAGAAGATGTTTTATATTCTTTTTGACGGTATCGTTTCAAGTGCTTCGGAGAGCGATACGGATTATTTTGTTGTTATGCAGTCGGGCAAAGAGGTTATAGGCTTTGCTTCAATTTCAACGGCGGCATCTGATGTTATTGATATTCCGTACAACTACGGAACGGTCAATGATTTTTACGTTTCACCGAAACACCGCAGAAAAGGGTATGGAAGAATTCTGAACAGCTGCATAGAGAAAATCTTTATTGACAGCGGCACTAATACCGTGTTGCTATATCCTGACCCCGTTCACGGAATTCCGTTCTGGAAAGCAATGGCTTATTATGATACCGGTATCAATCAGGGATGGGGACATTATCTTGTTTACTGCAAGCATTTGATGCTCGATATTCATACTGCTGAAACAGATAAAGCAATATCAGAGCTTGTTAAATCAACCGATTTAATCAGCATAAATCCGTATAACAAGCCGCAGCTAAAAGAGGTTTACGGTGTATGGAAAGAATATTGCAAGGAAGTAAATCAAAAGCCTCGCAAGAAAGACGTTAAAAATATGGCTTGGAACGCACGCAAAAACAGAGCCGTCAGCTTTAAGGCGTTGTATTATCAAGGGAAAGTTATTGGTTTTACCTATAAGGCAGATAACGAAATAAATTATGTGTTGTCTGAATACAGAACAGGAGAAAAATATGAGCAGTTTAAATTGGACTTTTGTTACAGTTGCAGATACTTATGAAAAACTTCGTCCCGGGTATGTTGATGAACTGTATCAGGCTATATTTGAATACAAACAAATCAACAATCTGAGCCGTGTTGTTGAAATCGGTATCGGCGGCGGTCAGGCAACATTACCTGTGCTTAAAATGGGATGTGACCTGCTTGCGGTTGATTACGGCGAAAACTTCTGTAAGATATGCCGTGAAAAATTCAAAGACTATCCGAACTTTTCTGCAATTTCGGGAAAATTTGAAGATATTGATTTGGGCGGTGAATATGACCTGATTTATTCCGCTTCTGCTTTTCATTGGATACCCGAAGAAATCGGCTATAAAAAGGGTTACGATATGCTGAAAGACGGCGGTGTTTTTGTACGATTTGCGAATCATCCTTACCGTGATAAAGGAAAGCCCGAGCTTACGGCAGAAATGGACAGAATATATGCAGAATATTATTATAAATACCATAACAAGAAGCAAGAACTGCTTGTTGAATATTCTGAAACACAAGCAAAAAACAGAGCTTTGATTGCAGAGAAATACGGTTTTACGGATATTAGGTATAAACTGTTTTACCGCACACGAACATTCTCTGCAAAGGAATATGTAATGCTTCTCGGCACATATTCAGACCATATTGCCATTGAAGAAGCTATCAGAAATGAGTTTTTTTCAAAAATAGAAGTTGCAATCAACCGCCACGGCGGAGAAATTACAATTTACGATACAATAGATTTACAGTTGGCAAAGAAATGAAAGGTAATTACATGCAAATAATTAAGTTTGAACCCAAATATCGTGATGACCTCATATTTATGATACTTGAAGCAAAAAATGCCCTAGGCAGAGTACCGGGGCTTAATGAGGATTTGCTTGATATTCAGAAAAACTATTTTGACAAGGGTGACATGTTTTGGATTGCCCTCAGCGATAACAACAGAGTTATCGGTAGCGTGGGTTATAGCTCAATTCCTAACAGTGATGATGTTGTACTTCATAGGCTTTTTGTAAAGTATAATCTTAAGCATCAAGGCATCGGTACAGCACTTTTGAAAACTGCTGAAGAATATCTGTTATCTATAGGTAAAAAGGCTGCAGTTGTGCATCTCGGAAACAAAGAGCATTTTTATGAATCCTGGCAGTTTTATCCCAAACACGGTTATGTAGAATATGAACCAAATTATATGAGAAAAGAACTTCAGAAAACAGAAATTTGGGATATTTATGATATTAACCGTAACAAGACGGGCAGAACTGTTGAACGAGGAAAGCCTATGTTGCAGGATGAATATCATATTGTAGTAAATGTTTGGATTAAGAACTCTGACGGTAAGTGGCTTATTTCAAAGCGCTCACCTAATAAGCATTACGGTAATCTTTGGGAATGCCTGGGCGGCTCTGCTGTTTCGGGTGAAGATAGCCTTACCGCCGCTATCCGTGAGGCAAAGGAAGAACTTGGCATTGAGCTTAAAACTGAAAACGGACATCTTTTCACTTCTGCAATCCGTCAGTACAGAACGTTTCCTGATTTTCTTGATGTGTGGGTATTCAATCAGGATGTTAACATAAACACTGTTGTTCTGCAAGAGGGTGAAACCTGCGATGCAAAATGGGCAACAAGTGAAGAAATACTTATAATGCAAGAGAACGGTGAGTTTATTCCCCTGACAGTTTTTTCATATCTTGAAAAGTTGTTTGAAAGCGAGTGATAATATATGTTCGATTGCGGATTTACAAACGAAAATAATTGGTTCAGATACCGTGCAGCTGCAATTATTGTTGAGAATGATTGTGTACTGCTTGCAACAAATGATAAGGTTGATTATTATTACTCCGTTGGTGGCGGTGTACAAATGGGTGAAAAGGCAGAGGATGCCGTTATCCGTGAAGTTTTTGAAGAAACGGGAGCTCACTACGAAATTGACCGTTTAGCTGTGATACACGAAAATTTTTTCACTGATTCAAGTGAGTTTTTCAAAGACTTAAACTGTCACGAAATAGCCTTGTATTTTCTTATGAAACCTAAATGCAGCCAAGATTTAAACAGCGACAGCTATTCTCAAGGTGTAAGAGAAAATATGGTATGGATACCTATTGATGAACTTGATAATCATACAGTTTATCCTACGTTCCTTAAGGAATATCTGAGCAAAGAATCTACTGAGATAGAACACATTGTAACAATCGAGTAATTAAGAAAATTAAACTAATTTATCAGAGGTGAAGGAATTGAAAATCGCAGTTTTAGGCTATGCCGGGAGCGGTAAAACATATCTGTCCGACTACATAGCCAAAAAGAAAAACATTCCCGTCCTTCACCTTGATGATATCAAGTGGGACAAGGATTGGAAGCCTGCCCCCGATTCAGTTGTACTGCCTAAGGTTGCAGATTTTATGGCGAAAGAAGATTGGATTATTGACGGCTATTATACATATCTGATGATAGATGAGCGGCTAAAAAAGGCAGATAAAATAGTCTTGCTTCAGCTTCCGAGAATGACTTGCTTTTGCCGTGCAATTAAACGAACAAAAAGCCGCAGGCAGGACGGTTACGCCAATGATATGAATTGGTGGTTTGTGAAGTTTACTCTTTTCGGTTGCAGAAACAAAGAAAGACGAAGCTATTATGCTGAAATTGCAGAGAAGCACAGCGATAAAACCGTTGTTTTGAAAACGAAACAGCAGGTTGAAGAATTTATGAGGAGTATATAATATGCCGAAACACCCATTTCCACCCTTATACGACAAAAACTCAAAAGTGCTTATTCTCGGCAGCTTTCCGTCGGTAAAATCCCGTGAGCAGATGTTTTTCTACGGCCATCCGCAGAACAGATTCTGGAAGGTCGTTTCTGCCGTTATGGGTACTGACATACCTGTAACTATTGAGGAGAAAAGCAATTTTCTGCACGCAAATCATATTGCATTGTGGGACGTAATCGCCTCTTGTGATATAACGGGGAGCTCTGACAGCTCGATTAAAAATGTTGTTGCAAACGACCTTGCGGAGATACTTGATAACGCTGATATAAAGCAGATTTTCGTTAACGGCAAAACTGCTGAAAAGTATTACAATAAGTACATCCGTGACACTATCGGCAGAGAAGCCGCTTGCCTACCTTCAACCTCACCTGCAAACGCCGGTTGGAGTGTGGAAAGGCTTATTGAGGCATGGAGAGTAATAAAGCATTATATTGATTGAGGAGTAGCTATGGCAAAAGCGTATTTATAGCTTTAATTGTTTTAAACTGAACAAGAAAAACACACCCTCCTATGGTAGAACAGAAATATCTACCATAGGAGGAATTTTCATGCATAGAAAATGCAGTCACAAATGAATAAAATGCAATATAATACAGTGCTAAAGATTAAACAATATTTCTAATTAATTCTTAAATTAAAAACGTTCAATTTTAATCACTCTTTTTGTATGTTCATTTGTATTAATAAAATGGGTTATTGTACTTATAAAATTTCTTACCTCTTTGTCTTTTGCAATCATTATTTTCTCGTTGAAACCCACACAGTCCAATGCAGATGCTAATTCAACAGCACTGAAAGCTGATCTAAGTGTTTGCGGGCAGTCATATAAGATAACCTTATTTTCGTTCATAAAAGCTTCAAGATTAATAACTACACCTATTTTTCTTAATTCTGTTATTAATTCAGCCGCATAGTAATTATTATCTTTTATTAACATTTCTGCTTGCGACTTAATATCAGTATTCAATTCGTTTGGAATATAGACCTGGAGTATTTTATCGTATCCACTTATATCATATACTTTGTTATCAATTGTTATTTTCTCATCAAACAATAATACTTTTGCTGCAGGTTCAAGAAAATTTTTAAAATAACCGATTGCCAAACTTGTTGAAGGCAAAAACTGAATTCTGTTAACATCATATTCTTTAGCTATGTCTTCAATAATGCAATCGCATTTTTTCTCAATTTCTGATTCATCAGAATATATATATAATGTTATACCGGATAAATCACTCGCTATTCCGCTTTTTTTGTTAACCAAAAAAAATGTTCTGTCTGTTGATAAAATACCGGCATAAAGCCCTAATTCAAGATAAACATTATCTCTGGCCGCATATTTCATTTCACCTGTACCGGTACGAATAACAAAGTCATCTAGTCCGCCGACAAATATCGCAAAATCAAAGGCAAAAGCATTTTTTACTAAATTCTTATAAGTACTTTCATTGGCTTTAAAAACATTTTCATCAGTCCATACAATGCAATCACAAGCCTGACTCAGGTGTTTTTTTACAGTTTGTGCTATTTTTTCACTTTCTTTAGAAGAACCGATAAAAACTCTTGGTTTTGTCATATATATTCTTCCTTTCTTTTAATATCCAAAAGTTTGTTCAATACCCATTTTTCTTACCCAATCAAGATATTGATAAATATTGCTTGCCGAATAAAGACGGTTACCGTCAGCATCATGCTTTTTTTCCAATGCCAAAGCTAAAAGAGCATATTCATTTGTAAGAGATGTATCAAATACACCTTGGTCATCAGTATTAATTGACACAGAAATTTGTGCACAATTAATAAGCTCTTCTTGCCGATGTTCAAGAAAAGTATTATTAAAAACAGTAATAGGATGAGCATCATACCTTCGGAAAGTACCTATAAGATAATTGGATGAAGGATTACACTCAATTGCAATTCCCTTTTCAGCAATTAAAAACTGCATTTTCTTTTGAATTTGTTTAACAAGCTTTATGTAATCGGGAGTTATTTTCAGAACCTCGGTTTCCGAGCCCTTCAGCTTTACTTCATCATCATAATGATACATACAATAAAGCTTTACGGCATCAGCATCCGCTCTAATGGTTTTGGCGGGTATTTCATTGTTCACCATAAAGCAATCATACCCAAAAGAATTAATTTTTGTGTCATCATATTTATATCCACGATAAAGTTCGGGATTATCACCTCTAAGCATCCATGCCATGTGATACACAAAAGGATCAACAGAAACATTATTTTTTCTTAGAACATTACCGTAAATATAACGTATTCTGTCCTGAATTCTATATATCATTTGCTGTTCTAAAGATTTTTCTATCTGTATATTGAATTCATTTGCTTTATAAAGTAACCACACATCATCATCCAAAGCATCCTGCTTAGGCATAATAATTCTGTTCCCTTTAAGCTCATAGTATTTGTCGGCATCAATACCTAATGCGAGAGCATGTCCCAATCTGTCACAGCGTCGCATATTAAGAAACAGCAGAGCTTCATCTATAGCCCTGAGACCGTCTGTGAGATTCAGAAAATCTTCTCCAACATGGTAAGAAAGCCTAAGTTGAACAGGTTTTTCGTTTTTCCGATACAAAAGACGGCGGTTATTTGGGATCACTTGTCTTAAATACCTAAAATCCGTTGCAAATGTTTCAGGACGGCAACCGATTTCATTCGAGCAGGCATCTACACCTTTTATTGCCTCTCTGAGATATGGCGAATCTTTAAGAAGATTAACCAGCGCTTCTGTATATTTCCTGTTATTATTTCTGCACTCACTATTACGGCATTTCATATACCCCTTACTTTTTTTAAGCTCTTCTGTGTTTTTTTGCTTATCTTTTCTTTTCGGATAATGAATAACATAATGGTATTTTCGCGGTTGGGCAATAATATTTCTATTATTTTCCCATTCAAACAAACCATATTTTGAAGACCAGAATATGTCATCTAATGAAAATATTCGTCTTTTTAATTTTTTCTCTTTTTTTTCGGGTGTTATCCGCACCTCAAAGTTTACAAGGTTCTGTGTATCCAGAGGCATATTTAAAGCAAGTCTGATTGATTCATTAAAATATTCTTTATCCTTCAAAAAAAGCTGTTTACGACCTTGAAAATTTGCAAAATTATTAAACCCATACTCATAATTTGATTGAATAAATTCTTGTCTGAATTCCGTTTTTATAAGCAAATAAAGATATAGAACATTGCAGTCAAAATCCGACAAATCACCTCTTGCATATTTTCGGAAGCAATCGTACAAAAACTTTCTTTCACCTGTTAAAATGCGGTTATAGTTATAATTGTCTTTTTGTAAACTGTTCAACAAAGCATAATCAAAGCAAAATTTTTTATCGGCTGTTTTCATTCCGCACATATATTGCAAAGTTTTTATCTTTCTTGCGAGCCTTCCAAGATGACATTGAATACCTTCCTGCGTTTTTATGTTCAGAATTGATATAATATCCGTAGCAGTCAAAAATTGATTCTTTTTTAGCTTGTCATTTTCTCCATTTCTGGCATTTTCATTATCAGTTCCGCATACATTAAAATTATTATACACATTATTTTTTTCAAAAAAATAACAACGGATATATGCAGCCCAAATAAGCTTACAACTCCAAGGAACCATATTATATTCCTGGGAATATGAAATTCTTGGAGTAAGCTTTTCATCCAGCTTATTAAAATTTTCAAAATTTTCCACTGGTTGATTCATTATGGAAATCCAGTTAACATGTAAGCATTGAGATGAGCCGTACAGATGATAATGATTTTCCGCCAAACCTTGCTTCAGCATTTTATACAAACGTTCGTTTGTTGTATCTATTATTGAATTCCATGCAAAAAAGTTTGTTTCGGTTGCATTAAGTTCATCTTTAAATGCAAGATACACAGTTGTAAACAAATCCTGACCTAAATAATGAGATATATCATTCCATTTGAGTAGGCAATCATATTTGCAAATAGGCACATAACGGTTAGTTGTAAATACTAAGTCTGCATACGAAAAAACAACATTAAAAACAGAGCTCTGTGTATTAAACAATAACTTTCCTGATGCCATATCTTCCAATAATATTTTATGCTGTTCCCTGCGCTCATCTCTTGAATAATTGCTTTTTAAGGATAATGCAAGATCAACGAACAAATCCTCCGGAATAGATTTATAAGACACATCTTTTTTTGAAATATAATAAGACTTCTTATTATCAACATTTATTTTTGAAATGATACTTTCTGCAATAATTTCAGATGGCATTTTACCAAAAATAATATTCAGATTTTCTCTCTGTGCTCTCATATTTCATCTTCCGTACTGTCAACAAATTCTTTTTTAAGCTCTTTTAATATACGGTTATATTCTCCTTGGTATTCATTACGGTTATTGCCGTCCAATATTCCAGAATAACCAACCATTTTTTGTTCAAATGCTTGTAATCTGTTGATATATTGTGATAACTCCTCATCTCTAAGAACTTTATTATAGGACAAAAGGCTCTTTAATAGTTCTTGTGTCTTTGTACGCAATATATCAAAAGTCTTGGTTCTTCTCAGCGCATTAAGTTTTATCAGATAATCTGATAAGCCTTCTCTGCTCAAAATAATTCTTACATCAAATTCAGCATCAAGTGCAGTATATATTTCAAAAATACGATTTATTTCTTTTGTATTAACTGTAATTTGAGATATAATTTTTTCAAAACTAATATTCAATTTTAGATAGCGCAAATCCTTAAAACATGAATCCAATCTTACGTATAAGTTTATCAAATGTTCTGTATAAAAATTGTTCACACTTCTCATGGAAGAATAATCCTGTAATTTCTTGCCGATATAATTAATCAGATGAACATTGGAAACAAGTTTCATACATTGATTTCTTATATCATATAGTTCATCATTCATTTCATAATTGTTCACACCTAAGCGTTTCACGCAAGAAACAGGATCAAGGTGTTTTATAATAGGGGAAAAAGCATTATACTTAATATATCTGCTTTCTACTCCGTTATTCAATTTATAGGGCCTTTTATACTTAGGAAGATTACTTTGAAATGATTTATATTTAAAATTGAAAAAGAAAGAAAGAAAATACGAATTTCCGAAAATCAATTCTTTTAATTCCTTATGTTCATTTTCGCTATAGACAGTATTAATTTCAAATGAACCTCTGTCTATTTTACCGATTCCCTGCCTCATAAAACCGTTTAATTCACTGTCACTAAATATCTCTCCTCCTAAAAAATCTAATAACAAATCCATATCAACTGGTTCTCCGTTTTTTTCGTTAATCAGCTGACTACAAATTATTTTACCAAGGTAAATTGAATATAACGTTCTTATTGCAAAAACAAACTTATATGTATCCTCTTGAGGAAACTCATTCTCAAAAGAATTCAGAAGAGTTCGTATATCTGCAAGAGAATAAACTCCCCTTGCTTCTATTTTAGAAAAAAGACGAGTAGTTAAATATGTAGCACTATACTTTTCCGATGATATCGATATGATTGGGGTAACTTTAGACTTTATATCCTTGATAAGTTGTTTGTTTTTCGTTGCCATCGAAGCAACAATAAAATTATTGACAATTTGTATATATTCAAAACGAACATTATTTGGAATCCATACCTCAACAAAATACGTTTCAAACCTTTTCAAATTTTCAATTCTTAAATTAATATCCGTCAAATCAGAAAAATCATTTTTTATTGAAGGCATTTTATTCAATACAGAAAGAAAATTAACTAACTCTCGCATACTATTAGGGATAATATCGTGAACATAGGTTCTGGGTTTTATAAAAACAATTCCCGTCTTTTCATATATAAGTCTTATGATTAGCTCCTGAATATCACTGATCTTCTGTTCTTTGCTATCTTTGAAATATAGTATATTATTTTTTTCACCGTCTAAATATTCTATGCTTACTCTTTCCACATTTTCTCCCGTTAGAAGAGTAAGTTTCGGCAGAAAAATTTTTCTATTGCCAGGAATAAGTTTATCTATGTATTTAACTGCAATTTTTCTATGGTCTATTAATCGCTCTTGGAGATAGTATGCTTGAAAAACTTTGTAGTTCCCAATAAAATATTGTTCTACTACATTTGTAAGCTGTTTTATATCAATAGCCATAAGAACGATTACATTTGGAATCATAAAATATTTTCTTATCTCCTCCACAATTCTGTATGCATTTTGAGTATTTAAATCAGTATCATCAAGCTGTATAACTAAAAAGTTCTTATCTTTTTCATTGGATTTATTTTCACATTTGCTTTCAAACTCAAAAAACATCTGCAATAAATCCCATAAATCTTTTTTCAGATTATTACTATCCCCGAGCCTACTTAAATAATCCAATGCACCACCAAAGTTTTGTTCTGCAGCATTGTTATTTTTAATTGTAATAATTTCCTCATAGCACAATTGGAACTGTTCCAACAAATTATTATACAGTGAAACATTCTGCTTGTTGGAATTGTTCCATAATTTACAAAATTCATGAAAAATTTTACCAATAATTATCAAGAGAATATTATCATTTTCTTCTAACTTTGTAGGATCAATTCTGTCAAGTACTACAAAACTTCTTTCACTGATTACATTACCCAAAAAATCAGAAAACTGTTGGGTTTTACTGTTTTTCAGTGCATTTGAAAAGCTAAGCATTGCACTGCTTTTCCCCTGTCCTCTATCACCGCTGAAAGCAATAATATTATTACTAAAATCAAACATTGTGTCATTTTGGGTGCTGTGATAAGTAACTGTATCCTTTACAATAAACTCTGTTTCAAGTTTTGCCTGCACAAAAGCATCGTAAAAGAATTCATTTTTACTAAAATCAGTTATTAGTTTTATTCTAAATTCTTCATTTTCTTTGACAATAATTTTTTTCATGTATTAGCCCCCTGTTTTCTTCATATTTCAATTTTTTTCTCAAAAAGTATGTAATATAATATAGAAAATTTTTGCAAAACGGATGGTATATAATGAAACCTGCTAGAGTATGTCCTTACAGACAAGAAACTGTTACCTATCATAATGACAAAAAAAACTATTTGATCCCTTGTCACGGTATAAATAAAATGCTGGACTATGATGTAACAAAAGTAATTTTCAATCCTTGCCTTGAAGAAGAATGTATGTTTTTTGACAGTGATACAAAACGTTGCACTATGTACAAATCTGATTTTTGATTTGAGGAAAAATACATTTTTCCATTTTCTATATTTATTACACAAAAACAGTATATATCTTATATAGCAAATCAACAATTATTTTTACAAAAATGCCTCGATTTTTAACAAAAACGCTTAATTTTCGACTGATTTTTATGTTTTTTTGCTTCAAATGTTTTTTATCTGCAAACAAATAACACATAATTGAACATAAATGCAAACAGTGGGAATTAACATCTCTGCTATCAATGCATTTTTGCTATATATTGATTTTTTATATAGAAAGAGTATAATTACCTTACAGTTGTATTTGTGAGGTGGGGTTGTGGGTTATTTGAGATTTCGTTGTCTGATTGACGGTTATTTGTGTGATGTTGCACCGTTTGGAATGTATATAGAAAAAGGGACTGTTGCTTCGGGACTGATACTCATTGCTTTTGATGAAAATGAGATTGATATAATCCGCAGGCTTTTCAAGGATAATGTTCACAAAGGACAGGAGGCATACCTTGACAAAATTCAGCTTGTCGGAACTGATGATTATCTATACATAATGTCACAGACATCTCTCGAAAAGAAAGAAAAGATGCCACATTCTGTTATGAAGGCATACAGATATTATAAAAGCTACAAGAGAAAGCAAATAAAAGCCGAAGACTATATCCGAAGGGAAATAGAAAACAATGATAACGGCATAAGAAAAATCCACGGCGGCAAATTCGGCTCTTATAAATATACTGATAAAGCCAACAAAATGAGTATTCCGTTCCGTCTGTTTGAAGCTAAAAAAAAGAACAGACCGTTATTTGTTCTTTTTCACGGTGCAGGTGCATTGGGTAATGATAATATCAAACAGCATTTTGAGCATAAGCGATTATATAAGCATATTCTCAAGGAGAATTGCAACATCCTTTCACCACAAGCTCCCTACGGTTCAAACAGAGGTTATGATTTAATTCAGAATTATATAAAATCAGTTAAAAACCTTATTGATGAACTGCCGATTGATTTTGACAGGAAACGTATTTATATAGTCGGCTCTTCGTTCGGCGGGTGCTGTGTATGGCATATTTCATATCTGTTCCCCGGATATTTTGCAGCAGGAGTTCCCGTTATGGGTAAACTGTTTTTTGATAACGATTTCAGCTGTTATGATGTTGAAAAATTAGTAAACACTCCACTATGGATTGCTCACTCATCAGACGATACGAATGTTACAATAGACAGTGATGATTACTGTTTTGATAAGCTTCAAAAGCTCGGAGCTGACATAAAATACACTCGTTGGGATAAATACGGTCACACAATGTCAGGTAAGTTCTATAAAACAGAAAAATGGACACAATGGTGTCTTAGCAAAAAATCAAGCTGTTAATTCAATAAAAAACCTGTCAGGATAAAAAGCTTTTTCAGCATATCATTCATAATATCTACCAATAAATTTCCTTTCCCGTTGTGGCAGTAATCCTGCATCAATGGGATTTTTTCATCAAAACACACAAATCACAACCACACTCAATTGTGTAATTCAACTAAATTCAAAAATTTTTGTAAAAAAAGTGTTACCTTTTGTATTTTTCTATACTTAATAAGTATAAGCAAAATCAAAAAAAAGGTAGCATCTATGAAAACTAAACAAATCGAAAAAACAAAAGAAGAAATAAATGAAATTCTGAAGGACAGCGGATTATCCTATTTCCCGACAGCATATCGCGGATGTGAGGGATTTTTTATTCCTGCAAATGACAATGAAAGTCGTATCACTTATCCCGGCTTATCTGTAACTTTATGTAATAAGGATATTTACAAGCTCTATCCTCATAAAATACTATACATAGCTATTGAAGACAGAAAATCGGTGTTATATCTCACAGACAGAAAAATTGAAACTCACTACTCAATAGAATATTGGAAAGATGTTCTTGATGAAAAATCGTTTGCTCAGCCTCATTACAGCTATCTGGTAAACCTGAATTATGTGGAAGAGGTATCAAAGGATTTCGTTTTACTCAGATATGGGGAGGAAGAATATAAGGTTTATACTTCATCAAGAAAAATTGGTGCATTCAAGAAAGCAATGGGGGAATTTTTTAAGAACATATAACAAAACGCAGTACAGGCAATAATAAATCAGAAAATTGCTTTATATATCTGTTCACAAAACTATGCACTATACTCATTTCATCATCTTTAACAAAACTTACCTTTGTCATTTGTGCAATATCGTCAGGTTACTTATTGACTTTACACAAATTATAAGTATAATTATTAGACGGTAATAAAAATTACTCAGCACTATTTATTCAGAGGTAATTATGCAGAATTTTGTCACATTAACAGGTCACGTTTTAGGTTTTATTGCAGTCACTTTATTTTTCTATTCTTATCAGTGCACGGAAAAAAGAAAGTTAGTTGTTGTTCAGACTGTTGCTACAGCATTAAGCTGTGTTCAGTATCTTCTTATCGGTGCATTTTCAGGCTTTGCTCTTAATGTTGTATGTATTATACGTAACGTTACGTTTTATTTCCGTGATAAGCACAACCGTACAGACTTATTTGCTCCCATTCTTTTCTCCGTATGCATGGCGGTTGCAAGTATTTTTTCCTGGGAAGGAATACATTCACTTCTGATAACCTCAGGTCTTGTTATCAACACTATGTGTATGGGACTTTGCGATGCAAAGAGCTTCCGTAAAACAATACTTATTTCCTCTTCATTAATTCTTATTTACAATATTTTCGCTTTCTCATACAGCGGTATTTTAAGCGAATCAATTTCCCTTATCTCAGTTGTAATCGGAATTCTCCGTTACAGAAGCACTGTTCAGACTGTCAAAACAAAGAAAATGCTTCCCGCATAACATACAAGATATATACAGACACCGTAATCCCGCGATTACAGTGTCTTTTTTTGTTTTTATAATTCAGCTGTAAATATCAGTGCTTTCACACATTGAAAATTATCCTTTTCCGTGTTACAATTGCCGTGAAGCTTTATAACTGAAATAACGGTGATTATTATGAATTCAGATAAAATAAAATATCTTTTAGGAGTTGACGGCGGTGGAACAAAAACTGAATTTCTTCTGACAGATATAAATAAAAACGAGCTCAGACGAATTTTTCTCGGCGGCTCAAATCCTAATAACTCAGGTTTTAAGGAAACTGAAAGAATACTCTCTGAGGGTATAGAAAAAATCTGCACCGATATCAGCAAAGGTGAAATTTCTTTGTTTGCAGGAATTGCAGGCTGTGCATCAGAAGAAAATAACTGTTTTCTCAGAAAATTTCTTCAAGCCTTTTCCTTCGGTGCTTTTTCCTGCGGCGGTGACATTAATAATGCACTTGAAGCAGCTCTTGACGGCAATGACGGTGTCGTAATTATAATGGGAACGGGAATAATCGGCTTTACGAGAAAAGATAATACAGTTCATCGCACAGGCGGTTGGGGGTATCTTATTGATAAGGGCGGAAGCGGTTTCTGCTTCGGACGTGATGCACTTGACTGCGCTTTAAGCTTCTATGATAAAAGAGGCGGAAGTCAGATTATTTCTGAGCTTTGCGAAAAGAAGCTGTCAGCACCCTTAAACGTGAGTATTCCTGAAATTTATAAAAAAGGTCCTTCTGAAATAGCCTCCTTCGCACCCACCGTTTTTGAAGCGTACAGAATGGAAGATAAATATGCAGAGGATATTATCGATTCAAATGTTTTATGCGTTTCTGACATAATAAGAGCCGCATCAGATATTTCCCAAGAAAAAAAAGCCACCGTAATAGGAGGCCTTACAAAAGAAAAGGACGTGCTTTCGGTTTTCTTCAGAAAGCATCTTCCCGATTATGAGATATTATTCAGTGAAAATAAATCAATAGACGGTGCAATCAAAGAAGCGTCAAAGCTTATAAAAGGAGAAAAATAATGCTCAACACGGAAAAAAGAAATCCTAAAACAAAAAACATCGGTGAAATGAATTCACTTGATATCGTGAGAATTATAAACGAAGAGAATATTATTGCATTAAATGCGGTAAATGATGCATTAAATGAAATAGCCCTTGCATGTGAAGCAATAGGTGAAGCTATACAAAACGGCGGAAGGGTTTATTACCTCGGCAGCGGCACGTCAGGAAGACTTGCCGTGTGTGATGCGGCAGAATGTCCCCCTACCTTCGGCGTGGATTACGACCTCTTCAACGGTATAATTGCCGGAGGCGAAAAATGTATGTTCAAGGCGGCTGAAAACGCTGAGGACAATTCGGAAATGTCCGTAAACGACCTTATTTCAAGAGGTCTTACAGATAAGGATATCGTTATAGGAATATCCGCTTCAGGCTCAGCGGCTTACGTAATTTCAGGCATCCGATATGCAAAAAGCATAGGCACAAAAACCGTATCAATCACCAACAATCCCCATACGGAACTTGAAAAAGCCGCAGATATTGCAATATGCGCTGATACAGGTCCTGAGGTAATTACAGGCTCAACAAGAATGAAGGCAGGAACGTCACAGAAGGTTATTCTTAATATGCTTTCAACAGCCGCTATGGTGAAATGCGGATACGTATATGAAAACCTGATGATCAATCTGAAGCCTACCAATAAAAAACTGAAACAGCGTATGATAGGTATCGTTCAGGAAATCACAGGCTGTGACGAAAATGAAGCTGTTATAAGACTTGAAAACAGCGGTTGGAATATCCGCACGGCAGTTGATAAAGAATAACTGAGAAGCAATAACGCCCGATAATGAGCTTTCATTATCAGGCGTTTTCTTATCTGTTTTTTTCGTTAATAAATACTCTGAATAAGGGCAAGCAGGAATTAAAGAATTTCTTATAAGCTAAGCAATAATCCTCACTGAGCTGAGTTCTCTTACAGCCGCCGCCTCTGCAAAGGGGATAAAACTTACAGTTTTTACACTTATCTTTAACCTGAAGGCTTTCAAGTATAAACTTTTTCGCAGCTTCGGATTTTTCCATAGTAAAAAAGTCCGTATTTCTGATATTTCCCAACAAATACTTATCCGTGCAGTAAAAGTCACAGGGATAAATATTTCCGTTGGCTTCACTGACAAACTGATGAGTGCAGTGTCCGTACATTCCGCACTGCTCAGCATGCTGTCCGAGGTATATTCTTACCCAGTTATCAAACTGACGTATGCTTATATATTCGTGCCTTACGTAGTCTTTTACATAGAGATTAAAGACCTTTATAAGAAAATCAGCATACTGCTCACCTGTCATATAAAGCTCACTTTTTTCATCGGAGCCGAAGGGACGAAGGCAAGGGATAAACTGAAGATACCGAAATCCCTTTGAACGGAAAAATCTGTAAATTCTCTCTCCGTTTTCTGCACAGTAGCCTGTGAGAACCGTAAGAATATTGAATTCAACGTTATGCTTTTTAAGAAGCTCGGCAGCAGAAAGTATCTTATAGAAGGAGTTTTGTCCTGAAGGCTTTTTTCTGAATTTATTGCCTTCAAGATCTCCGTCAAGGCTGAGTCCCACAAGAAAAGAATTTTCCCTGAAAAACTCTGCCCAGCCTTCATCAATTTCCGTACCGTTCGTCTGGATACTGTAGAATATCCTGCTGTTTTTCGTATTGTATTTATTTACGGTTTCGATAAAATACTTAAAAAATTCAAGTCCTGCAAGAGTGGGTTCACCGCCCTGAAAGGCAAAAACAACGTTTTCTCCGTCGGCATACGTGAGTGCTTTTTCTATAAGTATTTCCGCAACAGTGCATTCCATTATACTGAAATGAAAATGTTCACGGTGCTCTGAAACATCCTTATAAAAGCAATATTCACAGGAAAGATTACATAAGGATGATGCAGGCTTAATCATAAGAGAAAGGGGCGGCATAAATTCACCTCCTGAGAACCTTCTGAAAAATTTTTATCAGGAAATTATACCTCTTCTGTTTTCCTTGAAATTATCCGTAATTTCGTGAAGAGTATTCTTATACATCTGAGCAATTTCGGGATAAACGGTTGAACGGTTATAATTTTCACCGTAGTCGTCTGTCAGAATATGAAGCCAATTCTTACGGTTTTTGTCCCAGAAGGCTGAATTGTCATTCTGTATCTTTTCAAAATACTTAAACGTTATATAGCCGTCAGTTCCGAGAATATCATAATCATATTCAGGATACATAGCCCTTACCTCCTCTGTGGGCAAAGCATACTGAACAGCCTTGATTTTCTCTCTCTTCATGTGAAGAATGGGAGCTTCTGCAGTATGAATTACCTTATCCTCTTTAAGCAGCTCTGCCATAGAAATGCCGTCAATAACACGGTCCTCAGGTAAATAATTCTCCTTGCCGTTTTCACCTGTAACCGAACAAAGCTCAACAAGCGTGGGATAAAGGTCAACTAAGACAGCCGAGCTTTCTCTGACGGTTGATTTTTCACCGAGCTTACCGTTGTCATTATCCCATCTTATCATAAAGGGAACCTTCTGTCCGCCCTCATAAGCGAGATATTTTCCGCCTCTGAGATCATTGACAGAGCCTTCAAGAGCAGGGCCGTTATCACTTGTAAATATAATTATTGTATCCTCAAGCACACCAAGCTTTTCCATTGTGTCAAAAAGCTTACCGAGATAACTGTCAAACTCTGTCACACAGTCAACGTAAGTACCCATTCCCGACGTGCCGTCAAAATCATCACCTGCATATACGGGTGCGTGAGGCCAAGGAGAAGCATAATAAGCAAAGAAAGGCTCATCATTTTCCGCTTTTTCGGTTATCCATGAGGTAATTTCATCGTGAATCCACTTTGTAGCCATACTCTGATCTTTAAGTTCATCAGTTCCGTGAACAATTTCCCACTGACCGTTTTCTTCCGTAACGTGATAGAAGGGTGTCATATCATTTACGTGGTGGCTTCCGTAGAAATAATCAAAGCCCTGATTTGTGGGAAGATATTCACCGTAATCACCGAGATGCCATTTTCCGAAGGCACCTGTGCTGTAGCCTGCCGCCTTGAAGGCTTCGGCAATTGTTATTTCATCACCAAGCATACCGTCTGCATTATTACCCATTTCAATTGAATTGAAAATTCTTGTCTGAGCAAAGGGAGTTATTGTATCAACCGTAGGATAAATAACGTTGTCGGCGTAGCCTCTGTAGGGATATCTGCCTGTAAGGGCGGCAAAACGGGCAGGAGAACAAACTGAATATGCAGAATAGAAATTTGTAAGATTAAGTCCGTTTTCACCTATAGAGTCTATATTGGGCGTATCGTAAATTGCTCCGTTAAGAGAAATATCTCCGTAACCGAGGTCATCCATCAGAATAAAAAGTACATTGGGAGAACTGCTGTCTGCATTTTTGTCAATTGAACCCAAATAATCATCGTGTCCGTCCCAGAGTCTTTCGGTATTCGGCTTTGAGCGTAAATTCATAGTGAGAACATATATAACACTTGTACCGAGAAGAAGGACACAAAGGGCAAAACAGCTTACTGTTTTTACAATATTCTTCTTAATTTCCGCTTTTGAAACGAAAAACAAGCTCCATAAAGCTACGGCAGAAGGAAGGCAAAGAAGAAGGTTTCCGAGAATTCTGGTAAAGAAATTTCCTTCGCTTGTAAGTAAAGGATGCTCAGCCGATGAAAAACCGGCAAGCCCTGAGGTAAATGCACCGAAGCCTGCATCTGCTCCCCATATAACGAAATAAACGGCAATACCGAAAATAACTGCCGCATAGGCCAAAACCATAGGCAGATATACCTTTTTCTTTATAATCAAGGACAAAAAGATAACTGCCGCCATAATACAGGAATAAGCGACACTTACAACTGAAACGATATTAAGCCGTAAAATCCAGTTGGCAAGCATAAGAACAACACCGATTGAAAGCAAAATCAAGGGAAAAATCTTTTTCCCCTTATCAAGCTGAATTTTATTTTTCATCTCACTCACCTCTTGTTAATTATATTTTAATTCATCTTATATTGTCAAGTATCGGAAATTTTCATACAGCTTATCATTAAAATTAATCTTAATAAGCAAAAAAACTCTTGACTTTCACACTTTAATGCATTAAACTTTCAGTATCAAAGCGTTGAAGGCAGATATTTTATGAACAGAAACTTTTTTGCAGTTGAATATTATTGCTTTTACTTTTACGGAAAAAATCGGTAAGGGTTTTCGCTGATATGCAAAAAGTGACGTTATAAGATGTTATTTAGTGCACTGAAGTGAAAACTCAGTGCACTTTTTGTTTGCTTTAGTTATAAAAATAAGTATAATAAAAAGAAGGTTATATTATGATTGCAGTTCTTAAACCGAACACTACCCCCGAACAACAGAAAAGCTTTACCGATTGGCTGAGAAATCAGGGACTTGACGTACATATTTCAAACGGTAAATATCAGACTGTTATAGGTCTTATAGGTGATACGACAAAGCTTGATGCAGACCTTATTGAAAGTCTTAGTATGGTTGAAGCCGTAAGAAGAGTTTCAGATCCCTTTAAGAGTGCAAACAGAAAATTCCATCCCGATGATTCTGTTATTGACTGTTCGGGTGTAAAAATCGGCGGAGATCACTTTGCAGTAATGGCAGGACCTTGCTCAGTTGAGTCCGAAGAGCAATTGACGGGAATTGCAAGAGCCGTAAAAAACAGCGGCTGTAATATGCTTCGCGGCGGTGCATTCAAGCCGAGAACCTCACCCTACGATTTTCAGGGACTTAAAGGAAGCGGTATTGAACTGCTGTTAAAGGCAAAAAAAGAAACGGGACTTCCTATTGTAACAGAAATCATGAATGCAAATCACCTTGAGCTTTTCGATGACGTTGACTGTATTCAGGTCGGTGCAAGAAATATGCAGAACTTTGAGCTTCTCAAGGAGCTTGGAAAAACAAATAAGCCAATTCTTCTTAAAAGAGGGCTTTCAAGCACAATAAAGGAATGGCTTATGTCTGCCGAATATATTATGTCTGAAGGAAATGAAAATGTCATTCTCTGCGAAAGAGGTATAAGAACCTTTGACAGCCAATATACAAGAAACTGTCTTGACCTTTCCTGTGTACCCGTGCTTAAAGAGCTTACACACCTTCCCGTAATCATAGATCCCTCACATGCCACAGGCTCGTCAAGATATGTAAAATCTATGGCTCTTGCGGCAGTAGCGGCAGGTGCTGACGGACTTATGACAGAGGTTCACTCTGATCCCATAAATGCATTATGTGACGGTGCACAATCCCTGACACCCGAACAGTTTGACGATATGATGAAGGCTGTAAATGCAGTTAAAGCAGTAATGAAGGAGTTAGAATAATGACAGTCGGTGTAGTTGGTCTCGGACTTATAGGCGGCTCTATGGCAAGAGCGTATAAAGCCGCAGAGCATAAGGTTCTCGGAGCAGATATCTCTTCTTCAGCCTTGGGATATGCTATACTTTCAGGCATAGCAGACTGTGAGCTTACAAAAGATAATCTCAGCGAATGTGAGCTTCTGTTTATTGCTCTTTATCCTGAACAGGCAGGTAAATATCTTGAAGAAAATGCTGAATTTATAAATAAAAATTGTACGGTAATTGACCTTTGCGGAACAAAAAGAAATATCTGTGAAAAGGGCTTTGCGCTTTCTGAAAAATACGGATTTACTTTTGTAGGCGGTCACCCGATGGCAGGAACTCAGTTTTCAGGAATAAAATATTCAAGAAAAGACCTGTTCAGAGGCGCTCCTATGGTAATAGTTCCTCCGAGATATGACGATATTGTGCTTCTTGATAAAATAAAGGCTCTTCTCTCCCCTGCAGGTTTTGGTTCCATCTCCGTTACCTGTGCAGAAAAGCACGATGAAATGATAGCATTCACATCACAGCTTGCTCACGTTGTTTCAAACGCTTACATAAAAAGTGAAACTGCAAAATCCCACGGCGGCTTTTCGGCAGGCTCGTATAAGGATATGACAAGAGTTGCGTGGCTTAATGAAAATATGTGGACAGAGCTTTTTCTTGAAAACTCGGATTATCTTATAAAAGAGCTTGATTACATCATAACCTCTCTCAGTGAATATAAATCGGCCCTTGAAAACAACGACGGCAATACCCTCAGAGAGCTTCTCAAAGACGGAAGAATTGCAAAAGAAACTATAGACGGAAACAAATAAAAAGGTGTAAATTATGAAAAAAGTAACAGTTGAAGCATCTATCACTTACGACGTTCTTATTGAAAACGGACTTATAAACAAATCGGGAGAACTGATAAAAACGGTTTTTTCAGGAAAAACAGCCGTAATCGTATCCGAAACAAATGTATTCCCCCTTTACGGTGAAATCCTCAAAGGCTCTCTCGAAGCAGAAGGCTTCAACGTGCTTACTTTTATTTTCGAAGCAGGTGAAGAAAGTAAAAACACGGATACTTTAGTAAGGCTGTGGGAATTTCTTGCTGAAAATCACGTAACAAGAACAGATGCCTTAGTTGCTCTCGGAGGCGGTGTAACAGGCGACCTCACAGGCTTTGCCGCCGCTACGTTTTTAAGGGGAATAAAATATATCGGTATTCCCACTACCCTTCTTTCAATGGTTGACTCTTCTGTCGGAGGAAAAACCGCAGTTGACCTTAAAGGCGGAAAAAATCTTGCAGGGGCATTTTACCAGCCAAGTCTTGTAATCTGCGATCCTGACACCTTAAATACTCTTGCGCCTGATATTTTCAGTGACGGTATGGCTGAGGTCATAAAATACGGAATGATAAATCTTCCCGATTTTCTTACGTATCTTTCAGGTGAAACAGATATCTGTGAAATAATTGAAACCTGTGTTAAGGATAAAAGAGATATAGTAAATATTGATGAAAAGGATTTAGGTGTAAGACAGCTTCTCAATTTCGGACATACGCCTGCTCACGCCATTGAGATTCTTTCTGAATTTTCAATTTCACACGGAAGTGCCGTCGGCGCAGGAATGTATATGATAACGAAGGCCTGTGTGAAGCTCGGACTTTGCGAGGAAAACACACTTAACATATTGAAAAATTTACTCAGCAAGTATTCCCTTCCCGCAACCGCACTTTTCACCCCCGAAGAAATAGCCTCTGCCGCCGCAGGTGACAAAAAAAGAGCAGGCAGTGAAATTAATTTAGTTATTCCCGAAAAAGCAGGAAAATGCGTACTGAAAAAGGTTCCCGTTACTTCCCTTACGGAATTCTTTGCGGAGGCTTATGAAAGATGATAAAAACGATTAAAAATCCCCGAACGGCTGAAGAGATAAAGGCAATTTCCTCAAAATCAGAGGTTCACAGACTTCTTATCTGTGCCGCGCTGGGAAACAGAAAAACCGTAATACGCTGTGAAAATCTCAATGAGGATATAACGGCAACGGCTGAATGTCTTAAAGCATTATCTGCAGAAATCACTTATGAAAACAGCGAATTTACGGTAACTCCCATAAAGGAAGTGCCCGAAAATCCCATTTTACCATGTAATGAATCGGGCTCAACTCTGAGATTTTTATTACCTGTTTCGGCTACACTGGGCAAAGGTGCCGTTTTCTGCCCCGAAGGAAGACTTTACGACAGACCTCTTTCTCCCTTGAAGGAAGAGCTTGAAAAGGCAGGAATTACTATTGAGAAAAAGAACGGAAAAATCTACGTTTCGGGAAAAACCGAAAAAACTGATTTTACAATTGCAGGAAACGTTTCCTCTCAGTTTATTTCAGGTCTTATGTTTATGCTCTCTTTTACAGGCGGCACAATAACAATCACTGAAAAAACCGAAAGCCGGCCTTATATTGAAATGACGGCTCAGGCACTCAGAATTTTCGGTTGTAAAACTGATTTTTCGGAAAACAAGATCACCGTAAGCAAAACTTATCCTCTTGTTTCTCCCACAAAAGCCGAAAGCTTCGGCGACTGGTCAAATGCCGCATTTTTCCTGACGGCAGGTGCAATAGGTAAAAATCCCATAACCGTAAGCGGTCTTGATATAAATTCCTTTCAGGGTGATAAGGAAATAATAAACGTGCTTCGCTCTTTCGGCGCAAAAATAGAAATATCGGATAATAAGGTAACCTCTTTTCCTTCCGTTCTTCACGGAATTGAAATAAACGGTGCAAATATACCTGACCTTATTCCTGTGCTCAGCGTTGCCGCAGTAAACGCAAAGGGCACAACTAAAATTTATAACTGCGAAAGACTAAGACTCAAAGAAAGTGACAGAATTGAAGCTGTAAGAGAAATGCTATCTTCTCTCGGAGCCGATGTTGAAATAAATAACGATGATATTATTATAAACGGCTCATCCTTTAAGGGCGGAACGGTAAATTCTCATAACGACCACAGAATTGCCATGAGTGCCGCTGTTGCCGCTTTTTCAACAGACAATGAGATTACTGTAGTTCAGGCAGAGGCCGTCAACAAATCATATCCATCCTTCTGGGATGAAATCAGATAAGGTGAAAAAAATGCTATATCCATACGGTAACAACATAAAGCTTTATATAGAAGGCGGAAGCCACGACGAAAGAATTGAAATGATACTTTCAGGTTTTCCAAAGGGTGTTAAAATTGATTATGAATTCTTATATGAATTTATGGCAAGACGTGCACCCGGACAAAATAAATGGAGCACATCAAGAAAAGAAGCAGACAAGCCTGTTTTTCTTTCGGGAATTACCGACGGTGTTACCGACGGAAATGATATTCATGCAGTAATATATAACACAAATCAGAACTCCCGTGCTTATAATGATGCAGGTCTTATCCCGAGGCCTTCCCATGCAGATTACTGTGCGGTAATGAAATACGGAAGAGATACAGACCTTCGCGGAGGAGGACATTATTCGGGTAGGCTTACGGCTCTTCTGTGCATTGCCGGTGCTCTTTCAATGATGTTTCTCAAGGAAAAAGGAATTGAAATATTTGCCCATATCAGAAATATCGGAAATGTTAAGGATACCCCCTTTGACAAGGTAAATGTTTCTATAAATGAAAAGGAACTCATAAAAGAAAACGGCTTTCCTGTAATAAACAGAGAAAGCGGCGAAAAAATGATAAGTCTTATTGAAGAAATTAAGGCTGATGAAAATTCTGTGGGCGGTGCCATTGAATGCTGTGCACTGAATTTACCCATAGGCTTAGGTGAGCATTTATTTGCAGGTGCTGAAGCCAGAATTTCTTCTGCAATGTTCTCAATTCCCGCTGTTAAGGCTGTGGAATTCGGCAACGGCTTCGATTGCTCCGCGCTTACGGGCTCCCAGAATAACGATGCCTTTTACTTCGATGAAAATTATAAAATCAGAACAAAAACCAATAACTGCGGCGGAATTCTCGGCGGTATGACAAATTCAATGCCTTTAATATGCTCAATAGCCCTGAAGCCGACTCCTTCAATCGCGAAAGAGCAGGATACGGTTAACTTAGACGAAAAGAAAAACATAAAATATAAAATCAACGGTAGGCACGATCCTTGTATTGTTCCGAGAGCCGTTCCTGTTGCAGAAGCCGCTATGGCTGTAGCAATACTTGATATGATACTTGATGAGGTGCAAAAATGAGTGACAGTATAACACCAATAGAAGAACTCAGAGAAAAAATAGACAGTATAGATAAAGACCTTGTACGTCTTTTTAAGGAAAGAATGGAGGTTTCGGCACAGGTTGCTGACTATAAGAGAGTACACTCCCTTCCCGTTCACGATCCTGCAAGAGAAAGACAGCTTCTTTCAAAAATATCACTTCTTGCGGGAAACGAGCTTTCAGATTACAGCAAGGTTTTATATTCTACTATTCTTTCTCTTTCAAAATCACACCAGAGAGCCATTCTCAGCCATAATTCAGAGGTATATTCAAAAATCACAAAGGCACTTGAAAACACCCCTCAGATTTTCCCTGAAACAGCAAAGGTTGCCTGTCAGGGTGTTGAAGGTGCTTATTCAGGTATTGCGGCAGGAAAGCTTTTCTCTCTGCCTGAAATATCTTACTACCCTTCCTTTGACAGTGTTTTTGATGCGCTGGATAAGGGTGAATGTGAATACGGCGTTTTACCTCTTGAAAACTCAACGGCAGGCTCAGTTGTAAAAATCTATGACCTGATGATGCATCATAATTTCAGCATTGTCCGTTCCGTAAGAGTTAAAATTGATCATTGTCTGCTTACGAAGGCTGATACAAAATTTGAGGATATAAAAGAAGTATTTTCTCACGAACAGGCAATAAATCAATGCTCAGAATTTATAAAGGCTCACCCTGAAATTAAATTCACACCTGTTGCAAATACCGCAGTAGCATCAAAAAGTGTGGCTTCATCTGAAAGAAATGATGTTGCGGCATTGTCCTCAAGACACTGTGCTCAGCTTTACGGACTTAAAAATCTCGCTTCATCAATTCAGGATAAGGGAAATAATTACACAAGATTTATCTGTATTTCCAAAAAGCACGAAATTTATCCCGGTGCTGACAAAACAACGATAATGGCGGCGACTGATGACACTCCGGGTGCACTTTATCAGCTTCTTTCTCTCTTCTTTGCTCACGGAATTAACATAACAAAGCTTGAATCACGCCCGATGCCTGACCGTGACTTTGAATATATCTTCTATCTTGACCTTGATGTTTCTATATATTCCCCCAAGCTAAAAACAGTTATTTCTGAATTAGAAAGATATTCAGGGGAATTCAAGTATCTCGGAAGCTATACGGAAAGCGTGGGATAAAATATGTTTCATACAGAAAACTTAAAAACAGGTCTTATAGGACACAGACTTTCTCACAGCTTTTCACCTGAAATTCATTCTTATCTTGCAGATTATGAGTATAAGCTTTATGAAATGGAAGAAAATGAAGTCGGTGACTTTCTGAAAAACTGTCCTCTTGATGCCCTTAACGTTACAATCCCCTATAAAAAAACAGTAATGCCCTTTCTTGAGGAAATATCGGAAACTGCAAAAAGAATAGGCTCTGTCAATACAATCGTAAAAAAAGACGGAATTTTATCGGGCTACAATACCGATTATTACGGTTTTTTATATATGCTCAAAAAAAGCGGTATTGAGGTAAGGGGTAAAAAAGTGCTTATCTTAGGCTCAGGCGGTGCATCGCTTACAGTAAAAGCAGTGCTTGAGGATTTAGATGCAAAGGAAATAATTATTATTTCAAGAAGCGGTGAAAACAATTACGGTAATATCACAAAGCATCAGAATGCTGATGTTATTGTAAACACCACCCCTGTAGGAATGTATCCCAATAATAATGCTTCTGCCGTGGATCTAAGTATATTCAAAAATCTTTCAGGTGTTCTTGACCTTATCTATAACCCTTCCGTCACCAAGCTTCTGCACGATGCAAATGAGCGTTCAATTCCGAATATCAACGGACTTTATATGCTGTCAGCACAGGCAAAAAAGGCTTGTGAGCTGTTTCTCGGTAAAGAATTTGCATCTGATCCCACGCCTTTTATTGTAAAAAGCATTGAACAGAAGCTTAAAAATATCGTTCTTATCGGTATGCCCGGCTGCGGAAAAACCACAGTGGGACAAATTCTCTCAGAAAAGCTGTCCCGAGAGTTTATTGATACAGACGAAATGATAGTAAAAAGCTCTTCAATGGAAATACCTGAAATTTTCTCTCTTTACGGTGAAGACGAATTCCGAAAAAGAGAAAGCGAAGCGGCAAACGAAGCAGGAAAACAGTCCGGTAAAATTATCGCAACAGGCGGCGGAATTATAACAAGAGATGAAAATTATTATCCTCTTCATCAGAATTCCTTTATAGTATGGCTTAAAAGAGATATTTCTTTGCTGCCCACAGACAACAGACCGATTTCTCAGAAAAATGACATAAATGAGCTTTATAAAAAAAGAGCTCCCCTTTATGAAAAATTTGCGGATATAACCGTCAATGCAAAAAGCACACCCGAAGAAACTGCAGAATTTATAATTGAAGAAATTGCGAGGAAATAAAAATGAAGCTTCTTATAATAAACGGTCCTAATCTTAATATGCTGGGCCTGAGAGAACCTGATATATACGGCAAACAGGATTACAACACCCTTCTTAAAATGATCGATGATGCCTGTAAAGGAATTGAATATGAGGTTTATCAGTCAAACCACGAGGGAAAAATTGTTGATAAAATTCAGGCAGCATATAATACTTTTGACGGAATTGTAATAAACCCGGCAGCATATACTCATACAAGCGTTGCCATACTTGATGCCTTAAAGGCAGTGGGAATTCCTACAATTGAAGTTCATATTTCAGATATCAATTCACGGGAAGAATTCAGGAAATTTTCATACGTTTCACTGTATGCTGAAAAAACAATTGCAGGGCACGGTCTTGAAGGCTATGTTGAAGCAATAAATATTTTCAGAGAAAAGTTATAAGCTGATACACCCTTTTAATTATTTTCAACATATCTTCGTACATATAAAAATTCTCACCTTGTGCAAAAAAAGCAAGGTGAGAATTTATTTTACAGTATAAGGAAATTTCTTCCTGTCAAGCAAATCTGAAACAGCCACCGCAGACATACTGTGAAGCCGTGTTCCCGGTCAAAAAAAGAGAAGCTATCCTTCAATAGCTTCTCCTTATTTATACCGATTTATTTGATCCAATCAGCAGGCTTTTCAAGCTCAACACTTGCACGAAGAGCTGAACGTGCATCTGCTGCAGAAATCTTTCCGTCCTTGTTGATATCACATGTATCAAACATTAAGGTATCAGCATCAACCTTTTCAAGCTCAACAGAAGTTCTGAGAATATATCTTGCATCTTCAGCACTTATCTTTCCGTCGCTGTTTGTATCACCCATAACAACGATTTCAAGCTTCTTTTCAACAGAACCTTCAACCTCAGGTCTTACGGGAGCAACGAAAATGTATCCGTTATAAACTTCCTTAACAACAGGAACGCTGTTATCCTTAGATGCTACGATATAAGTATTCTTATCGCCCTGAGCAAGAAGCTTATCAGCAGAAACACCTACATAAGTGAAAATTCTCTTACCTCTGAGAACTGCATATTCACAATCAACAAAATTGATTTCTCTTTTTGCGATTTCTTTAAGACCGTTGATTATTTCACCGCAATCTTCACAACGCTCACCTGCTTCGTGACCTTCTTTATCACCTGTGGGAGCCACGGCATCAATCTTCTTAACGTTCTTATGAGCATCCTTATCAACTGCTAATACGTCATACATAATATGACAGCTGTTGTGCTTACATACGTAAATAGCCTTACCTTCAGTTACACAGGTTGAAGCCTTAATCACAGTCTTAACTTCCCAATCGTGATAATTATCCTTCTGCTTGCTTATAGGCTCGTGACCTTCAACATAAGCTTCACAATCAAGACAGATTACGCCTTCTGTATAGCCGCCTGTTGTGCAGGTGGGTTCAACCTTATCACGCTTTTCTGTGTACTTATGGTCACAGTCATTGAAAACAACATTCTCTGATTTTGCAACAGCATCATTGTTCTTCCCGAATTCAAGCTTATCCCAGTCAGCTCTTGCGCCGCCGAAACGAACCTTTGCAATATTATCGCATCTGTTAAATGCATTGTCTTCAATCTTTGTAACCGTACCGGCAATATAAATATTTTCAAGAGAAGTACATCCCCAGAAAGCAGACTCAGCGACAGTCTTAACATCCTTATGGATATAGAAGCTCTTTAAGCTTGTGCAGTTACTGAATGTACCCCTTGCAATTTCTGTCATACCCTTGGGAATATCTGCTGTTTCAAGACTTGTGCAATCAGCGAATGCTGCTTCACCGATGCTCTTTGTCTGTCCTGCAAATTTCACTGTTTTAAGATGTGAGCACTTCATAAATGCATCATTTCCGATTGTAACAACACCTGCATCAGCAGTAATTTCAACTAAGCCTGTACCGACAAAAGCACTGTCACCGATAGTTGTATCACCCTTACCGAGATTTACATACATCAGACTTCCGCACTTATCGAATGCCTTGCTTGCAATTGTTCTGTTGCCGTCACCATGACAAAAATCAGTTAAAGCAATACAGCCTGTAAATGCATTGTCAGCAAGTGAAATATCACCGTTGGGGAAAACGATTTTATCTAAGCTCTTACAGTTTGCAAAAGCACATTCGCCTACAGCAATATTATTTTTTACTGCTTCACCGGGCTGCTTCTTTACACCGAATTCTACACTTTCCAAAGCTTCAAAGTTTGCGAAAGCGTAAGCACCGATTGAAGTCAGGCCTTCATAAGCTACAATAGCATAAATATCCTTTGCCTTTGCAGCCCAAGGCTGAGTTGCAGCAGTAAAATCATACATATTTCCGCTGCCTTCAATAACGAGAATATCGTATGCACCGTCTAAATCGGTGTCTGAAACAATCTTCCACTCTAAGTTATCACCGCACTTACCCTTTAATTCTGCTTCTTCAGCAAAAACAGTAAGAGGAACAATGCTTAAAACCATTAACATAGCAAGTAAAACGCTGAAAATTTTAGTTACCTTTTTCATAAAAGAACCTCCTTTTTTATATTTAATTAAATTTTATTCTTTTCAGATAAAAAAGTCAATATAAAAAAACAATAATGTTAAAATTGCATTAACAAAATCTGACATTTTTTCATTTTGTGCTTTTCAAAAATAAAAATCCGACTGTTTTCAATAAAAAAAACAATCGGACTTTTCGCTTTTTACATTCTTTTTACGGTTTTAGCAGTATATCTTTTTACGGCATTTATGTACTCTTCAGTTTTTACTTCTTCGGGTACTGTAAAAGAATACTCATATTTTTCACCCATTCTCATTTTTTTGGATATTCCAAGCTCATGATATGGGGCAATATCAACACCTATAACGTTTTCACAGGCTTCTGCAAGAGAAACTATTCCCTTGAAATGTTCTTCATTATCATTCACATCAGGGATAATCGGACAACGAAGAATTATTTTACAGCCGTTACTGTCAAGAAGCTTCAGATTTTCAAGTATTTTTTCGTTTCCTTCACCCGTAAATTTTTTATGAAGAGTGCTGTCTGTAATTTTCCAGTCAAAAAGAAAAATATCCGTATAAGGTATAGCTTCAAGAATTTTTTCTTTACTTGCATATCCGCAGGTTTCTATACAGGTATGAAGACCGTTTTCTTTTGAGGCTCTGAGAAGCTCAATCAAAAAATCTGACTGAAGAAACGGTTCACCGCCTGAAAAGGTTACTCCTCCGCCTGAGTCCTCATAAAACTCCTTGTCCTGAAGCACGGCTTTCATTACTTCACCGACACTCATTTTTTTACCTGAAATTTCAAGTGCTTTAATCCTGCAGACGGCTTCACATTTTCCGCAAGTATTGCAGCGTGCTCTGTCAAGGGTATGCCCCCCGTTAAACAGGTGCACCGAATTTTCACATACGTTTAAGCATTTTCTGCAAAGAGTACACTTTTCTTCAGAAAAAAGAAGCTGAGGTATTATTTTTTTCGACTCAGGATTATGACACCAGACACAATCAAGAGGACAACCCTTAAAAAATACAGTAGTACGAATGCCCGGACCGTCATTTATACAGAATTTCTGTATATTAAAAACAGTACCTTCAGTCATCAGAATTCAATATCAGCAATAACGGGATAATGGTCAGAGGGAACGTCACCGAGATAGAAGTTTCTGTCAACCTTGAATTCCTTTACCTTTACGTCACCCTTTACGAAAACATAGTCAATTACTGAATGATTTTTTTCGGGTCCTAAGAAATTATGGAAGGTATTTCCCATATCCGTAACATCAGCAACATCACGGCTGTCAACAAAGCCGCCGTCTTTAACAGCCTTACAGGGAGCAGACTCAGGAGTAACGTTGAAGTCACCTGTAAATACTGCAGGGCAGTCCACACATATCTCATTTGCCTTTTTTGCAACAAGCTCAGCACCCTTCTGCATTGCAACAAGACCGACGTGGTCAAGATGTGTATTGAAATGGCAGAATTTCTTGCCTGTAGCCTTTTGTGTAAGCATAACATAGGAACAAATTCTGATACAAGCCGCATCCCAGCCAAGTCCGGGCACGTCAGGGGTTTCACTGAGCCAGAAATTGCCATTTTCGCCGGCATCAAACATATCCTTTTTATAAAAAACAGCAGAAAACTCGCCGTCTTCCTTTCCGTCATCTCTGCCTACTCCAACAAATGCATAATCGGGAAGATTTTTTGTAAGAGCCTTCATCCAGCCGATATGTGCTTCCTGAACACCGAAGCTGTCGGGATTATGTGTTTTTATTACCTCAACAACCCTCTCAATTCTGTTTTCCCATTCTCTGCCGTCGTGTCCTGCACACAGAACATTGAAGCTCATAATTTTCATATATATCACTCCTAATGTAGTTTGATTTTAATTTATCACACAAAAATAACTAATTCAATCACTTTTTCAAAAAACTGTAGAAAAACATAAAAACTTGTGATATTATTTATCTTAGTAAATCAAAAGGAGAATTTTTTATGGATGCATCACTTATTTCTTTCACCTGCACGGTACTTATCGGTATGCTCTCACTTGCATACTTCTTATTCCTCAGAGTCAAAAAAACTGACGTAAAATCACTTATGGCAAAATCCGTTACAAGCGTAATGTTTATTCTTACAGGCGTTTTTCTTGCTATGGGTAAGCCTTCGTTATATTCTTCCCTCATTGTTTCAGGTTTAGTCTGCGGTATTTTAGGCGACATCTGGCTTGATATGAAGTTTATGTACAGAAATGATGAAAATTTCCTTACAACTGCGGGCTTCACGTCCTTTGCCTGCGGACACTTTTTCTATATTGCGGCTATCGTTGCCGGCGTTACACAGTTCAAGGCAATTGCTCTTCTCCCCACAATTGCAATTGCAATAATTGCAGGCTGTGTAATTTATTTCGGTGAAAAGGTAATGAAGCTCAAGTATTACGGAAATTACAAATTAATTTCCGCCCTTTACGGTGTTCTTTTATTCTTCGTAACCTGTCTGGGACTTTTCTTATCTCTTTTCGCAGGTTTTTCAGAAAACCGTCACCTTTTCGTTTTCTTCATAGGCGGAGTGCTTTTCATAATTTCAGACATCATCCTTTCAGGCACTTACTTCGGCGAAGGCAAAGACAGACCTGTTGATATTATAACAAATCACGTTTCATACTATCTTGCACAGTTCATAATTGCAAGTTCAATACTCTTTATGTAAAGGAAGAAAAATAAATGAGAAGACAGCAGCAGCTTGATTTTTCAGGCATAAAAACCTATTCTGCACAGGACAGAATTAATCTCGTAACCATTGACAATATGATGACACCCGGTGTTACTCCCCACGAAGAATACGTATATGAAGGCTTTGATGAGCTCATTGAAAGAATTATCAAGGCAAGAAAAAACGGAAGACCTGTTATCTGTAGCATGGGTGCTCACGTAATAAAAAACCGTCTTTCAAGGTATATTATTGAGTTTATGAAAATGGGCATCATCACTCATATTGCCGCAAACGGTGCAACAAGCATTCACGACTTTGAGCTTTGTTATTTGGGCGGCACCTCCGAAGACGTTCCCACGGCAATTGAAGACGGCTCCTTCGGTATGTGGGAGGAAACGGGCGCCTGGATGAACGAAGCCATTAACGAGGGGGCAAAGCTGGGAATAGGCTACGGCGAAGCTTTGGGCAAATACATTGACGAGCATCCCGAAAAATTCCCCAACCGTGAGGACTGTATTTTATGGAATGCCTATAAGCTTGATATTCCCACAACCTATCACATAGCATTGGGCACCGATATCATTCATCAGCACCCCACCTGCGATATGGCAAATATCGGTAAATGCTCAGGCATTGACTTTAAGAAACTGGCATATTCCGTAGCACAGCTTGACGGCGGTGTTTTCCTCAATTTCGGCTCCTCCGTCATCGGTCCCGAGGTTTTCCTTAAAACTCTTTCAATTGCAAGAAATCAGGGTTATCCCACCTTCAATATCACAACGGCAAACTTTGACCTCATAAATCTCGGAAATTTCCGTTGTAAAATAGGTTATGAGGATCCGAATTACTACTACAGACCGAGAAAAAATATCGTAAACCGTCCCACCTGCCGCGGCGGCTGGGGTTGGCACTTTGTGGGTGACCACCAGATTACTATTCCCACACTTTACGACAAAATAAAGGAACTTTACTGATATGCTGACAAAAAACGAAGTAAGAGAAATTACTGACAACATAAAAAAGTGCAAGATAGGTATTATAGGTGACTTCTGTGTGGATATTTACTGGCACGCAGATATGACGCTTTCCGAGCTTTCAAGAGAAACTCCCCACTATCCCCTTCCCGTTACAGAGGAAAAAACATCAATGGGAGCGGGAGGAAACGTTGCTTCTAATCTTGCCGCACTTTGCCCTGAAAAGATATATGCACTTTCTCTTGTGGGCGACGACTGGCGCGGTATGCTTCTTTGTGACCTTATAAGGAAAAGCGGAATAAGTGATGAATATATAATAAAAACAGACGGCAGATTTACAAATGCTTACTGCAAACCTATGCGTCACGGAATTTCGGCTACGGTTTATGAAGATCCAAGACTTGACTTTGAAAACAGATGCCCCATAGACAACGAAACTGAAAACAGAGTAATTGAAAATCTCCGTGAAATAGCAAAGAAGGTTGATGTTCTTTGCGTTGCAGACCAGTTCCGTTACGGTATCGTAACAGACAAGGTAAGAGAGGAAATTATTTCTCTTGCAAAAAACGGACTTACCGTTATCTGTGACAGCCGTTATAATATCGGTAAATACACAGACTGCATATTGAAGCCCAACGAGGTTGAAACATGGAGAGCAGTTTACGGTAACGACGGATTTATAAATGCAACTGAGGAAGAATTCCTTGAAGCCGCAAATGCACTTGCCGTTAAGAATAATGCAAGAGTTTTCTGCACATTGGGTGCAAAGGGCTCATTCGTTACCGACGGAAAAGACGGAGTAAGAGTCGGAGCAAAGACACTTACGGGTGAGCTTGATATCTGCGGTGCGGGTGACACCTCACTTTCAGCATTTTCTCTTGCCGTAGCCGCAGAAACACCTCTTCATAAAGCGGCGGCTCTTGCAGGACTGGCTTCTGCCGTAACCGTTAAAAAAATCGGTATGACAGGAACTGCCACAGCCGAAGAAATTGAAAATATTGCAGACTGAAAAGAGAAATAAAACTACTAAAAAAGACTCGGAATTTCACTTCCGAGCCTTCTTTTTTTACTGTTTTATTCCCAGTTATAAGGACGGAGAATGAAGTTAATTTCTTCCTTTTCAGGAATGATCCAGAAGGAAGAAACTCTGTCCATACCGTGTGCTTCAAGCTCATCATAGAGCCACTTCTGCTCTTTTATTCTCAAAGGATTGAGGAAGAAGTATTCGCCCTGCATCTGATTTGCCTTGAAGAATTCCCAGCTTAAATTATCCTTTTCAATGTTGAAAAGCTGTTCTTCCGTGATATCGGCGGAAAGAGCTTTACTCCAGAGCTCGTCAAGCTCAAGCATTGTATGAATGGGATAATAGCCTGACTGATAGTGCCAGTCAAAGTCAAATGCGTGTGCGGTTTCCTTGACTCCGGCAGTCTGGATATCAATAATCTCCTTGATATAGGGGGCGGCTTCTTCACCGTAGTAAGCACTGATAAAGTCCATCATGTGATATTCAACGTCAGCATTTACGTCCCACTGGAGCTTACAGAGAAGATAATTGCGAAGCTCATTAAAGGCGGCATAATGTCCGTCGCCGCAGTTATAAATATAACCAGTGATGCCGATATCATACATATACTTCATAGTTTCCTGCATATATTCAAAATTTGAGAAGAACTGTGCAGAGAAAAGGAAGTTGATCGTGTAATCATAGATATACGTTTTTTCAGCAATTTCTGTCCAGACCTTGAAATCTTCTGCTATTGTGGTATCAGGATCACCGTAAAGATTTTCAAAGGACTCGTCGCCGTCCTGAGCACCGCATTCAAGAAGAGAATGGCTTCTGCAGGCCTTATGAAGACCGCAGAGAACGGGTGCTACGTTAGATCTGCATTTGAGTGACGTATCCGTGGGAGGACGGTCTGTTTCATTATAAGCATAGAAGGTAAAAGTAAAATCGGGATATTCTTCTTCGAGTGCCTCTGCAAGATTATTTGTGAAAATTAATGTGGGAGCAGAAACTGCACCGTATTTTTCATAAAGCGCTTCACAGTTATCACAGTGGCAATAATTTGTGTTATCCTTCTGACCTACGTGAATAAACTTTGCACCGTTTGTGCTTGCTTCAATTGCTTTTCTTGCATTTTCAATTGCAATCTGGAGCACGTCGGGATGTGAAAGACACACGTGGTCTGTTGTACGGTTTCCGTCCTCACCTAAAGCAAAATATTCGGGATTGGTGCTGAAAAGGGAGTCGGGCACAAGCTTTGTAAGGGTTACGTCCCAGAGAACGTAGGTAAGAGTACCGCCGTAGGCTGTTGCATCCTTATGGAAGGATACGTTCATTTTTGTTCTTGCTCTGTGGGCTTCATTGGTTCCCTGAGTATCGTTTCTTCTGACTGCAAAGGAAGGCTCAACTATACGGTTGAGGTTTTTATCAACAACAATATTTTTTGATGAAGGAACTTTTTCAAGGGTGGGAGTAAACCAACGGACACCGAGATATTCTTCAAGGAAGGTATATACACCGTAAAGCGTGCCTCTGTCGTCTTCTCCTCTTATGATAAGATTTTTACCGTCACAGTAAAGCAAAAAGCCGTCTTCTTTGATTGCAGAATAATCTGTTCCGGTGTTTTCCGAAATTGCGGTTTCACCGAGATAAATTGCCTTTTTACCGGAAGGAAGCTCACTTTCTTCAACAACTTCGAGCTTTACGCCTGTAATTTTTGCAATATATGTCTGAAGCTCGTCACTTGCGGTAATAATACACTCATCGGGCTCATTTTCCGTTACGATATAATAATCGCTCTGAGAATCGCTGACAATTGCCATGGGGGATAAAATTACCTTTTCGGTATAAGGTGTTCCGCCGTAATTTATATCGGTATCAACGGGAATTATACCGATAGACAGCAAAAATACCTGCATAAAAGTAAACAGTGCCTTAATGGTACTCAACATAATAATCTCCTCCGTAAATTTATTAAGTTCATAATATCAGTTATGAGATATAATGTCAATCATACGCCATAACAAAAAAAATCACCCGAAAGCGAAAAACGTTTTCAGGTGATATACTTTTAGTTTTCAGGCATTAAAATTTTAATCTTTTTGCCCACTGTGTAATGAAGCTCGTTTTCGTGAAGAGAAAGACTGAAGCTTGCCTTATTACCGTCATTATCAAGGTCATCATAAGGAAGCACACCGTCAAATCTGATATGAAGCTCATCTGTTGAAAATACGTCTGCATATTCAAGATATTCGGAAAGGTCAATGCTGTCAGTGAGATATTTTCCGAACAGCTTTGCTATGAGAGCAGGTGTAAAATCGTGAATTAAGCAAACCTCAAATTTGCCGTCGTTAAGGTCAACGTCATCATAAAGTGTAATACCGCCCATTCCCTTTGAGGTCGTGATAAGTGCGAGAATAATATTACAGGATTTTGTTATTCCGTTAGCGGTATATGTAGCCTTTATCTTCTGAGGTCCTTTAAGCAGAGGAGGCATAGCGGCAAAAACATAAGCGGCGTGGCCCAGCTTCTTTTTGAGTTTAGGATTTACAAGATAAGGAACTGCGGCAATATAGCCGAAGGAAGAAACGTAGCAAACAGGCTCTCCGTTTACAAGAATTGAGTCCATAAGCATTTCCTTACCCTTTTCAGCAAGCTTATCAATGCTCTTGATAGCATCCTTTCTGATAAGGTTGAAATTGTTTGCCATATCGTTTGTTGTTCCTACAGAAATATGTGCATAAACACTGTGCTGTTCTATTTCATTAAAGGCACGGAATGCTTCATTAACAGTTCCGTCACCACCAAAGGTTATAAGATAATCGGAAACCGGATCAAGCTCCTTTATAAGCTTGATAACGTGTCCTGAGTATTCACTCTTTGCAATAGTGTTGAGTTTAAGTCCGCGCTCAACGAATTTGAAGATAAGATGGTCAAGCGCTGCCTGAGAAAATTTTGTAGCAATGGGATTATAGATAATACTAAAATTCATAGCATTCCTCCTTATATTTATTCAAGTACATAATATCATTATAAAAAGTCAATATTTTTTCAATGTAATATTTGTATGATTTTTTGTAATATTTATACACTGTCACCCTTGAATTATTCGATTTAAAGTGCTAAAATGCTATTATATTTTTCATTACGGAAGTGATACTTTGAAAAAATCAATTATGAGAAAATATGCACGTCTTATTGCAAGAACAGGTGCAAATATTCAGAAGGGACAGCCTGTGAAATTATATGCAAGTGTTGATCAATATGAATTTGTTACTATTCTTGTTGATGAATGCTACAAAGCAGGTGCATCGAAGGTTTCTCTGGAATGGGATTATCAGCCCATAACAAAGCTTGACTACCGCCACAGAACCCTTAAATCTCTCTCAAAGGTTGAAAAATGGGAGGAAGAAAAGCTGAAGCTTATGACAGAAGAGCTTCCTTGCCGTATTTATATCATCAGTGACGATCCCGACGGCCTCAAGGGTGTTAATCAGACGAAAATGCAGAAGGCAAGAATTGCCCGTTATCCCATAATAAAGCCTTACAGAGATGCTATTGAAAACCGTCATCAGTGGACTATTGCCGCTATTCCCTCTTATAAATGGGCAAAGAAGGTTTTCCCTGAGCTTACAAAATCTCAGGCTTACAATAAGCTGTGGGATGTGATTTTATCATCTGTCAGAGTAACCGAGGATAACGATCCCGAAAAGGAATGGGAAAAGCATAACAGTACGTTCAAGGAAAAGAGCAACTGGCTCAATTCGCAGAAATTTGAATACATTCATTTCAAGAGCTCAAACGGCACTGATTTTACCGCAGGACTTATTCCTCAGGGACAGTGGTGCGGAGGAAGTGAGCTTACAAAGCAGGGAGTCACCTTCAATCCCAATATGCCGACAGAAGAAATTTTCACAACTCCTATGGCAGGAAAAGCCGAAGGCAAGGTTGTTTCAACAAAGCCTCTTTCTTATGAAGGTCAGCTGATTGAAAATTTCTCAATAACCTTCAAGGACGGCAAGGCTATAGAATGGGAAGCAGAAAAGGGCTATGAGCTTCTTTCAAAAATGATTACGATGGATGAAACAGCCTGTATGATTGGTGAGCTTGCCCTTATTCCTAAAAACAGCCCCATTAACGAAAGCGGAATTCTGTTCTACGAAACGCTTTTCGATGAAAATGCAAGCTGTCATATCGCTCTCGGTGCAGGCTATAACGATTGTATTGAAGGTCATCTTGATATGACAAATGAAGAATGCAGAGCCTTAGGCGTAAACGACAGTATGATTCACGTCGATTTTATGATAGGCGCTGACGATATGGAAATTACAGGATATAAAGACGGAAAAGCCGTTCCCATATTTATAAACGGAACGTGGGCATAAATCAAAAATTAACGGTAGTTTGCCATTAATTTATGAAATGATATTCATAGCTTTGCTATGATTGATATTGCTCTTCGGGCAGTGATATTGATGCTTTGCATCAGTGAAATATTTTCCTTCGGAAAATGTTTCGGAAGGATTCGCCTTATTCCGATTCGCTCTATTAAAGATAAAAAAACAAAGCAACCAACAGAAAGGTTCAGTTATTATGTCAATGGATTTTAAGAAAAAATTGCCTATTCCTATGGAAGTAAAGAATTTATTTCCCGTTTCCGATGAGGCAAAAAAAATAAAGGAAGAAACAGATAAAAAAGTAGCCGCAGTTTTCTCAGGCGAATGCGACAAAAAAATTCTCATTATAGGCCCCTGCTCTGCAGACAGAGAGGATACGGTTTTTGAATACTGTTCAAGACTCAGAAGAGTTCAGGACGAGGTCAAGGACAAGCTTATTATTATCCCCCGCGTTTATACAAATAAGCCGAGAACCACAGGCGACGGATATAAGGGAATGTTACATCAGCCCGATCCCAATGAAAAGCCTGATCCCTACAAGGGAATTCTTGCTATACGTCAGTTACATACAAGAGTTCTTTCAGAGCTCGGTCTTTCAACTGCCGACGAAATGCTCTACCCTGCAAACTACCGTTATCTTTCCGACCTTATGAGCTATGTTGCAGTAGGCGCAAGAAGTGTTGAAAATCAGGAGCACAGACTTGTTTCAAGCGGAATTACAGTTCCCGTAGGTATGAAAAACCCCACCTCAGGCGACCTCAGCGTTATGATGAACGCTATCACGGCGGCTCACCACTCACACGACTTCATCTACAGAGGCTGGGACGTTGAAACAACAGGCAATCCCCTTGCCCATGCAATTTTAAGAGGCTACGTTAATAAGCACGGTGAAGCTATTCCCAATTATCATTACGAAGACCTCAGCCACTTATGTGAGCTTTATAACAAATCAGGACTTAAAAATCCCGCTTGTATAGTTGACACAAACCACTCAAATTCCGGCAAAAAATATCTTGAACAGCCGAGAATTGCAAAGGAAGTCCTTCACTCAATGCGCCATAACTCAGATATCGGAAAAATGGTAAAGGGCTTTATCATTGAAAGCTATCTTATTGACGGCGCACAGAAAATCGGTCCCGACGAAATCCCCGGCTGCTCAATCACAGACCCCTGTATCGGCTGGGAAAAGACAGAAAAGCTCATCCTCGATATTGCAGAGGCTTTATAAACAGCAGACAAAAGACTACATAGCCTTATCATTTAAGGAATGTAGTCTTTTTTATTTTCACTTAACAGCATTTGTCTATCATTTGTGTTGACATTGTGCATATAATATAATAAAATATCATTGAAAGAGGTGTATAATATGCAGACAACTAATTTAAATATAAGAACAGATAAAGAAATCAAAATACAGGCAGAAAAAATATTTGCAGAATTAGGACTTAATATGTCAACAGCCATAAATATTTTTTTAAGACAAGCTATCAGAGAAAATGGAATTCCCTTTGAAGTTAAGCTCAATGAACCAAACAAAATAACGCAGTCCGCAATAAACGAAGGCAGACAGCTTGCTTATGATAAATCAACACCCGGTTACAAAAATATTGAAGATTTAAAGGCTGCACTCTACAATGAAGTATGAAATTAAATTCACTTCTCAATTCAAAAAAGACCTGAAAAAAGCACAGAAGCAAGGAAGAGATACAGATAAGCTTTTCTATATCATAGAAAAATTAGCAAATGATGAACCTCTTGAAGCAAAATTCCGTGACCACTCATTAATCGGAAATTACAAAAACTGCCGTGAGTGCCACATTGAACCTGATTGGTTATTGATTTATGAAATAATTGATGATATTCTCGTATTGATACTCTATCGCACAGGAAGTCATTCGGATTTATTCTAATCGGCATAAAAAATATTTAAGAAAAGAACGGATACCGTTGAGAGTAATCTCAATAATATCCGTTTTATATTTAGCCTATTTTTTCAAAATAATCTGTTGCTTTTTCGAGTTCTACTGAAATTCTTAAAATTGCTCTTGCATCTTCTGCTTTAGGCTTTCCGTCTTGTTTAAGGTCAGCGGCTTCAAGTTCATAAGAAGCAAGTGTTTCAAGTTCAACAGAAGCTCTGAGTGTCTGTCTTGCATCAGAGGCAGTTATCTTACCGTCACCCTGAATATCACCGGGAACAACTACGGTCTTTCTTTCAATTTCCTTACCGTCTTCATCTGTTATTACAATCTGCATTCCGGTACCGATAAGAGCATCTTTTACAACTTCCTTAAAAATCAAAAAACAAAAAGATATTCCTCTTAAAAATTCTTGTCAAAAATATCTCCTCTGAAACAAAAATAAACAGCACAGAAATGGGAAAATCTGTACTGTTTTTGATAAGTTGTAAATTTTGTTGTTTTTAACAGTTAAATTATCTTACTACACCTTCGAGGAAGTTTTCTTCCGTAACCTTGCCGTCTTTATCTACTCTGAAGGTTTTTATTTCATTGGGAAGGAAGTCTGCTCTGAAGCCGCAGTCGAGCATATCACAAACGATATTTACTCTTGTTTCCTTGCCTGATGTTTCATAGAAACGAATAACTGCATCGCCTGAGCCGTCTTCGCAAAGCTTGAAGGCTGTCATAATAACGTTCTTCTTATCACAGTAAATGAAGGACTTCTTCTGAGGCTCGGTGCCCTTATGATAACTTTCGGGAACCGTTACGGGACGTACGTTGAAGAGAGCGGCTTCGTTTGTGATGCCGTTTTCCTGTGCCTCACCGTCGCAAAGGAAGATGCCGTACTCAAACGTCTGCTTTCCTTCATCGGTAAAGTTGAAATCAGCCTCAGGTCTGTGTGAATAATGATCTGCAAAAATAACGTTTCTGATAAGAGTTATTCTGAGGTCATTTTCGGGACAGTCGTAAGAATACTTACTGTCGTTGATAACACCGAGAGTTCTTCTTGCGCCCTCACTGTCGAAGGAAATAGCACCCCAACGGCCTGTAGGCTCTTCTTCACCGTTTGCGGGACGCTTGATGAAGCCTGCAGGAATTTCGTAGGTGTTTTCGCAGTTTTCACTGTCAACGGGAAAGGACATTTTAAGAAGAGTGAACTTCTCCTGCCACATAGCCTTACACTTTACGCGAAGTGTTTTACAGTTTGCACCTAAGATGAAGTCCTGAGAAAGATGTGACTCACCGAAGCGGTGCTTTACTCTGATAACTGCACGTGCGGGGCCTTTTTCAACAAGCTCAATGCTTTCAAGCTCCATAACGCCTTTTTTATTGTGGAAGGTGAATACGTTATGTGCCCAGGTATCTGTTTCGTGGTCGTCGATTATTGTGGGAACAGCAACGCTCTTTTCTTCACTTGCATAGTTAAATCCGCTTTCCTTATTGATAAGGCTTATGATTGAGCCTGTTTTATCGGAGAAGGTAGCCTTTATATATTTATTCTCAATAGTAAGACCGTCTGCCGTTACATCAGAGGAAACTGAATTTACTTCGTCTTCCTCTCTCCACCAGGTAAGCCAATACGTGCTGTAGCCGAGGGCGGGAACCTTTGCAATAAAGCAGGTATCCATGTGAGAGTCGTTTGAGCGTGAAGAACGGACATTCTGGAAGGGAACGTCATTTCCGTCACTGTCCTTAACACAGTTTGAAGCATTATATGCTCTTACGGGAAGCTCAATATCAAATGAATGAGGATTGAATACAACGAGAGGTCTGGGGAATTTACCGCAGGACTGATTTCTTACCTCTGTGCACACGGGATCGGAAACACCGTCAACCCAGGTATCTATTTTTCTTGCAATTCTGAGAACTGCTTCATTATAAATCTTAGCAGAAATATTCATAGCGTGTCCCATAGAATCTCTTACGTCATCGTAAGCCTCCATAATGGAACAGCCGCAGAGAATATCGTGGAACTGATTGAAGCAGACTTCACGCCAAGCTTCCTTGAAATTCTCTGTCTTATCAGCCATTTTATATTCCTTATTTGCAACGGTAGCAAAGGCTTCTGAAGCAAAAAGAGCATTTTCTGCCTGACGGTTAAGCTTCTTTACAATTGACGTTGCACTGTAACAGCCGCTTGCGTGGTGCTGTAATTCATCCTTCCATAAGGGAAGGTCGGGGAACTGTATTGTAAGAGCCTTGAAATACTCGTCAGGTGAAGAGAACTTCATTCTGTGCCAGCCTTCTCTTACCATATTTTCCTTGAGATATTCAATATCAGCCTTTGTAGGTCCGCCGCCGTGATTACCAACGCCATAGAAAAGCATCATTCCGTGACCGTTTTCTTTAATAAGATTTTCGGTATATTCCATAGCGTGATCGAGAGTTTCTTTACCGTTATCGGCATAACCGTGAGGAAGTCTGAAGGTAAGCACCTTTGAACCGTCCATACTTTCCCAGATAAACGTTACGGGAATATCGGGATTTTCATTGGGAGTGGGACGCTGGAAAACGTAGTTTGTCATACCGCCCTTGAAAATAAGTTGAGGAAGCATTGCATTATGACCGAAGGAGTCAACGTTATAACCTGTTTTACAGATTTTGCCGAACTTCTCATAATAATAAAGCTGAGAATAAAGTGCCTGACGGGCAAAGGACTCACCTGAGGGCATATTGCAGTCAGGCTGTACCCACCAGCCGTTTACAGGAACCCATCTTCCCTCTTTTACACGCTCGGTGATTTCCTTGAACATATCGGGATCAATTTCTTCAACCCACTTATAGTAAGCGGCAGATGAGCAGGTAAACACAAAATCGTTATATTCATTGAGTCTGTCGAGGGCACTTCTGAAGGTCTGAAGAACTTCACCGCAGCCTTCCTGCCAACGCCACAGCCATATAGGATCAAGATGAGCATTACCGATAAGATGTACTCTTGATGTATCAGCCATTTTTTATTCCTCCTCTATGAGCCCGTAATATCTTCCGAGCCAGTATGCAAATGTATAGATATAACAGCTTTCAAGCTGATAGCAATCTCTTCCGCCCTCATGGTCTTTATATGCATAAGGATTACGGTCGTACTTTGAAATAGGATATTCGTCGGGAGCAACTCTCCACGATGCTTCCTTCTGTCCGCTCATACGGTATCTCAGCGGTACGTCCTGACGTGTTGATATTCCGACAGACGTTACAAGTCTTGTAATACCCACTCTTCTGAACCAGTCTGAAAGTGCCTCAGTATCAATATCATCCTCAGGGCAGGAAAGCATAAAGGGAATGTCGTAAGCAGGATTATGCTCTCTTCTGAAGGTACCGTTCCAGCCTCTGTAGCCCTTCTTATAAAGCTCCTTGAGCTCAGGATCGTTTTCAAGAGTGATAAGAAGCCAGTAAGCAGAGGTTGCAAGCATATTATCACCGTACATCAGGCTTTCAACGGGCTCTTCACCCTCGATTAATGCTGAAATATAAAATCTTTCGTTATGAAGAGATGTAAGTCTTGCATAGCCTTCTTCATTTACAAGCTTATTATAGGTTTCTTCCCAGATACCCTTTTCGCCTGTTATGTGCATAGTAACACGGAGATACATAAGAAGCTCTGTAGCATTAAGACAGCCGTCTGACCAACCTAAAAGAGTTGAGAAGTAAGCCTTACTCCACTTTGCCCAGGTTGTAGGCTTACCCGTTGAGGTTTCGTGGAACTCGAAGCCGTGGTCAATAATGTGCTTCATCGTGTTCTTTGCGGCAGTCTTTACAATTTCATCAAGCTCAGGATCCTCTTCGCCCATTATTTCGTGGAAGAAATACATAAAAAGATAGTGAAGTGTGATTTCGTCAGAGCTTGTGTCACCCTTATAAACGATACCGTCGTGAGAATAGCCGAGATCGGTATAGAGGTGTGAAAGTCTTTCGGGAATTGGGGCACCTGCATAAATTTCCTTACCTGCAATACCTCTCTGCTTTGCACCCGTAGTATTAAGACAAATTGCCTTATCCCCTTCTTTTCTGTAGAAAAGACCGTCATCGGGTACGGGCTCAGTGGGAACCATATACGTTCTTGCAACGAAGCCGTCGCCTCTTCCTGTGATATACATAAGAAGCTGACAGGCTTCAGATGCTCTTATTGCGCTCTTCTTTGCCTTTACTGTTCTTTCGTCATCTGCACCGTACTGCTTTTTATATACGGCATATTTACAAAGCTCACCTATTGCAAGACCGCAGGTGAACGTGCCTGAGTTATCAGAGTGACCGTAAGGAACAACGGAAGTAAGCTCTCTGGGAACAGTAAGCGTTCTCTGAGTACACATACCTCTTCTTGAAACGTATTTTTCCGTTTCTTCAGTAAGTGTAAGAGCCTTTTCTTCTGCCGAAATTTCTTTGAGAACAATATTTGTAACGCCTGAAGCAGTAAGCACCCATACGCTTTCCTCTTCACCGTTTTCTGCATAAATTGCCTTTACATCATTATCGGGGAGATCTCTTGTTGCTGAAAAGAACTGAACCTTATCAATATCTCTTTCAGCATTTTCATCATATCTTGTAACACCGTTGGGAGCACCGAGCCACAATGCCTTAGCGGTTTTTGCAAAACAGGTATAATCCTTCTTTCTTGCGGGAAGAGGATACATAACTCCTGAAAGGTCGGGAGCTTCTTTTTTAACTGTGAATAATTCCTTAGGCACTTCTTTTGCATATCTGCTGTAAATAGCAATCTTTCTTGCAAGAGTGCTTTTTAATTTAATGGACTTCATAACATTCCCCTTTTTTTCATAGTCAGTACAAGTTTACTATTTTTTATATAAAAAAGCAATAGAAAAACATATAAGTATTGTGTATAATAAAAAAAAGTTATACTATATAGAAAAACGTAAACGGAGAAAAAATTATGAAGGAAGAGTATTCAAGAACCGCTATGCTTCTCGGTGAAGAGGCTGTAAATAAAATCACTTCGGGCCGTGTGCTGATTTTCGGTCTCGGCGGTGTGGGCTCATATACCGCCGAAGCACTTGCAAGAGCAGGAATAGGCTCATTTACTCTCGTTGACGGAGATAAAATTTCCCTTTCCAACATAAACCGTCAGTTATATGCCCTTCATTCCACTGTAGGTAAATATAAAACCGACGTGGCACGGGAAAGAATTCTCGATATCAATCCCGATTGCAGAATTTCTCTTATTACGGACTTTGTAAGCAAGGAAAATATTGATAAATTTTTTGAAGGCGGCTTCGACTTCTGTGTTGATGCAATAGACGACACGAATGCAAAAACCGCAATTGCAAAAAAATGCGAGGAGCTGCACATCCCTCTTATTGCTTCAATGGGCACGGGGGCTAAAATGTCGGGAGAATTTTTTAAGATCACCGATATCGCAAAGACAGAATACTGCCCTCTTTGCAGAGTCATGAGAAAAAAGTATAAGGATGCAGGAATAAAAAATGTAACCGTGCTTTTCTCCCCCGAAACACCCGTAAGCCCGAAATTCATTCCCGAAAACGAAGACGAAAAACGCCTCCCCCCTTCAAGCATAAGCTTTATTCCCTCCCAGGCAGGTCTTCGCATAGCGGAATATGTCATTAAAAAAATTACTGAATAATATACAAAAACTGCCCGATAAGATTTACTATCTCTTTCGGGCAGCTGTTATTTAAAAGAAAAAAGACGGCATGGAAGCCGCCGTTTATTATGTTATGCTATGGTTTCGGAAGAAAACTCTTCTTCACATGAGCAGGAAACATAATTTTCTTCATCTGTTGTATTCTGTTTCTTGTTGATGTACTTAGTTACAACTACATAAATACCTGCTATTGCAGCGGCAATAGCTACAATGATTGCGATTATCTTAAGAGCCTTTTTCATTTTATTACCGTCCTTTCAGAATTGGGATAAACGGTTTAACACGGTCCGTTTATCCGTGTTTGTCGGAGCAACTCCGGGGTTACAGGAGTGCCTGCAATCGGTGTTTTATGCCTTAAGCCTTGTTGAGCTTTGTTACAAGAGCAGACTTCTTACGAGCTGCATTATTCTTGTGGATAAGTCCCTTTGCAGCAGCCTGGTCGATCTTCTTAACAGCGAATGCAACAGCGGCAGCCTTATCTGCAGCATTTGTATCAATAGCAACGTTTGCCTTCTTGATAGCAGTCTTAAGTGCAGAGTTAGCGGACTTATTACGAGCAGCCTTTGTCTTGTTAACAAGAACACGCTTCTTAGCAGATTTGATATTGGGCATAGTATTACACCTCCTTCTCTTATTCAGTTTAATATAATATCACGAAGATACGAGAAAATCAACACTTTTTTATATATTTTTCACCTTTGAATATTAATTTTACAATCTGTCCATACTAAAACAGGGTGATAGTATGAATATACGCACAGACCTTGCTTTAGAACGCCGTGAAATGCACGGTGAAGGTGAGCTTGAAGGCGTAAAAATGACAGTAAAGGAAACAGATGAATGCAAATCAACCCTCATTGAAATTCTCAGTGAAGAGGGTGAAAAAGCACTCAATAAGCCAAAGGGGAAATATTTTACTCTTGAAGCAGACTCTTTTCCCGATGGGGATATTCTTTCGGACGGCAGACTTTCACTTCTTAAAGAGGCTCTTGACAGCCTTATTACCAAAGAGGGAACCGTTCTTATAGCGGGACTCGGAAACAGTGATATCACACCCGATGGTATAGGTCCCCTTGCAGTCGGACACATATTTGCAACAAGGCATATTCCCGAAGAAACGGAAAAGGCACTGAGCCTTCCTGAGCTCAGAAGCGTATGCTGTGTAAGTCCCGGTGTTACAGGGAAAACGGGAATTGAAACAGGTGAAATAATATCAGGAATCAAGGAAAAAATCAAGCCTTCTTTGATAATTGTTATAGATGCTCTTGTTTCAAGAAGCATTTCAAGACTCGGACGGACAATACAGCTGAGTAACACGGGAATTGCTCCCGGCTCAGGCGTGGGCAACAGGAGAATGTCAATAAATGAAGAAACTATGGGAATTCCCGTAATTTCCGTCGGTATTCCCACTGTGGTTGATGCCGCAACACTTGCCTTTGACCTTACGGGAAAAATCACTGAGGATAAAACCTACGGCGATATGATGGTAACGCCTAAGGATACGGATATTCTTGTTTCATCAGGCGCAAAGCTTATTGCCCTTGCAATAAACAGCGTTCTTCAGAAAAATCTTTCCGAGGATGAAATAATATCTCTTACCCTGCCATAAATCTTTTCTCTTCCTCATAGATATAAATGAGAATAAGTTTCTTTCCATTAACGTGTTTATGAGGGTGATATATATTGAAAATCAGGTTTCTCAGAGAAAATTTATGGTTTATAAAGATTATTTTTTCAATAGCCTTGGTCATTTTTACAATGCTTTATTCTACTGAAATTATAAATATTCTTCCTGATTTTCAAAATGAGCTTTCTTTATGGGGAATTTTTCTCTCGGAAGAAAGCTTCAATAAAAATACACAAAAAACGGCTTTCAGTGAAGAAAAGACCTCACAGTCCACAGAAGCCTCGACAGAAGAAAACGAAACTGCGAAGACGCCTTCAGAGGAAGCAGAAACAAAGGAATATTCAACTCCTGACGATATTAAGCAGATGGAGGCAGAGTATCTTGCAGTTTTTTCTGCAACTGAAGCTTCAGGTGAAGTCCAGGAGGTTTTTTTCAAAACCTCAGGTGCCACTCACAGTGCTGACGGAATTTATATAAAAAACGCAACCTCAACCAAATCCCCCGATTTTACAGCTCTGCTAAGTGAAGGACCTGAGCTTTGCATCCCAAATAAAAATGAGCCTGTGGTGCTGATTTTTCATACACATACAACGGAAAGCTATCTTCTTGCCGATAACGGTGTTTTTTACGACAGCTTCAGTTCAAGAAGCACTGACAGTGATAAAAATATGCTCCGTGTGGGTGCTGAAATCTGTAAGGTGCTTGAAGAAAACGGCATAGGCTATATTCACGACAACACTGTTTATGACGAAAGCTATAACGGTGCATATTCACGCTCGAGAGTGACCGTAGAAAAATATCTTGAAAAATATCCTTCCATAAAAATTGTTCTCGACGTTCACAGAGATGCCATTTACTATTCCGACACCTCTCACTGCAAGCCTACAGCCGAGATAAACGGAAGAAAAGCCGCACAGATTATGATAATCACGGGGGCAGAGGAAGGCTACATAGAGAATTTTCCCAATTGGGAGGATAATCTCAGATTTGCTCTTCACTTTCAGAAAACCGCCGAAACTATGTATTCAGGTCTTATGAAGCCTATTTATTTCTGTCAGAGAAAGTATAATATGGATACGGCAAAATGCTCTCTGCTTCTCGAAATAGGCACAGATGCAAATACTCTTGACGAAGCACTTTACTCGGCATATCTTACAGGAAACGTACTCACGGAAATAATAAATAATGCTTGGGGAGAAAGCGTTGGATAAAAACAGGGAAAAAATAAAAAAAATATTACGGACATTTACAATAAACGTGCTTCTGATAATTCTCACAGCCCTGCTGTTCATAGGTAAAGAAAGGGTTGAAGAAAAAACAGCCTACAGACTGAAGGGTTATGAGCCTGAAACCGTTACGTTAAAAGAAATTGAAGACTTTTTCAGCAATCTTTTCACTTGAACAGGGAAAATCCGTTTTTCAAAAAAACTGTTGTATTGCAAAATGCCTTATGGTAGAATAAATATAACACTTTGAAAAGGAGAATTATATTATGCTTCCTATTGGTATTCAGTTATATTCAGTTAAAAATGAAATGGCTGTTGATTTTGAAGGAACACTCAGAAAGGTAGCGGAAATGGGCTACGAGGGTGTTGAATTTGCAGGTCTTTTCGATAAGTCTGCGGAAGAAATCAAGGCTATGCTGGAAAAATATTCCCTCACCCCCGTTTCAGCACACGTGCCGCTCGCTGATATGCTTGAGGATCTTGACAAGGTAATTGCAACCTATAAGGAAATAGGCTGTGAATATATCGTTATCCCCTACGTTGAAGAGCAATACCGTCCAGGCACTCCCGATTATCCTGCAACGCTTGAAAAAATATCTGCTATAGGCAAAAAGGCAAAAGAAGCAGGTCTTACCCTTCTTTATCATAACCACGATTTTGAATTCGTTAAGGTTGACGGTGAATACGGTCTTGATATTATGTATTCTACCGTTCCTTCAGAATATCTCAATCCCGAGCTTGATACCTGTTGGGTAAATATCGGCGGTGAAGATCCTGCTGAATATATTCTCAAATATAAGGGCAGAACACCTGTAATTCACCTCAAGGACTTCTACAAAAAGAGCAAGGACAGCAAGGGTAAGCTTTATGAGCTTATCGGCATTGATGATGACACTGAAGCCGCCGACGAGGACGATTTCAGCTTCCGTCCCGTAGGTCACGGTATGCAGGATATTCCTGCTATCATCAAAGCGGGCGAAGAAAGCGGTGCAAAATGGTTCATCGTTGAGCAGGATGCTCCCGACAAGGGCAACACCGAGCTTTCCGCTGTTAAAATGAGCATCGAATATTTAAGAAGCCTTTAATCCTTAAACCGTAACAAAAAAAATGAACCTGCAGTCAGACAGATTGCAGGTTCTCTTTATTGTTCTGTTTTTACGTCCAGTTGAAGTTATAGTATTCGAGGAAGTTTACGATCTTTCCTTGAGCCTTCACGTTATTCGTCTGGAAAAGAATAAGATCGAGATTCATCACGATTTCAATATCAATCATCATCTTATGTCTTAAAGACGTCATTCTGTTGGTCTGTTTATCAATGATACAGGTAATTTCGCAGTTAGTGTAATTCAGATCGAATTTATAACTGTTAAGGTCAAGCACAACAAGATATTCTTCTATGGGATCTGACAGCTTTTTACGGTCAACGGGTGTCATAATCTTTGAAAATGAACTGTTTGTTGCATCGGGATTAAGCTGGTCATTGAAGGTAATGACAATCTTATAAGAGGTTCCGTCCGAATAACAGGCGGCAGATTTTATAATTGACATATCCGTAAGCTCACAGCCTACGTCCTTATTGTAAAGCGGGAAGGTTTCTCTCACGGCAATATCATCGTGAGGCATAATCTGAATTGTTGCCTCCTCATCACCTGAGTCTTTAAGCAGCTCTGCTCCCACAAGATTTAATACCCTGTTTATGAGCTGAACGTCACCGTTACCCGCTGAAACGTCTGAAATTTCCTGATATTCGTTTCTTGTATAGCCGGGTGCTCTTACCTTTACGTCATCAACCGCACTCTTATAAAATCTCAACACGTCCTCCTGTGACATAGGCATAGGCTGATAAGAGGTATTGACCTGAAGTCCTGAAGATGCACCCGTTGTAATTTCTTCATTGGGAAGTGTGGTAATTTCGGGCACATATACGGGATCCTGCTGAGTTATAACGGTGGTTGTCTGCTCAACAATTATTGTCGTTGTTCCGTCATTAAGTGAATCGTCTGTGCCCTTTTTTCTTATGCTTATTTCATATCCGCAGGAAGTGAGCGCCGTAACAATAAGTGTCAGAGAGCACATCACTGCCGTAAGTTTTAATTTTTTCATTTTATTTCCTCCACTAAGAAAAAATAACCGCGGTAATATGTACCACGGTTATTATAACATAATAAGATATAACTTTCAAGAAAAATAAGCAACTTATTGTCTTATTGCCTTTCCGTTATCTCTGTAATACTGAGTATGAGTCTTGGGATGAACGGTAGAATTCCAGAGCTCATCTGCCACACTCTGCCATTCATAAGCAAACTCGTCGCAACGGGAGCAAAGAGTTTCAACATCCTCTTCAATAATAAGATTGGTTGACTTTGCACCTGTCTTTTTAATAATCTCTCTGAGCTTGTCGGGATTTTCAAGCATAGGACAAGGTCTTAAATGATTGTCATTAAAGGGCTGACCTTTTCTGTATTCCATAAAGAGAGGATTTTTAAGAGCCTCAAGAATTGTATGGGTACGGATATTTGAGTCTGAATAGTGGATAAATACACAAGGCTCAATATCTCCTGCGGAGTTGACATGGAAGTAATTTCTTCCGCCTGCAATACATCCGCCGACAAACTCACCGTCATCCTGAAAATCTATAACAAACATAGGCTTGCCTGTCTTTGAATTTCTCATTTTACGAAGCCAGAAATACATATACTTTCTCTGTGCAGGTGTGGGGATAAGCTCCTTATCTGCTCCGTGACCTACGGGCATGTAGTTAAAGTACCATGCATACTTTACGCCGTTTGCTATCATAAGGTCAACGAATTCTTCGCTTGTAACGTAGTCAACGTTTTTTCTTGTATAGCATACGGAAATACCGAAAAGGCACTTGTGCTTTTTAAGCATTGCCATAGCTTCCATAGTTCTTTTATATGCGCCCTCGCCTCTTCTGAAGTCGTTGCTTTCTTCAGTACCCTCAATGCTTAAAGCAAATGCAAGGTTGCTTACTCTCTTTACCTCTTCACAGAAGGCATCGTCAATAAGAGTGCCGTTGGTGTATGCCATAAAAGCACAGTCAGCGTGTTTTTCGCAAAGACGGATAATATCGTCCTTTCTGATAAGAGGCTCACCGCCTGTGAACATATAAAAATGTGTGCCAAGCTCCTTTGCCTGAGAAACTACGCTGTCCATTTCCTCAAAGGAAAGATTTTGTCTGTGGCCGTATTCTGCAGCCCAACAGCCCTTACATTTAAGGTTACAGGCACTTGTGGGATCTATAAGAATCTGGAAAGGAATGTTACAGTCATACTTTTCTCTGTTTTCTCTTACTTCCTTTGTTCCGAAATAGCCTGCTTCAATGCCGAGAGAAAGAAGAACGTGCTTTATTATAGCTCTGTCAACGTCTTTTATGATGCTTCTTCCAAGCTCTGTATATATATTGTCGGGATCCTTTGCTCCTGCCTTGAGCTTCTTGAAATTTTCACTGGGAAACATATTTCCTATAAGCTTTTCAGCAAAATCAAGAATGTTATAAAAGCCCTCTTCAGGCTTTTTATCAATGTAATTGAGAACCTTGTCAAGTGCTACGGATGCAGCTGAAACAACAACTTTTTTCTTTACGGACATCTGTCTTTTGCTCCATTCACAATTAATTAGTAAATTTCCAAAAATGTATTATATCACAAAAAATGCTTTTTGTAAATTCATATTTTACATTATACAGATAATACACAAAAAAAATGTGTTTAGCCGTACTATGTAAAAATTAGACTTGTTTATGTAAATATTGTATGATATCATAAAGCTGGTTTTGTGCTATAATACTGAAGTCAAAGCATTGCATTATATGCTTTATATTATTGGTATCTCTGTAATCAGGTAAAATAACATAAATATATTAAAAAGAAAGAGTGTAAAAATGAACAAAAAAATCCACGCTGTGCTGATGTGCATATTTCTTATGCTTTCATTTTTTGTAATCCCCTCTGCCGCTTCAGAAAATACAGATGCATCAAGAATTTCCGCTTCTATGAATTCCTTTTTTGATGCTGACGGTGAAATAATAGGTGTTTCATCAAAGGGTGAATGGGACAATTTCCCCGAAAATTCAATTCCCGCAATTGTTGAAGCCGCTAAAACGGACATTGACTTCGTTGCAGTTGACGTAAAACGCACCGTTGAAGGTACACTGATTCTCTTCGCTGATGACACAACCGAAAGAATGTTGGACTCAGAGGATATTTTTGCTATTGAAGAAACAGCATATTCCATACTTTCCGCATACAGCCTCAGAAATTCATGCGGCGGTAGTAATGAAAAAGTCACACAATATAATATCCCTACACTCAGTGATGCTGTTATTGCCGCAAAAGAAAATGATATTCCCCTTATTATCAGATGCGACATTTCCGTGCTGAGTGAAGTTACATCCTTACTTTCAGAAGAAAATGCATTGGATATGTGCATTGTTCTTGTGAATGCCGATAATAAAGAAATTTCTTCAGCCCTTTCTTTATGCGAGGAAAAGCCCTATCTTATCGGTGCTAAAAAGGGAAACGTAATTTTCAATATCCTTTCTTTCATAAGCTTCCTCAGCGACAATGATTTTCTCGGTGCACAGCTTATGACCGTCAACAGATATTCGATAAACTATTATAAAAGCCTTATCGGTCTTTATTCTGAAAATTTAAGAATTATCTGTGACACGACAACACCCGAAATCAGCGGCTACAGATATGACAGCGCTACGTGGTGGGATGACCTTATTTCAAGAGGTTATTCGGTTATTTTCACCGACCACGCCGATATTTTCTGTGAATACAAAGATAATATCAGAACCGCAAAAGCAAGACTCACTGAATTATATGATAAGCACGTTACAAACAATACTCTTCCTGCGTTCAAGGATGAAAATCTCAACGATCTGAAAAAAGCATATACCGATGCAGTAAGCTTTGCAGAAAGTCTTCTTTCAGATAACAGCGTTTCTCTTCAACAGCTCAATGACTGCTACGCTGAGCTTTCAAAGGCATCGGCAGACATAAGCAAAAACTTCTCATCTCTTGAAGACGGAAGTGCTGGTACGACAATTACCGTTCCGAGAATTATCCTTTGTGCAATTGCTTTATTTGCTGTAATCGTTGTGCAGATATATTTCTTCAAAAGAAGAAAGAAAGTGGGGTAAATTTTATGTTGCTTGAAATTTTTACTGCAATTATTGCCATCGGTGTTATCGGTATCACGTACTTTTACGTTGATGCTCAGAAGGACGGCGCCTGTCCTAAATCGTGGCTTCTTAAAATGATAGGTGCAACAGGCTATATTGCCGTAGGTGCTCTTTGTGTTGCAATTACGGGTGAATATTCAGCCTTCGACAGCGCATTGATGCTCGCACTTATTTTCTCCTGGCTCGGCGATTTGTTCCTTCACATGTGGTTCCATAAAATCTGGACAGCGCTCGGCTTTGTATGCTTCCTTACGTCGCATATCTGCTTCATAAGAGCATACATAATGGGAATAAGTTCAATGACGGTTTACTTCCCCGAAGCACCCTTCTATTCCGTTCCTGAGATTATTGCTGTTGTTCTTTTCGTGGCACTTTTCATCTTCTGTATGATAAAGTCAAAAATGAACCTCAAGGGACTTATGAAATTACCCATAATCATATACGGAATTGTTATTATGACAATGCTCTGCAAGGCATCTGTCCTCGGTATTGAAGCATATAAATCAGGCACCTCTCCCCTTGTTCTTGTCTGTGCAATTCTCGGTGCTGTCTGCTTCGTGCTTTCCGACTTTTCAATATCCTTCCTTATGTTCGACAAAAAGCACAAAAAGAATTTCAAATTGAAGCTTTTCAACATGTACACCTACTTTGCTGCTGAAATTCTTCTCGCTTCCCTTATTTATTTTATCTGATAACTTCATTATACAGTATAAAAGCCGTAACGGATTTTCCGCTACGGCTCTTTTTCTGCCCTTATTTCATAAGGATATTGAAATTATAGAAATTACTTCTGTTTACAAGCTCATCATTTACGTATTCCACACCGAATTCTTCAAACACGGTATCACGGTCCGAGAAAAGATTTGTGCCGATACCCAGTCTGTCGCCTTCAATTTCCACTCCGATAGAAGCAAGAATTGTGGGGAACATATCAAACACTGCCCAATCTCTGAGATACCGTCTGTCATCGGGAACATCACCGATATTTTCTGCAGGATTAAGTATAAGGTTATAGCATGAACGGTGATAATCCTCTATTCCGTCAAGAGTTGCTATAAATTTCTTAGCCATTGTGAGATGGTCACCGATAAGAACGATTGTGGTGTTTTCATAGAAGGGCTGCTCTTTTATCCAATTGATAAAGTTTACCGTCTGCTCCTGAGAATAACGGACCGCATTTGCATACTTATTGTCATAGGGAGTGGGAGCATCCTTGCTGAGATATCCTTCAGGCGTATGGGTATCTGCCGTTTCCATCATCAGATGGAAGGGCTTTCCCGTTTCATAAAGCCTTGTAAGCTCTTCTTTTGCATATTCATACAGCTTATCGTCCTCATATCCCCAGAATACCTTATAATTATCGGGCACGTAGCCTCTCTTTTTGACTTCCTTATGGTCGATAATCGTATAATCTCCGTGAGATTGGAAGTAGTAAGTAAGACCGCCGAAATCAGCATTTGCACCGAACATTACGGTCTGTTCATATCCCTGCTCTTTAAGAATATCTCCTATAGCCGTTGCACCAGGAAGGAAATTATCCGCATTACCGTACTGATTTTGCTTATCGGGCACCTTCATAGGAAGACCTGTTCCCATATTGACCATAGAGGCTACCGACCAGCCTGCACCCGTTGACTCCTGAAATCCGCCGGGAGCATCTTCAAGATGTGAAAAAGAAATTCCTTCACTCATCAATTCATATAAATGAGGAATGAGATTATCCTCGCAATATCCGCCAAGCTCTTTTGAAAGGAAGGTATTTTCCATACTTTCAAGATAAATGTGAATAAGGTTTCTCTTTTTTTCAGGGAAGGTAATATTTACCGTATTGGGATCGGCAAAATTATCCTCTATAAAGGTTGAAGCGGTAAGATATGAGTGATAAAGCTGAACCAACTGAAATTCCTCAATACCGTACCAACAGCCGCCGACAAGAATTGCCGTTGCAACAGCAGCACTTACCGTGCGTGATACAATTCTCGGAAAAATCTTAACAGCCTTTTCCTTCAGCTTTAAGAAAATATTCTTATCCGAAAAGAAAACCACACAGAAAATTGCAGTAAAAAGTGCGGTTGAGAGCACGGGGCCTTCTATACCTGAAATATACACACTTGCATCTGTGCCTTCTGTGGGGGAATTAAGATTAATCAGAATTTGATCAGGCGTAAGGTCACCGAAAAAATCCTTACCCCATACTGTTCCCGTAAGCGCCGCCACACCCAGAGCAAAAAACACAGCACTGATAATTTTTATGGCTTTGTTTCCTTTTTTTCTCTTTACGTCAGACGGCTCTTCTTTAATAAGCCTTGAAAAAGCGAACTGCAGAAGAAAATAAACTGCACTGATTATGAAGGATATACCAAGACACAGAAGAAAATAATTATCCTCATGCGCTGAAGCAGAATAGATGTTTTCTTTTCCGAAAGCATATTTCATTATTCCGAAAAAATAAAGAGAATTAAGCACGGTATCTCTCAGCACAATATGAATTGCCGACTTTATTCTTTTTTCCTTTTTGAGCAAAAACAGATTTCCGAGACCTACAATAAGTCCCATAACAGCAACCGCTGCAATAATCATTTTTCTCTCACCCTTTTTAATTTTGTTTATACTTCGCACATTATACTATTTTATTCTACATAAATCAAGATAAGAAAAAAGCTGTCGCAAAATCCATAGAATTTCTGCGACAGCCGATTTTGTTTATTACGTTTAATTTACTGCTCTGTTATATACCTCGTGGAATGCCTTACAGGCGGCATCAAAGGCTGCTCTGTTTGTGGGATATTCAAATTCCTCCTTAACGGAGCTTGCACCGCCGTCAACTTCAAGGTCTTTAAGTCCCTCAAATACCTTGAGGTGAGGCTCAAGAGTAAGAAAATGCTTACCTTCGGATTTATTAAAGCGTCTTATAAGCTCTTCAATATTTCCGTCACCCTTTCCGCAGGGAACAACAAATCCGTCACTCATTCGGCAATCCTTGATGTGCATATACTCGATATAATTTTTAAGCTTTTCAAAAGCAGGAAGTATTTCAACCTTACACTGAATGAAGTTTGCAGGATCAAATATACCCTTGATCTTACCTTCAAAGGTGGTAAGAATATCAAGACATCTTACGTCGTTATCACCGAAAATTCCCTTTTCGTTTTCGTGACAGCACCAGATATCTCCGCTTCTTGCATAGTCAGCCATTTTTTCAAGACGTTCAAAAACTTCATCGCGGTATGAATCGTAATCTTCATTTTCATCAATATAGAAGCTGAACATTCTTATATTCTTCGTTCCGAGAATATGAGCGTTTTCCACACACTGTTTAAAGGAGTCGAAATGCGCCTGAAATTCATCCTTAATATTGATTTTACCGAAATGAGAGCCGACGGAGGATACGCCTATGCCGTGTTCGTCAAGAATTTTCTTAACTTCCTTTACCTGCTCGGCAGTAAAATTGGAAATATTTCCTTCATCAAGACCTCTGGGCTCAATGTGAGTAATTCCGTTAGCCTTGAGAGCATCAATCTGTGATAAAAGTCCGCCGCCTGCTTCATCAGCAAAAGCGGAAAAAATAAATTCTGCCATCACTTATCTCCTTTTATGAGTGCTTTGTAAAGCTTAATGTATTCGTTTGCACTTCTGCCCCATGAGTAGTCACATTCCATAGCTCTCTTTCTGAGAATTGTCCAGCCTTCTTTATCGTTATAACCCTCAAGAGCTCTTCTTATGGTGTGAAGCATAGCGTGAGCATTATAATCCTCAAATACGAAGCCGTTACCCTCATTGTCACCTGAATCCTTTACAGAGTCACGAAGACCTCCTGTAGCACGGACAATAGGAATTGAGCCGTATCTTAATGCAAACATCTGAGAAAGACCGCAGGGCTCACTCTGAGAAGGCATAAGGAAGATGTCACTGCCGCCGTAAATACGGCTTGCAAGTGCGGGAACAAAGCCTATTTTAACAGCTAACTTATCGGGATATTTTGCAGCAAGCTCAGTAAAGAAGGTTTCGTACTGCCAGTCACCTGAGCCGAGAACAACGACCTGAACGTCACTTGTGCAGAGAAGCTCTTCAAGAACACACTGAACAAGGTCAAGGCCCTTATGGGAAACAAGTCTTGTTACCATACCGATAACGGGAGTTTCCGCTCTTTCGGGAAGTCCCATTTCCTTCTGTAATTCCGCTTTGCATACAGCCTTACCTGAAACGTCCTCGGAATTAAAGTTTACGGGAAGATGTTTGTCACCCATAGGATCGTTGCTTACCGTATCAATACCGTTGAGAATACCGTGAATTTTCCAGCTTCTTGCACTGAGAATGTTATCAAGACCGTGTGAATAGTAGGGATCGAGAATTTCCTTTGCATAAGAAGGACTTACCGTTGTAACGGCATTTGCACATTCAATGGCACCCTTCATAAGATTTATGCAGTCATCATTGTGAAGAAGTGAAGCGTATTTATTGGGAACACCGAGAACGTCCTCAAGTATTTCTTCACCGAATTTACCCTGATACTGAATATTGTGGATAGTAAATGCAGTCTTGATATTCTGAAAGCCTTCTTTTTCACCGTAGAAAAGAGAATAGTAAACAGGCACAAGAGCAGTCTGCCAGTCATTACAGTTGATAACGTCAGGCTTAAAGTCAATATAGGGAATCATTTCAAGAACTGCACGGGAGAAGAAAGCAAATCTTTCCGCATCGTCATAATGGCCGTAAATCCCCTGACGCTTGAAATAATACTGATTGTCAAGAAAATAATAAATTACTCCGTTATACTTTGCTTCAAAAATTCCGCAATACTGTCTTCTCCATGCAACAGGAACAGTAATGTGAGTTATGAACTTCATTTCATTTTTGAACTTTTCGGGAATACCCTCATACAAGGGCATTACAACACGGCACCCGATAAGTCTTTTTCTGAGCGCTGCAGGAAGGCTTCCCGCAACGTCACCAAGTCCGCCTGAAGCAATAAACGGCTTGGCTTCACTTACAGCATATAATACTTTCATCTGTTTCCTCCGACATCAGATATGGATATTCTTTCCGATATATACGGGATATGAGTCTGCACCTGAAAGAGTCTTTCCGCTTCTTACAGTAACTGCCTTATCAGCGATACAGTAATTCACGGAAGCACCCTGTGCAATAAAACAATGGGGCATAAGAATAGAATTCTTGACAACGGCATCCTTTTCAATTCTGCAATCTCTGAAGAGTATGCAGTTTTCAACTTCACCCTCAATAATACAGCCGTCGGCAATAAGAGAATTTGAAACGTCACTGCCAAGTCCGTAAACTGAAGGCATATCGTCATAAACCTTTGTATATACAGGTCTTTCAGTTGAGAAAAGAGCCTTGTAATTTTCGGGTTCAAGCAGTGAGAAGTTTGCTTCGAAATAGGAATCAACCGAGTCGATAACCTTGCAGAAGCCCTTTATTTCAAAAGCACATACGTTGAGCTTTTTGATATTCTTCATAAGGATATCCTTTTCAAAGGAAACCAATCCCTTTGCATAGGAAACACTTACAAGACTTTCAAGAAGGGATTTTTTCATTATAACAGCCTTGAGAGCAAAATCAGAGGTCTTTCCTTCATTTGTTCCCAATGACATCTTTGTTACTCTGCCGTCTTCAATCTTTTCAAGCACGGGAACATCTTTAAGAGAAGGTGTTTTGCCGTGAATATAAAGCTGAGTTATGTCACTGCCGCTTTTTTCGTGATAATCGAAAATTTCATCAAGGTCAAGATTTGCAACGTAAGTACAGTCTGTCATAAACACGTATTCTTCGTGTGATTTTTCAAGGAAATGAAGAATATTCTTGATAGCGCCTATTCTTGATGCATTGTAATTTTCAATAGCCTCTGCATTGAAGGGAGGAAGGAAATATATACCCTCACTCTTTCTTGAAAGGTCCCATGACTTACCTGAGCCGATATGGTCCATAAGTGACTGATAGTTATTATTTGTAACAATACCGACCTTGCCTATACCTGCATTTACCATATTGGAAAGCACGAAGTCAACAAGTCTGTAGCCGCCGCCAAAGGGAACTGATGCCATAGAACGAACACCGGTTACCTCGCTTAACACTTCATCGTCTGTGTTTGCAAAAATTATACCGAGTACATCTTTTCCGTTCATTTTACTTCACCCTCCTTAACACTTTCGTCTATCATAAGGTTTGCGGATATCTTTGAGTTCTTTCCTATAGTTATATCCTGACCGATAACTGCAACGCCCCATTTTTCAAGATCAGAGCAAATTTCGGGATTTTCGCCAACCTCTGCTCCCTCTTCAATTACTGCGTTTTCAGCAATCATAGCGTATTTAACCTTCGCACCCGATTTGATTACAGTACCGGGCATAACTATTGAATATTCAACACTTGCACCCTTCTCAACGGTAACGTTTGAGAAGAGAACCGAATAATCTACCTTACCGTCTATCATACAGCCGCCTGAGATCATAGAATTCTGAACCTGGGCATCCTTTGATGCAAAATGAGGCGCAAGAGCGGAATTCTTACAGTAAATAGGCCATACGGTATCACTGAGGTCTATGTTTACTTTGGGATTAAGAAGGTCAAGGTTTGCTTCCCAAAGGCTGTCTATTGTTCCGACATCCTTCCAGTAGCCGTCAAAGCGGTAAGCAAAAAGTCTTTCCCCTGCTTCGTGCATAGCGGGAATAACGTTCTTACCGAAGTCGTTTGAAGAGCCGGGTGTATTTTCATCGGCAATAAGATATTCTCTGAGCTTCTTCCATGTAAATATGTAAACACCCATTGAAGCCTTGTTTGACTTGGGCACCTTGGGCTTTTCTTCAAAAGCGGTAATCGAGCCGTCATCATCAACGAACATAAGTCCGAAGCGTGATGCTTCATCCCACGGAACCTCAAGCATTGCGATTGTGCAGTCTGCGTTCTTTTCCTTATGGAAATCAAGCATCTTAGAGTAATCCATCTTATAAATGTGGTCACCTGAAAGAATAGCAACATATTCGGGATTATATCTGTCAATAAAGTTGATATTCTGATAAATGGCATTTGCTGTTCCCTTATACCATTCCGTACCCTTTATCTGCTGATAGGGAGAAAGGATATGAACGCCGCCTTCATTTCTGTCAAGATCCCAAGCCTGACCGTTTCCGATATAGTCATTGAGTTCCAAAGGCTGATACTGTGTAAGAACACCTACTGTGTAAATCCCTGAATTCACACAGTTTGAAAGCGGGAAATCTATAATTCTGTATTTTCCGCCGTAGGGTACTGCGGGCTTTGCTATATTCTTTGTGAGAATACCGAGTCTGCTGCCCTGTCCGCCTGCGAGCAGCATAGCAATACATTCTGTCTTTCTTGCCATCTGTTTTCTTCCTTTCCGAACTGTTTATTTTTTTGATTTATACGGTTTATATCTGAGATATACACACGAAAGTCCCGGCAACGTTATTTCAAAGGAATGCTCCTTACCGTGCATAGGAACCTTTTTTGTACATATACGCTTCTTATCTGCAATATTATTACCGCCGAACTGTTCATCGTCAGAGCTGATAATATAAGTGAGAGAACCTCTCATATCAACTCCTATACGGTATTTTTCTCTCGTTACGGGAGTAAAATTACATATTGCAATTATCTTTTCACCCTGAGAATTAATTCTTTCAAAGGCAACCACTGAGTTTGTATTATCGTCACTCACAAGCCAGTTGAAGCCTTCCCACGAATAGTCAACCTCCCATAAGGAAGAATTATTCTTATATACTCTGTTAAGCTCCTTCACATACGAATGAAGAGCCTTATGAGCATCGTAATCAAGGAGGAACCAATCAAGCTGCTTTTTCTCATCCCACTCAATAAACTGACCGAATTCCTGTCCCATAAAAAGAAGCTTCTTTCCGGGATGTGAATACATATATCCTAAAAATGCCTTCATTGAAGAGAATTTTTCTTCATAGCTTCCCGGCATCTTATCAAGAAGAGATTTTTTACCGTGCACCACTTCATCGTGAGAAATGGGAAGCACGAAATTTTCGGAAAATGCATAAAACATGGAAAAGGTAATAAGGTCGTGATTGAATTTTCTTGAAAGTCCGTCAAGAGCACAATATCTTAAAATATCGTTCATCCAACCCATATTCCACTTAAAATTAAAGCCGAGACCGTCAACGGATACAGGCTTTGTAACAAGAGGCCACGCTGTGCTTTCTTCGGCTATCATAAGCACGTGCGGGTATTCCCTGAATATGCTTTCGTTGAGATATTTGAGGAAAGCCACTGCTTCAAGATTTTCTCTTCCGCCGTAGATATTCGGCCGCCACTGTCCTGATCCTCTGCCATAATCAAGATAAAGCATTGATGCCACAGCATCAACTCTGAGTCCGTCAATATGATATTTATCAAAGAAAAATGCCGCACTGGAGGTAAGGAAGCTTACAACCTCGTTTTTGCCGAAGTCAAATATTCTTGTTCCCCAGTCTGCGTGCTCTCTTTTGAGAGGATCACCGTACTCATAACAGCAGGAGCCGTCAAACTCATAAAGACCGTGTGCATCCTTCGGAAAATGGGCAGGAACCCAGTCAAGAATAATTCCGATACCTGCTTCGTGAAGCTTATCCACGAAATACATAAAATCGTGAGGAGTTCCGTATCTTGAGGTAACTGCAAAATATCCCGTTACCTGATAGCCCCATGAGCCGTCAAAGGGATGCTCAAGCACCGGCATCAGTTCAACGTGGGTGTATGACATCTCTTTAAGATAAACTGTAAGCTCATCTGCAAGAGCCCTGTACGAATAGGGACTTCCGTCGGGATAAGTCTTCCATGAGCCTGCGTGAAGCTCGTAGATATTGACGGGAGAAGCATATACGTTGGTTTTATATACTTTTTCAAGATAGTCCTTATCGTGCCACTCGTATCCGTCAAGACAATAGACCTTTGATGCATTTGCAGGTCTTGTTTCACAGTGAAAAGCATAAGGATCAGACTTCAGACGAACCTTGCCGTCTTCACCGGTAATTGAATACTTATAGGTATCATACTGTTTTATGCCTTCAATTTCCGTTTCCCATATTCCGTCGGCAATTCTGTTCATCGGGTGACTTTCACTGTTCCAGCCGTTAAATTCACCTACCACACTGATATGTACCGCCTTCGGAGCCCAGACTCTGAAAACAGCACCCTTATCTGTAATATGCGAACCAAAAAAGTCGTATGCTCTGCAATTTCTTCCCTGTTTGAAAAGGTAAACGGGGATATCAGAGTTATTTTCTTTTACCGTTTCCAAGGTTAAACACCTCCGAATACAATTTTATCAAAAGAGAACAGGAATTTCAAGAAAAAATTTGACTATTTTGTTAGAAGGGCTGTTACAATATTTTTTCATTTTTTGTGCATTATGCCGAATAATCAACAGTTTGTTTTATATATAAATATAATTTGACAATCTTTCTTCATTTTGTTATAATTTCCTCGTATATATTTTACGGGAGGAATTTTATTATGAACAACAAATTCAAAAAGATTGTTTCATCAGTACTTTGTGCAGCTATGCTTCTCGGAACCCTTTCAGTTGCCGCTTTTGCTGATGAAGTAAAGCGCATTTCCTGCACAATGGTAGAAGACGGTGCTACAGGCAGAGGTTTCTCCTGGGCAACCTACGAAGACGGAAATGCTGACCTTCAGATTGTAAAGACCGAAGAATTCGACGGTACATTTGACAATGCAAAAAAATATACAGGCTCTGTTTCAAAGTACAGAGAACAGTATATGCACAAGGTTTACGTTTATGACCTTGAAGCAGGCACATCCTATACCTACAGAGTCGGCGATGCAGAGAAAAATCTCTGGGGTGAAACCTGTACCTTCGTTACAGACGACAAGGATGACAGTTTCACATTCGTAGCTATCACAGACGTTCAGGCAAGCAGTGACGAAAACTTTGCTCAGGCGGCACTTACTCTCAAGGGTGCCCTTGAAACAGCTCCCGAAGCCGCATTTATTGCAAACTTCGGCGACTATGTAAACGACAATACAAATGACGAGTGGGACTGGTATTTCAAGAACTTCGCATTTGCAAACAATCATTACACTCACGTTGCCGTTGCAGGTAACCACGACGGTAATATCACAAACAAATTCAACACAAACTGTTTCAAGAACATCTTTGCTCTTGATGAAAGCGACAATCAGTCCGTTGAAGGAGTTTATTATTCATTTGATTACGGCAACGCTCATATCGCAGTTCTTAACACAAACGATATGTATCCTATGACACAGGCTCAGAGAAACTGGCTCATTAACGATATGAAGCAGTCAGATGCTACATGGAAAATTATCTTTATGCACCGTTCTCTTTACTCTGCAGGCAAGAACATCAATAAGCCTGACACCGTTATTATGAGAAACGTTCTTCTTCCCATTATCGATGAGCTCGGAATTGATATGGTATATGCAGGTCACGACCACATGTATCTCAGAACAACTCCCGTATATGGAGATAAGGCTGTAGAAGGCGTTGAATATATTGAAGAAACGGTAAACGGCGAAACAATTACATTTACACTTGATCCCAAAGGTACAGTTCATGCACTTCCTTCAACAGCAGGCACTAAGAGATACGTTGTGAATGAAGATGCTATGGAGCCCATTCTCAGCGTTGCAGACGTTGCATTCTCAACAAGAGACCGCGGCGGTTGCTTCTGTGTAACCCAAATCGACGGAAACAGACTTATCTATAAAGCATATCTTGTTGATGACGAAACTCAGGAAATTGAGCTTGTTGACACATACGCAATAAAGAAGACAACAACAAACACAGCGGAAGAAAGCAATCTCGACCAGTCAATCCTTGCAACAATAACAAACTACCCCATCGCTCTTATAACTGCAATTTTCGAGATGCTCGCATCCTACATCAAAATGCTGTTTGATCTTATCTGATTGATTTTTTCTTCTATGAAAAACAAAATAAACATTTTTTGGAGGAAGCTATGAAAAGACCGATTTTATTATGTTTCACACTAATATCTCTTGTGCTTTGTCTTAATATAACAGGTTTTGCATCCTCTGTTAAAATGGGTGACATTGACGGTGACGGAAAATTATCTGCAAAGGATGCAAGATTAGCATTGCGTGCATCTGTTGAATTAGAAGAATTTTCCGATGCCCAATTTTTCATAGCAGACGTAGATAACAATAAAAAAATAACTGCGGCTGATGCCAGAAAAATATAAGAGCATCCGTTGACTTGGAAACACTCACTCCGGATCATGTTCATGACTACTCCAAAGAGAATATTACTGCCGAGCCTACCTGTACAGAAAAAGGAACGGTTGAGCTTGTTTGTATTTGCGGACACACAAAATATGAAAAAACAGATATGTTGGAGCATGAATATACCACAGCAAACATAATCGAGGCTCCTACCTGTACAAAATATGGAAAAGTAAAATTAATTTGCGATTACGGTCGTATTCGGTATGTATCAGTTGCTCCTTTGCAACATAACTATTCTGTTACTTCAACCGAAGAACCCACATGCAAAAAGTCAGGTCAGATAAATTATGAATGCGAATGCGGCGAGAAAAAGCAAGAAATTCTTGAGAAAATTCCTCATGATTTTGACAAGTGGAAGATAACAGCCGAAGCAAGTTGTACTGATGTCGGACAAAAATCCAGAACATGCAGCAAATGCTCCGAAACAGATACAATGGAAATTCCTGCTCTGCTTCATAATTTTTCAGATAAAAAATGTATTGACTGCGATGCCGAATAAAAAGCAGAAGATACAATTCCTAAACTTTATTTTGTCGGTGACATCAGCAATATGCAGTCAAAATCCGATGTAAGAGAAATAGACGTTGCTTACTCATCAAAGGATATTTCCTTTGCAGGTTCTGCAAAGCTGAAAGTACAAGGAACCTCAAGCCTTGCCTACGACAAGAAGAATTACACAATTAACCTTTATGAAGACGATGATTTTGATGACAAAATGAAGGTTGATGTTGGTTGGGGCAAACAGAACAAATACTGCCTTAAAGCAAATTGGATTGACAAAACTCATGCAAGAAATATTGTAACAGCAAACATTGTTTCTGACATACAACAAAAATACAATCTGCTTGAAGATACCCCAAACAACGGTGTGATTGACGGATTTCCGGTTGAAATATACATTAATGGGGAATTCTTGGGAATTTACACATTCAACATTCCTAAAGACACATGGATGTTCAATATGGATGAGGATAATCCCGACAATTTAGTTTTCTGCGGCGAAGCTTGGTATGATGCAAACCTTTTCTATGATGCTCCTGATTACACTTCATGGGAGCTTGAGGTCGGAGAAGAAAATGATTATTCACTGGACAGACTGAAGGAGCTCTTTGATTTTATAATAAACAGCTCAGACGAGGACTTTGTAAACAATTTCTCCGAGCATCTTAATCTGGATGCAACGCTTAACTACTACATACTTACAGAATTTGCCTTCCTGTCTGACAATGTCGGCAAAAATATGCTGTTAGCTACCTATGACGGAAAGGTATGGTATCCTACACTGTATGACCTTGATTCAAGCTGGGGAACAAACTGGGACGGAAAAAGTCTTTTTGATTACAAAGAATCAACAACAGGCCTTGAAAAGAGTAATCTTTGGTGCAGATTACAAGCTCTCTTTGCACAGGAATTAGAAGACAGATATGCTGAACTTCGAAGTGAAATTTTAACTAAGGAAAATATCATCGGCAAGTTTGAAGCATTTGAAGCATCAATTCCTGCAATATCTTTTGAAAAAGAAACAGCAAAATGGGGAAATAATATTCCCGGATTTGGTATTGAGCAGATAGAAGAATATCTTAACTATATGATTCCTCTCCTTGATCAAAAATATTCTTACGACACAAATATTGAAGAAGATTAACGATTAATAAAACACAGCAGAGATTTATCAAACGTAAAGCTCTGCTGTGTTTTTATTTTATTCCGATTTTTTAACAACAAATACAAAAAACGTAATAATGCACACAATAAAAATAAGGGCAAAAAACAGAAGAATGAATATCCATTTTATAACCTTCAGAATTATGGGGATAAAGATAATATAAAAAATAATCTTTACTGCTAACGTGATTACTGCTTTAAGTATTTTTACCTCGACTAAAAATTTCAGTATCTTCCACAGAAGCCAGAACTGTAATATGCCGAGAAAAACCGTCAATATACCTTCAGTCATATCAATCAAAGAAAATGGGGTTTGTGTAGCTGTAAATCATATCGGGTATTGCTTCGTCTTTATCGTGCATTCCCATAGCACCCGCTATTTTAAGATATATGCTCTTTGCGGGAAGAGGATATGAATATCTTACGTCAGCCCTTACGTATCCTTTTTCACTTACCCTTATTTCCTCATTTATATTTTTGTGAGTTGTCTTTGCTGTAAGCTCATATATAACCTTTTCATTGTTATAAACTCTTAAAGTCTGTCCTGACTTCAATGCTTCAAGTGAGATATTCACGGTCTTCGTTTCCTCAAAGGAGACTCTGTCGCCGGGCACGGCTTCACCTGCCGTAAGGAAAAGTTTAGGTGCTTTCGGAGAATTTGTAACGAAAATATTTCCTCTTTTTATTGCCGCCAGAATATCCTCAATTGAATTTGATTCGCTATATACGTAAGTGGTAGGCACACAAAGAAGTTTTGTTACAACGTAATCCTGATGAAAATCACTGCCGCCTACGGCGGGAATAAATTCACCCTTGAGAAGCTTTCCTACCCACCAGTCCATACAATATACGTTATCGGTATGCATAGGTGAATTCCAGAGCTCTACGGAATTCATTTTGTAATTATCAAGGTCGATTTTCCAAGGAAGTTTTCTGTCAAGGGGATGATTTACGCTGACATGAGCACCCGCATTTTTTGCTCTTTCAACAAGAGAAGCATATTCTTCAACAGTATCAGGTCTGTCAATTCTTTCAAAGGGAAGATTTTCGCCCCAGATATTCACGTGACCGAGATTGCCTGAAATTTCCATACCGGGAAAAATTGCCACACCTCTGTGATTGAACTGCTTCATTCCGGGAGTGTTTACGTTATGGTCGGTAATGAATGCAAAATCCATTCCCAGTTCAAAAAGCATATCGTAAAGCTCTTCGGGAGTATGATGTCCGTCACTGTTTACTGTGTGAAGGTGACAGTCACCCTTCAGCCAATGTCTTTTTCTTTTCATAAAATACACTCACTTTCTGTTATATACTTCTTTTGCACACTGAACAAAGGCTTCCATTGCCCTTGAAGGATATCTTTTCTTTTTGTAGCCCATAGCAAGCTTTCTTCTTGTGTTATCGCCTGACAGCTTATAGAATACACACTTTGATGCGCCTCTTTCGGCTCTCAGAAGATTATCGGTCACTATAGTAACACCAAGACCTGCTCTTGTCATATTATAGGCTGTAAGAAGCTGGTCGGGATATATTTTTACTTTAGGCACAAATCCTGCGTTTTCACAAAGCTGCATGGTTCTTGTAAACATATCGTTGCCCTTTTTCAGCACAAGAAAAGCCTCATTTGAAAACTCGCTTAAATCCACACAGGGACAGCCTTTATCAAGATATCTCTTATTCTTCACATCCTCATCGGTAAGGTATTTTCCTGAAAATCTCTCATTAACAGAGAAAGATGCCGGCACGGCAAGAAGAAGAGTTTCATCGGCAAGAGGAAATGAAATAAAAAGCTCAGGATCAAAGTCGTGGGCAACAAGAATATCAACCTTTTCCTCCAACAGCTGATTTTTAAGATCGTGGGAATGTGACTCAACCAGCTCTACCGTAATACCGCCGTACGTATTCATAAATTCAATAATTATATCGGGAAGAATAAATGAAGAAATAAAGTTTTCCGCACTTACAATAACGCTACCGCTTTTCATATCCGAAAGGTCATTGAGCTGATTTAACATATTGTGCTGAAGCGCACGCATTTTTTCAATTGACTCAATGCATACTCTTCCTGCCTGAGTAAGAGAAATGGGATTTGTGCTTCTGTCAAATATGGTTATTCCCAGCTGTTTTTCCACCTTCTTTACAGATGCAGACAATGCAGGCTGAGAAACAAAGAGTTTTTTTGCCGCACCTGAAAAGCTCCGTTCCAGATAAACCTCATAAACATAATCCATTCCGTCGAACAAAAAATCACCTCCCCGAAAGTCAAATCTGATATGATATTATTATATAATTCCCGAACAAAAAATACAAGCAGTTTTAACACACAACTATTGTTCATTATGTAAAAAAATTTATAGTTTTTTTTACACTATAAATTTTATTTATAGGCGCTATACAATTATTTGTATTTGCTACCGACATATTAATATGATATTATACATAAGACTAATTTTTTAGTATAATAAAAGAAAGAGGTAAAACAAAATGAAGAAATTAATTGCTGTTCTTCTCGCACTCACATTCTGCGTTGCTTGTTTTGCTGCTTGTGGCACTGACACAACAGAAGAAACAACTGCAGGAAGTGAAGAAACAACAGCCGCTGCAACAGAAGTTGTTTACGGCAACACAACATTTGACACAGTTAAAGTAGGCACAGGCGGTACAACAGGTACATACTATGCATTCGCAGGTGCTTCTCTCACAGCCATCACACCCGCTGATTCTTACACATTTGAAGTAGTTTCAACAGGCGGCTCTCAGGCTAACATCGAAGGCATTGATGACGGTGACTATCACATGGCTACAGTTCAGAACGACGTTATGAACTATGCTTACAACGGAACAAACGGTTTCGATGCGTCCATCAATACTTTCTCAGCTGTTGCTTGCATCTATCCCGAAGTTTGTCAGCTTATTGCTACAGAAGCTTCAGGTATCAAGACAGTTGCTGACCTCAAGGGCAAGAACGTTGCTATCGGCGATGCAGGTTCAGGCGTTTTCTACAACGCAACTCAGATCCTTGCTGCTGCAGGACTTGATTACAACACTGACATCAACGCAACATTCGCTTCCTTCGGTGACTCTGCTACACAGCTTAAAGACGGCACAATTGATGCTGCTTTCATCACAGCAGGTACTCCCACAACTGCTATCACAGAGCTTGCAACTGCAACAAAGGTAGTAGCTGTTGACCTTGGCGATGATGTTATCAATAAGCTTATGAACGACTATCCCTTCTACACAAAGTATGAAATGACAACTTCTGACTACGATTTCGTTACAGAAACAGTCAACACAGTTGCTATCATGGCTACATACGTTGTAACAAACGAAATGAGCGAAGATCAGGTTTATGAAATCACAAAGAACCTTTGGGAAAATGCTGATGTAGCAACTTGTCATGCAAAGGGCGCACAGATGGACATCAACACAACCGTAAACGGTATCGGTGATGTTCCCCTTCATCCCGGCGCAGCAAAGTACTATGCAGAAAAAGGCATAATCGAAGCTGCTGTTGAAGAAACAACAGAGGCTGCTGCAGAAGAAACAACTCTTGCAGAAGATGTAACAGCTGAAGAAACAACAGAAGCTGTTGAAGAAACAACTGCTGCTTAATCTTTTGCAATAATTCTAAGCATTTTCGGTGCCGCAGGTCATCTTTCTGCGGCACTTCACTTTTACAAAATTTAAGGAAAGGGGAAAAAACAGTGAGCGAAAATACAAAAGGAATCAATACAACCGAAGAAATTGTAGATGCCGACAAAATAATGCAGGAATTTGACCGTGAAAGTAACACCCGTATCTTCACAGGCTGGAGAAAACAAGTAATAACCGGACTTCTCTGCTCCTTCAGCGTTTATATGATTTCTATGGCGCTGCTTTTTCCGACTGCCACGAAATATACAAAGCTTACAACTTTCATGGCATTCATAATCTTTATAGGCTATCTTATTTTCCCTGCCTATAAAGCACAGACAAAGAAAATAAATTACGTTCCCTTCTATGACATTATCTTAGGTCTGGGCGGTGCAGCGTGTTTCCTTTATTACACCGTTCAGCAGGAAGAAATTGTAATGATGTCAAGAAGAATAGGTACATTACAGATAGTTATTGCTTTTATTGCAATACTTCTTCTGATTGAGCTGGTGCGACGTGCCGTCGGTCTGCCGATTATTTTCGTTGCAGGTTCATTTATGGTGTATGCCGCAATAAAGGCATTTACCGAAAATCCCGACAAGGCCTTCAGAAACCTTGCATACAGCCTTTTTTATGATGTTGCAAACGGTCTTTTCTCTACTCCCGTTTATGTATGCACCACGTTCATAGTTCTCTTTATTATTCTCGGTGCTCTTCTTGAAAGAACAGGTATTGGTACGTTTTTCGTTGACCTTGCTAACTCCGTAGCAGGCGGCTCTGTGGGCGGACCTGCAAAGGTTGCAGTTATTTCAAGTGCACTTGAAGGAATGTATTCAGGCTCCTCTGTTGCAAACACAGTAGGAAGCGGTTCAATTACAATTCCTCTTATGAAGAAAACCGGCTACAAGCCTGAATTTGCGGCGGCTGTTGAAGCGGCGGCATCAACAGGCGGACAGATAATGCCTCCCATTATGGGTGCGGCAGCTTTCCTTATGGCTGAGATAACAGGCGTTGCATATTCATCAATTGCCGTTACGGCAATTCTTCCTGCGGCACTGTATTTCACGGGAATTTTCCTTATGATTCACTTTGAAGCCAAAAAGCTCGGCCTTAAAGGTCTTCCCAAGGAAGCTATCCCCAACTTCTTAAAACTTATTCTCACAAACGGATACCTTCTCTTACCTATCGTAATTCTTGTTATCGCTATGAATTACTATTCAGCTGGTGTTTCCGCTTGCTTTGCAATTTTAGCTTCTCTTATAGTAAGCCTTTTCCCCAAGAACATTTCAGATATTCTCGGAAATTTTGCCGCAAAGATATTCCCCGCAAAGCTTGCAAAGAATTTCAAATCTGATGATAATTCCGCAAAGGCTACAAAGGGAACTGCTTTACAGCTTCTCATTCCCTTAATTCCCGTTGCCGTTACTCTCGCTATCTGGCTTCCCTTCGGAACTGCTTATATGACGAAGGCAATTTTCGTGGGAATGATAGTTTGTCTTATCATTTCTTTCTTCACAAAGAAAAACACAGCACTTACCCCCGAAATAATTGTTGAGTCACTCCATAACGGTGCAAAGAACACAATAGGTGTTGCTGTTGCCTGCGGTATGGCAGGTATCATTTCCGGTGTCGTTACAATGACTGCTCTCGGTCAGCTTCTTCTCAACACCCTCGTTCCCGTAGCACAGAACAGTATGTTCCTTGCACTTTTCCTTACAATGATCTGCTGTATCGTTCTCGGCATGGGTGTTCCCACAACGGCAAACTACGTTATTATGGCAACTATCACGGCTCCCATTCTTATCAAAATGGGAATTCCCGCACTTGCCGCACACATGTTTGTTTTCTACTTCGGTATCGTTGCGGATATCACACCTCCCGTTGCTCTTGCGGCTTACGCAGGTTCGGCTATAGCAAAATCAAATCCGCTGAAAACAGGCGTTACGGCAACAAGACTTGCAATTGCGGCATTCGTTATTCCCTATATGTTCGCATATAACCCCAAAATGCTCTTTATTGATGCAGGTATGTTTGACATCGTATCTATCATAATCACCTCATTTATAGGCATTTATGCCGTTGCCGCAGGCATGGAAGGTCACATGTTCTTAAAGCTTCCCTGGTGGCAGAGAATTATGACTCTTGCAGGCGGACTTATGCTTATTGTTCCTGAAACAATAACAGACATCATAGGTATTGCACTTGTTGCGGCTGTTATAGTTATTCAGAAGCTTTCCGAAAAGAAAACGAAGCTTCCTCCCGAAGTAAAGAACAAGGAAACTTCCGTAGCTTAACAATATTGAATTCTGAGCTGATACTTTTTGTATCGGCTCTTTTCATTTGGCATATAAAAAAAAGACCTGACTTCGTAATTCTGAAGTCAGGTCTTTATTATTATACGTTATTCGGCAAGCTGATAAATTCTTACGTAGTCAACAAGCATTTCACAACGGTCATTTATATCCGCATTTGCAAAGCTTTCAGTGCCGTGAAGACAAAGTGAAAGTATAACAACCTCAGGATTGATGCAAACACCGTTGCCGAAGCTTGAACGTGTTGCTTCTACACCGTTTACGTAGAAGATATATTCATCTTCTGTCCACTTGAGCCCGTAAGTATTATACTTATTATAAATATCATCACCGTTGAAGCAACCGAGATTTCTTGTCTGAATTCCTTCTGCTCCGTTATATCCTGAAACGTGGATAGCGGGAACATAACCGTTTTCTCTGTTATCCTGCTGTTTATAGAAGGCCTCAACGATATCAATTTCTGCGCTTTCAATACCGCCCTTAGAGGTTTCGGGGTTATAAGGAGAATTTTCACCTGTAAGCCAGAATGCTGACCAGAAATCCTGGGAGGCTGCACAAATCATCCGTACCTCAAAATATCCCCTGAGATAACGTTCTTTCAGACTGAGCTCTCCGCCGTACCAACCGGCGCCGAACTGACCGTCTTCACGGTATTCACCCTCAATTTTAAGTACACCGTCATTTACAGTGATCTGTTCGGGAGAATAGAAGCCTGCCCTTGTAGCACCCACGTTTCTGTACTGCCACACATCAAGGTTAAGCTCATCACCGTTGAATTCATCCTCAAACACAATTTCATATCCCGTAAGATCAAGCTCAGGTCCCCAGGCATCAACAGATGCGCCAGTCATAAGCATATTGAACATCTGTGTCATCATAAGGATTGTTGCTGCAAAGCCTCTTGCACCGCCAAAGGAAAACAGATCCTTTAATCCGTCAAAGAACATCTGAAGAGCCCACTGCTCACGCCATACAAGGCCTAACATATTTGAAATAATCTGAACCATAATTTATACCTTCCGAAAAATTATTCAGCCAACTGATATATTCTTACGTAGTCAACAGTCATCTTACACACTTCATCAGTGCTTTTGCCGTTGAATTTTACAGCATCGGGAACACAAAGGGAAAGAAGAACAACCTCAGGATTGATACAAATTCCCTCACCGAAGGTTGAACGGACCGTTTCAACACCGTTTACGTAGAATATATATTCTTCATCTGTCCACATCATACCGAAGGTATTATATTCGTTGTAAATATCATTTCCGTTGAATGCACCGAGATTGCGGCTCTGATAGCCTTCAGTTGAGCCGTTAAGTCCTGCAAGATGAATAGCGTGTTCAATGGAATTGTGCTTTCCTTCCTTTGAATGAGAGAGAGATTCCATTATATCGATCTCAACGCTTTCAATACCGCCCTTTGAGGTTTCGTGATTTATTGCAGACTGAACTCCGTTGAGCCAGAAGGCTGACCAGAAGCTGTTAGAGTCTGAACAAATCATACGGCACTCAAAATATCCCTTTGCAAAAGTTTCATTAAGAGCAATACTTGAACCGTACCAGCCTTCGCCATAGACACCGTCAGTAAGATACTCACCTGTCATAATGAGATTTCCGTCCTTGACTTCAACCTGAGAAATTGAAGAATAGCCTGCACGGCTTGAACCGTCACCTGACGGACGCCAGACGTTCATATCCAACTCATCACCGTTGAATTCATCTTCAAAAACAAGCTCATATCCCGTAAGGTCAAGCTCAGGTCCCCAGGGATCAACAGATGCGCCTGTCATAAGCATATTGAACATCTGTGTCATCATAAGGATTGTTGCCGCAAAGCCTCTTGCGCCGCCAAAGGAAAACAGCTCCTTAAATCCGTCAAAGAACATCTGAAGTGCCCACTGCTCACGCCATACAAGGCCTAACATATTTGAAATAATCTGAACCATAATTTATACCTTCCGAAATATTATTCAGCAAGCTGATAAATTCTTACGTAGTCAACAAGCATTTCACAGGTTGTATCCGTGCTGACACCTTCAAGATTTACTGCGTGAGGAAGCTCAAGTGAAACGATTACTTCTTCGGGATTTACGCAGATAGCATCACCGAAATCTGTTCTTACTGCTTCAACACCGTTTACGTAGAAGATATACTCTTCTTCAGTCCACTTCATACCGTAGGTGTTATATTCACTGTAAATATTATTGCCGTTGAATGAACCGAGATTTCTCGTCTGAATACCTGAGGTTGAGCCGTATGCGCCTGAAAGATGCATAGCGGGAGTATAAGCATCCTCCTTGCCTACAGAGCCGTAGAAGGCTTCACAGATATCAATTTCAACAGCATCTCTGCCGCCTCTTGAGGTTTCGGGAGTGTAAGGATTTGATCCCTGAAGCCAGAATGCTGACCAGAAGGCCTTTGAAGGAGCACAGATCATACGGATCTCAAAATATCCTCTTGTGTACCATTCTTTAAGGGCAATTGCACCGCAATACCAGCCTTCACCGTAAGGACCGTCTGTGCGGTATTCACCTGTAATTTTAAGAGTACCGTCATTTACACTAACCTGTTCAATAGAACCGAAGCCGGCTCTGCCTGCACCTTCACAGCGGCTTTCCCAGAGGTTAAAATTAAGTTCATCGCCTTCAAACTCATCTTCAAAAACAAGCTCATAGCCTGTAAGGTCAAGCTCAGGTCCCCAGGCATCAACAGCCTGACCGGTCATAAGCATATTGAACATCTGTGTCATCATAAGTATGGTTGCGGCAAAGCCTCTTGCACCGCCGAAGGAGAACAGATCTTTAAGACCGTCAAAGAAATTCTGAAGCGCCCACTGCTCTCGCCAAACAAGACCTAACATATTTGAAATCAAAGATACCATAATTTCAGCCTCCGTTATTTATTTTTTCTCATTTCGGCAAGATCTCTGTAGCTTATGAGCTTAATGCCGTGAGTTCTGAACGCTGCGTGAGTTTCAGGATCCTTCATCACGAGATATTCCCAATATCTTCTCTGCCAGGTGCCTGTGATGGATTTCATTTCATCAGTGGGCATAGCAGGGTGAACGTAGGTTTCACTGATACCGTCGGGAATATTTATAAGATATTCAATGAAATTATACTTGAATTCCTCGTAGGTTTCGCCTGTTTCAATATTTTCAGGAAAAATAAGATAATCAGGCATAGGAACGTTATTCTTCTTTCCGAACATACCCGAAAGAACACTTGCAACAGAGAAAAGCCATACTGGAGTGCCTTCAGGACACTGCTCCTTGAGGGGCTTTGAGAACATTCTGAAGGGATAACCCTTCTTTCCGCAGACTGCAAGAGTTTTAGGAAGCATAAGAAGCTTTCCGTTCATACCGTAAAGAGCACCCATGTGACTGTCGATATGAGAAGGCTTCATACCCTTATTTTCGCAATATTCAATCTGAGCAATTGTTTCCTTCACTGCTTCATCATATTCACAGTGAGCCTCGAAGTCTTCACTTTCAGGCCACATTCTTCCGTGCTCGTTTTTAAGGCTGGGAAGGTCTGTCATAGGTCCCCAGGGGAAATTTTCCTGCCACTCATTTGTGTGAGTAAGGTGAACACCTATTGCAAATTCAGGATTTGCTATTGAAAATTCAATTGCCTCGTCTGCACCGGGGCAGGGAGTCATAATAGTTGAAGAAAAAATGCAACCGGACTTAAAAAGGTCCATAACGGCTTCATTAGCTGAATGACAAAGTCCGAAATCATCGGCATTGATAATAAGATATTTTTTACCCATAACTATCTCCTTACAGAATTAATCGATTTTATATTAACAAAATATTATAAATAAGTCAAGAAAAAACAACGGCTGAAAGGGAAATTTACCCTACTCAACCGTTGTATATTTTATCTGTATCCTATTGCAACAGCGAACATCATTACTGCAAATGAAATAATGCCTTCAATAAGGAACAAGGGCCAGGAAAATCTGAGCCACTTGGAATATGAAACGCCGACAAGACCTATTGCAATTATCATAATTCCGCTTGTGGGATATAAAAGATTGGTAAAGCCGTCAGCAAGACAGAAGGACAGCACAACGCTGTTTGAGCTAAGACCGATAAGGTGAGAAAGAGGAAGCACGAGAGGCATTACAAGGAATGCCTTTGCAGTTCCCGAACCAATAAAGAATTCAAGCACCGCAATAAAGATAAATATGAGAACAATTGCGGCATAAATATTCATATCAGCAATAAGATTATGAATATAGTAAAGAATTGTATGCATAATCTTACCTGTATTGAGAATATATGCTACGGAAATAACAATGAGAATAAGAGGAATAGCAGGAGCAACAGCCTTTACACCTTCTGTAAAGCCTTCAAGAAGCTTCTTTCCTCTGACACCTGTGATAAGAGCCGCCGCAATACCGCCTGAAACGAAGAACACGGCAATACCGCCCATTGAAACGACGCCGCCTGCCGAGGTTATAAAGTCGGTAACAATACAAATGAGCACAAGAATAAGGCAAATCATAAAGGCCTTTGCCGCTTTACCGGCTTTTTTATCCGCAAAAATAATATCAACGTCATTTACCGTATATTTTTCTCTGAGATGTTTATCGCTTTCATAGCACAGACTTTTTTGGGGATTTTTCTCGATGCGCTTTGAATAAACCACAAGAAATGCCATAAGGCCTATGTAAACCAGAGCAAAAACGATAAGTCTGAGCCAGAGTCCTGAGAAAATCTCAATATCACCTGCAAGACGCTGAACCGTCATAACGTTGAAGGGATTGAAGGTTGCCGCAGTAAAACCGAAGGCAACGGCAATAAGACTCATTCCCAAGCCTACCATAGAGTCCCAACCCAGTGCCAGAGAAATGGCAACGGCAATAGGAACAAGGGTTACACTTTCTTCAAGAATACCCGCCGTAGAGGAAAGAGCCATACAGAAAAAGGTCAGCACCGCCATAAGCAGATATTTCTTATGGGAAAATTTCTTTATAACCACCGCAACGAGATATTTAAGTACTCCACACCTGTCAAGAAGCAGGAAGGTTCCGCCCATAAGCACAATAAAAGCAATAATGAGAATTCCCGTAAGTCCCGTATCCTGAGTTTCGCTGTCAACAAAGACCATAACGGGTGCCGCAATAATTTTCCACAACGGAAGAGTATAATCCTCAAGGGGCGAATACTCACTGTCCTCAGTAATGGAATACTTTCCCGTGTTTTCATCAAGGAAGGTATTATACTCACCTCGCGGCAAGATCTGTGTAAGAACACCTGCAAAAATATACACTGCAAGCAAAATTGCGGTTATGCTGATTATCGTCTTTTTATCAATATGTAAGCCGTCATTTGTCTTGTTTTCAATATCAGACATCAATTATTCCCCCACAAAAATAATGGAATAATTATACATTAGACTTACAAAAAAAGCAATACTTTATACAAATAACTTATTACTGTTTTACTGAAGCTCAGGGGTGTCGCAGAATTCTACTGAGCACTCGCCTTTAAGGCCGTCGGACTCAAATACGATTATTTCGTTTTTACCCTCTTTAAGCACACCAGAAGGAACGTAAAGGGTTTTCTGAGGACCTATTTCCCAGTATCTGCCGAGATTAAATCCGTTAATTGTGACAAAGCCTTTTGTAAATCCGGGAAGCTTCAGGAAGGTATCCTTACAGCAGTCAACATCAAGATAACCTCTGTAGAAAAGGGATTTTTCACCGCAGTCCTTATTATCAAATATGAGCTCATTAAGATTATCCATAGGAAGAGGATACACGTCCCAATGGAAGTGAATTCTGCCGTCAATAAGGCATCTTCCCGCAATACCCTTTTTACGCATCATCTTAGGACCGAAGTTGGTTCTGCCCATATTCTCGCAAAGAACGGTAAGGATATCACCCGCTTTTGCAGAAAATCTTGTTTCGAGTTTATCGTTTATATAGAGTATGTCGATAAGCTCACTGTTAATATAAATCTGTGCACGGTCGCCTAATGTTTCAAATTTAAGCTCAACATCGTCATAATCACGGCGAAGCTCTGTTTTATAAGCAATATATCCGTAGCCTGTTCCGTATTTTTCCATACACTTAGGAACGTCTGAATGAACGGGCGCAGAAAGTCTTTCAAGGCTGTTAAAAAAGCCTGTTTTTTCCGTAAGCTCTACCTTGCCGTAAGCTTTCTTTTCCCGGTCAGCAGGAATTTCGGGAAGCTCGGTATCAACGTACTTTTTGATTACTTCACGGACAGCCATATATTTTTCCGTAACGTCACCGCATTCTGAAAGCATAGCATCATAATCATAGCTTGTAACGTCGGGAAGATATTTTTCATAATGATTTGCACCTGAGGTGAAGCCGAAGTTTGTGCCGCCTATAAACATATACATATTGAGATGACCGCGCTTTAACATATCGTCAACAACCTTGGCATAATCCTCTGCCGACGTGGTGTGGTGCTTTTCGTCACCCCATGCATCAAACCAGCCGTTCCACATCTCCATACACATTTTCGGACTTTCGGGATAAAGCTCATCGTGTGCCTTGAAGTTTTCTTCAACACGGCTGCCGAAGTTGAGGGTTGCAAGACAGCCGTCAATTGCGCCGTCAAGGATATCACTTTTTGAGGTGCCGTCCGAAGTAAACAGCGGCACGTCTATTCCCCTGTCCTCAAAGCCTTTTTTCAGATAGTTAAGATATTCCTTATCGTCACCGTAATAGCCATATTCATTTTCACACTGCACCATAATAATATTACCGCCGTTAGTGCAAAGATAAGGCTTTATTTCCTGACAAAGACGGTCGAGATATCTGTCAAAGCACTCTATATATTTTTCATTCATACAACGGATCTCCATATCCTCGTCGCACTGAATCCACCACGGAAGACCGCCGAATTCCCATTCGGAGCAGATGTAAGGGCCAGGACGTACAATTGCCATAAGACCGAGCTCGCCTGCTGTTTTTATGAATTTTCCGATATCAAGCATACCTGAAAAATCAAATTCACCCTGCTTTTTTTCGTGCATATTCCATGCACAGTAGGTTTCAACACAGTTACAGCCCATCGCAAGAAGCTTCTTAAAAATATCCTCCCACGTTTCAGGAAGATTTCTGAAATAATGCACGGCGCCCGAAATAAGCTTAATAGGCTTTCCGTCTTTTACAAAATCGCTTTTTATAATTTCAAACCTCATTGTTGCTCTCCTTTTTGTTTTCCTTTTAATCATTATATTACACCCGTAAAAAAAAGTAAACAGCACATTTAGCGCTGTTTACAAAAGAGAATTAAGTTTTTTCATAAGCTCACTGTCAGGCTCATTTTTATCACCAAAGGGGTACTTGAGTCCGAGATTTTTATATTTCGTTTCGCAGATTTTTCTGAAGGGCAGAAGCTCAATTTTATCTATAACACTGAATTTTTCCATAGTGCTTCTGATAAATGAAATATTATCCTCATCATCATTCACTTCGGGAATTATAACCTGACGGAGAGTAACGGGAATTTTCTCGGCATTGAGATATGAGAGAAATTCATCAACCGCTTTTTTACTGCAGCCAACGTTTTCAATATAAAGCTCTTCATTTTTATATTTCATATCGAGAAGAACTCTGTTGGTCACAGTAAGCAGCTTTTTTATCTTATCATTCATCACACAGCCTGAGGTATCAAGGCAGGTATTGATCCCCTGTTCTTTACAGAGAGAGAATATCTCAGCGGCAAATTCAGGCTGCATTAACGGCTCACCGCCTGAAATTGTAATACCGCCGCCGTTTCTGAAATATTCCTTGTATCTTAAAACCTTATTCACAATTTCCTCAGAGGAATACTGCGTTCCTTCTGACATATTCCACGTATCAGGATTATGACAGCATTTACACCTGAGAGGACAGCCCTGAAAAAAAACAACAAATCTAACTCCCGGCCCGTCAACCGTTCCAAGACTCTGCAGAGAATGAACAAAGCCCTTCATCATACGCTTTCGTGGAAGGTACGGCTGATAACCTCTCTTTGCTGTTCACGGGAAAGCTTATTGAAGTTTACAGCATAGCCTGAAACACGGATAGTAAGATTAGGATATTCCTCAGGATTTTCATAAGCCTTTATGAGTGTTTCACGATTGAGTACGTTTACGTTGATATGATGTGCATTTTTAAGGAAATAACCGTCAAGAATGGTAACAAGATTATCCACTCTTTCTTCCTTTGTTTTTCCCAGTGCTTCGGGAGTGATGGTAAACGTATTGGAAATACCGTCACGGCAATCTTCATAACGGATCTTTGCAACGGAATTAAGTGAAGCCAAAGCACCGTTTTCTTCACGGTTATGAAGGGGGTTTGCGCCGGGGGCAAATGCTGCACCTGATTTTCTTCCGTCAGGTGTAGCACCTGTGTGCTTACCGTACATAACGTTTGAAGTAATAGTAAGAACTGAAAGAGTGTGAACAGCATTTCTGTAGGTAGGAGTTTTACGAAGCTCGGTTATCATCTGATGTGCAATATCTCTTGCAATAAGGTCAACCCTGTCATCATCATTACCGTATTTGGGGAACGAGCCCTCCGTTTCAAAGCCTACTATATAACCGAGAGCATCCTTTTCAGGATGAACCTTTGCATATTTTATAGCACTGAGAGAGTCAGCAACAACAGAAAGTCCCGCAATACCGAACGCCATAAATCTTGTAACCTCAGTATCGTGAAGAGCCATCTGGATTTTTTCATAAGCATACTTATCGTGCATATAGTGAATAACGTTCATTGTATTCACGTAAAGCTTAGCAAGCCATTCCATATATATTGAAAAACGCTTCTGAACCTCTTCGTAGTCCAGCGTTTCACTGTCCATAACGGGCATTCTAGGACCTATACGCATACCGCTTGCAGTGTCATAACCGCCGTTTATTGCAATAAGAAGAAGCTTGGCAAGGTTACATCTTGCACCGAAGAACTGCATCTGCTTTCCTATTTCCATAGCGGAAACACAGCAGGCAATTGCATAATCGTCACCGTGGTGAGGACGCATAATGTCGTCATTTTCATACTGAATTGAGTCAGTATCGCAAGAAACCTTTGCACAGAATTTCTTGAAGTTTTCGGGAAGAGCATTTGACCAGAGAACCGTGAGATTAGGCTCAGATGAACAGCCGAGAGTATAAAGAGTATTGAGCATTCTGTAGCAGTTCTTTGTAACAAGAGTTCTTCCGTCCTTGCCCATACCGCCTATAGCCTCTGTAATCCACATAGGATCACCGCCGAAAAGCTCATTATATTCGGGAGTTCTCAGATGTCTTGCAATTCTGAGTTTGATTACAAAATCATCCATAAGCTCCTGTGCAGTTTCTTCTGTAAGAATTCCTCTTTCAATATCGCGTTCAATATAGATATCGAAGAACGTGCTTACTCTGCCCAATGACATAGCGGCACCGTTCTGCTCCTTTATTGCGGCAAGATAGGCAAAATATGTCCACTGAATTGCTTCTTTTGCATTAGTTGCAGGACCGCTTATATCATAGCCGTAAAGAGCCGCCATTTCCTTGAGGTAGCCAAGGAAAGTCACCTGTCTGAAAAGCTCTTCTGCCAAACGGATATTCTCAACTACGTATTCTCTTGAAACAACCTCTTTTTTATCCTTGATCTTCTCATCAATAAGTCTGTCAACACCGTAGAGAGCCACTCTTCTGTAGTCACCGATAATTCTGCCTCTGCCGTAAGCATCGGGAAGACCTGTTATAACGTGGCATTTTCTTGCAAGACGCATTTCATCTGAATATGCTCTGAAAACACCGTCGTTATGAGTTGTTCTGAAACGGAATTCCTCTTCAACCTTGTCGCTGAGTCTGTAGCCGTAAGCTGAACACGCCTGACGTGCCATTCTTATGCCGCCGAAGGGATTAACACCTCTTTTAAGAGGACTGTCGGTCTGCATACCTACAATAAGCTCGTTTTCCTTATCAATATATCCGGGAAGATAGCTGAGAGGTGAGGATACTCTCTCTGTATCAACATCAAGAACACCACCTCTTTTTCTTTCCTTCTTAAAAAGAGTCTGAACCTTTTCCATAAGTGCACTTGTTCTTTCGGTTGCACCCGCAAGGAAGCTGTCGTCACCGAGATATTCTTTGTAGTTTAACTGAATAAAATCTCTGACGTCTATATTATTCTGCCAGTTACCTTCTTTGAAACCGTTCCAAGCCTCGTGTGTCATATCAATTCTCCTTCATTCTCAATTTTCTATATCAAAAACGTATATTTTTCCAATAAAAAGAAGCACAATCAGATTTCAACAAAACTGATTGCGCCCAGACGGTCGGCATTATAAAACTTTTACATTCCACCGAGTCAATTCTCGAAATCCGTCAGTCATGTAAAAATCTATATGTATTATACAATACGGCACAAACAAAGTCAACAATACAATATATAGAAAATATACTGCAGTGAATGATAATTATTATGTATTTGTTATAAAACGTGCCGTACTCTTTTCTGTCTGCAGAATACATAATTTCAATAAGGAAAATTAACCTTCAAAAAAAACTTTCCGAACACCCTTCCGGGCATTCGGGCAACAAGTTTCATAAGAATACAATCAAAAAAATGAAATTACATATACTGAGAAATAAGCTCCAAAAAATAATCCTTTATAGCACGGATTGTATCAATAACCTTTAAAGTTTCAGGCTCTTCAATGAAAAACTCAAGCAGTTTAAGAATATTTTCCATAATAAAACTCCTTTTTTTCTTTATTATATACCATAAATTACATATTTTCAATATAAAAAAAGATTTTTTTGTAGATAATATACCATTTTGCCGTAAAAGTCTGTTTTACAACACAATGTCCGTTCCGAATAAACGGAACGGACACAGTATTTTTATTCGTCGTCGTCTTCCATTGTGGATTCAGAGATAACCTTCTGAGCAACATCCTGAGGTGCTCTTTCATATCTTGCGAATTCAAGAGAGAAATAACCTCTGCCAGCTGTTACAGAACGAAGTGTTGTTGAGAAGTCACCCATTTCAGCCATAGGAACCTCTGCCTCAAGAAGCTGCATCTTGGGTTCGTCTGCAGGGCCCATACCGAGAACTCTGCCGCGGCGCTTTGTGATATCACCCATAATGTCACCGAGATTATCGTCGGGCATATATGCTTTAAGAGTTCCGATAGGCTCTAAGATAGCGGGACCTGCTGTATCTTTAAGCTGCTTGAAAGCAAGAGAAGCGGCTGTCTTGAATGCCATTTCTGATGAGTCAACGGGATGATAAGATCCGTCATAAAGTGTAGCCTTGATATTTACTACGGGATAACCTGCAACGATACCGCGCTTAACACTTTCTCTGAGTCCCTTTTCAACTGCGGGGAAGAAATTCTTGGGAACGCTGCCGCCGACAACCTCTTCACCGAATACAAGGTCAAGCTCATCACAGGGCTCAAATCTGATCCAAACGTCACCGAACTGACCGTGACCGCCGGACTGCTTCTTATGACGTCCGTGAATTTCAACTCTCTTGGAGATGGTTTCTCTGTAAGCAACTCTGGGAATCTGAAGGTCAACCTCAACACCGAACTTGGTCTTGAGCTTTGATACGATAAGGTCAAGATGCTGTTCGCCAAGACCTGAGAGAATCTGTTCTCTTGTTTCGTCGTTTGTATAATATCTGATAGCGGGATCTTCGTGTGAAAGCTTTTTAAGACCTGCGGCAACCTTTTCTTCTTCACCCTTCTTCTTAACTATAACAGCCATTGAAAGACAGGGATCGGGGAATATGGGAGCTTTAAGGGTAAGAGGAGTCTTTTCTGCACAGATTGTGTCACCTGTCTTGATACCGTCAAGCTTTGTGATAACAGCTATATCACCGGCTGTGATAACTGCGGTATCCTCAGTCTTACCGCCCTTGGGAATAATAAGCTTACCCATTCTCTGATTAGCGGCTGTTCTGGGTGTGTAGCAGGGTGTGCTACCGTCTATCTTACCTGAAGCAACCTTAACGTAGGTCATCTTACCAACGAAGGGGTCAGCAACCGTCTTGAAGCAGATAGCTGCAAGAGGACCGTTTTCATCACATTCAAGCTCAATTTCTTCGCCGTTATCATTAACAGCTGTTTCCTTGAACTGAACAGGTGAGGGAGCCATCTTTGTGATACCGTTGAGAACAAGGTCAATAGCCTCAAGATTGTAAGCTGAGCAAGCATACATAGGCATTACTGTTCCGTCAAGAACAGCCTTTGAAAGACCTGCAACGATTTCGTCGTGAGTAAATTCCTCACCGTCGAAATATTTCATCATAAGATCATCATCAGAAGAAGCTACTGATTCTGTGAATGCTTCGTGAAGCTGAGTAATTCTTTCTGATGAGGGCATATCAACCTGAGTTGCCTTACCGTCTTTATATGCAAATGCCTTATTCTGAAGGAAGTTTACGTAGCATTCAACCTTGTCACCTACAACATAAGGAACAACAACGGGACAAACCTTCTTACCGAAGCCTTCCTGGAAAGCATCAACAGTCTTATAGAAGTTAGCGTTTTCTGCATCACAGCCTGTAACTATGATGTACTTTGACATACCTCTTGCTGTTGCAGCCTTGTATGCCTTTTCAGCGCCGACGCCTACACCTGAGCCTGATTTTGTAACGATAAGAACTGTTTCAGCAGCTCTGATACCTTCTGATACACCGGTAGCAAAGTCAAAAAGACCGGGAGTGTCAATAATATTAATCTTTCTGTCGCGCCATTCGATAGGACAAACAGCAGATGAAACAGAGTTATGACGGCGCTTTTCTTCAGCGTCAAAGTCCATTACCGTGTTACCGTCTGCAACCTTTCCCATTCTGTCGGATGCGCCTGATATATAAAGCATTGCTTCCGCAAGAGTAGTTTTACCTCTGCCGCCGTGACCGGCGATACAGACATTTCTGATGTCATTAGCGTTATAAAGTTTCAAAATGTTTACCTCCTGAATATATAGGGAATATGGTGAAATACAACAAATTTATAAATGTGTACGGGGAAAATTATAGCACAAAAGGCAATTCAATGCAATAGAAATTTGACTTTTTTCACATAATTTTTCAACAAATATTCAGATAATTTGTTTGACATTATTACTATATTAATGGTATAATTTCAGGGTATCAGAAAATTTTGCACAAAAGAGGAGAATTATTTATGGGCAGAAAAGCAAATAGCGGAAATTTCAGCACTGCTCTAAAAAACGGCGGCGAAAAACTGAAAAACGCCGCAGGCATTGAAGGTAATTTCGGTACATACATAAAACCTATGGCAGGATATACCTGTGCCAATATAACACTTGGCGGTGCAGGATATCCGCTTAATCTCTACCATCAGCAGTTTTTAAGCTTCGTTGAGGAAATGCCTACACACGTTACGGGAAAAATCAGTATGATAAACGGCATTATTGATGCATTTTCCGATGTTATAATGGGACTTATCACCGACCGCACACGTTCAAAATACGGAAAGCACCGTCCTTATGTCTTCGCAGGTGCTATTCCCTTCTTCTTCGCATACATAATGAAGTGGTGCTCCTTCGGTATTTCTTCAATGGGTAATATGACCTATAACTCAATATATTACCTTATTACAGCATTTATCTACTCAACAAGCTATACAATGATGAGCGTTCCCCACGTTGCTATGCTTCCTACAATTGAACCCGACTATTTCAGAAGAACTCAGTATAAAATGGTCGAATATATGATGAACAGCGTAGGTCAGATAACATCATTTCTGTTTATGGGAATGATGCTGGGCGGACTTAATATGGACAATCCTTCACCTGAGCACAGAGGCACTTATCTTCTTTCAGGTATCGTGCTTGCCTTCTGGTTCGTGTGGTCACCCATACTTTCCTTCTTCACCTGCCCTGAGCCTTCATCTCTTTCACTTAAAAACGAGCCTATTAACTGGCGTTATCTTTTCAATGAATATTATCTTGTAGCAAAGAACCGTTCCTTCAGACAGTATTTCTTTATCTGTCTTTTCAACTCCTTCCGTTCAAGCTTCTACAGCTATTCAGACCAGTATTTCATTGTAAGTATTGCGGATAAATACAGTCACTTCAATATTCTTAACACCGTTGCGGGAACATCTGAATTTATGGGCTCCCCCGTAATTTATTTCCTTAACCGTTATTTTGACAAGAGAACCTCAGGACTTATGCTTACCCCCATTATGATTATAGGTCTGTTCATTAATCTCTTTGTTACGGATAAAACTCCCGCTGTTTTCCTTTATCTTGCGGCTATTCTCTATAACTTCGGCTTCTCAGGCCCCGGCTTTGCAATTGATACCATTCAGCCTGATATCACCGACGTTGACGAGCTTATAACTGGCCGCCGCCGTGAAGGTGTTATTGCTACCTTCCGTTCCTTTACATCAAAAACAATCAGCTCATTTATGACGGGCATTCTCGGATATTCTCTCAGATTCTTCGGCTATGACGTAAAGAAGAAGGAACCCATTTATCAGACTGCAAAGACTATTTTCGGTCTTCGTCTTAACTTCTCCGTTATGCCCATTATATTCGGACTTCTCACACTTATTCTCATAAAGAGCTTTACGATGACTAAAAAAGACCACTCTGAAATTCAGCGTGTAATCAAAGAAAAGCACGAAACAGGAAACGTTACGATTTCAGATGAACAGAAAAAACGTCTTGAAAAAATTTCAGGTGTGAAGTGGGATGAAATGTGGATAGGTCAAAACTCCCCCGCTTATGCAAAATCTGAAGTTTAATAAACGGATATGACAGGAATTATTGATGTAGGCGGCGGTCTCAGAGGTATTTTCGGTGCCGGTGTTTTTGACCGCTGTCTTGATGATAATTTATATTTTGATAAGGTTTACGGCGTTTCGGCAGGTGCTGCAAACGCCGCCACTTTTATCGGGAAACAAAGAGGAAGAACCCTTCGTTTTTACAGTGATTATACATTTCGCCCCGAATATATGGGCGTAAAAAATCTTATAAACAGCGGTTCTTACGTATCACTTGACTATATTTATGCAACCCTTTCAAATTCCGACGGTGAGGATCCTCTCAATTTTATAAATCTGAAAAATTTCGAAGGCACCTTTACCACCGTTGCAACAAATGCACTTACAGGGAAGGCAGAATATTTCGGAAAGGAAGCATACAAAAGTGACGACTACACTGTGCTTATGGCTTCTTCTTGTCTTCCCGTTATCTGTAAGCCCATAAAAATTGAAGGAATTCCATACTACGACGGCGGTGCATCTGATCCCGTTCCCATTGAAAAAGCCGTTTCAGACGGCTGTGACAAAATTGTTTTAATTCTTACACGTCCGAAAAATGAGCTTCACCTTCCTTCTGTTGACAAAAAAGCGGCATTTCTTCTCAGAAACAAATACCCGCTTACGTCAAAAGCACTTGAAGAAAGATATAAGCTATATAATGAAAGTGTACAGAAAGCACTTGAGCTTGAAAAACAAGGTAAGGTGCTTATAATCTCCCCTTCATCATCAAAGGGAATGGGAACGCTTACCAAAGATAAAGAAAAGCTCACTGCCCTTTATAACGAAGGCTATGAAAAAGCCAAACATATAAAAGATTTCATAGCGGAATAATTTAACCTCAAAAAAAGTGTCAGAACCATAAAAACGGTGCTGACACTTTTTAATATTTATAAGAATTCTCCTTTGATCTTAGTCAATTTTAACATAATATTAAAATTTCTTTACAAAATACTGTATTTGTGTTACGATATTTTCAGCAAAAAAAAAAAACAATATGCTTATTAAGGAGAGATTATTGTGAAGAAGTTAAAAAAATCTGCAATTGCTGTTTTTTCCTGCATTTTGATCATTTTCACTTTGTTCAATGCCCATGCTTCAACTCCCGGTGACGTTACAAACAACGGAAAACTGGAAGCCTCTGATGCCCGTTGTGCTTTAAGATATTCTGTGGAGCTTGACATTCCGACCGAAACTCAGTTTGAAGCAGCAGACATTAACAACGACGGAAAAATAACCGCTTCTGATGCAAGAACAATTCTGAGAGTATCAGTAGAGCTCGAACCCTATTCCTATTCAGATATCAATATCTGGGCAACTGAAGCCACAAGCGGCAATTCATCAAATGAAGAAGCCTCAAACCTTTTCGATCTTGACGCTGAAACAAAATGGTGTGTAACCAGATTCAAAGGATGTTACGTGCTATTTGAAACAGATACCCCTGTAGCAATAAAAGGATATACTATGGTTACAGGTGAAGACTCTTTTACATACAGAGGCAGAAACCCAAAAAAATGGACTTTATTCGCATCAAACGATAAAGAAAACTGGGTTACACTTGATTCAAAAAGCGACTACTACGGAATGCCTGATAAAAACAAAGAAAAATGTTATTTCGGTGTAGATGACGTATATTCGGAATATCAATACTTTCTTCTTGAAATATACGAATGTATAAACAAATCCTGTATGCAGTTGACAGAGTTTTCTCTTGATTATTACGGTGCAGATTATAAATACAAAAATATGCCGAACTCATCGTCTTCATCAGGCTCATCCGGTTCCTCAGGAACATCCGACGGTGCCGCTTCATCACCTGTTGACGGCAGATTTATAGGTTCAAAATATATTTCCGACGGCGCTCAATACACTTATGAGGTCGGTGAATATATAACGTTCTACAATCCTAAGCATCCTGCAAGCACGCTGTATGCATACAGCTGGTACATCATAGACGGTGCAGAAAACGTAAAAATAAACCGAAATGATGCAACTTGTCAAATTCAAGGTGTAAAAGAAGGCACTTGTACGGTAGAAGCCTATCTTGATTATACAATTGCAGGTTACGGCTTCTTCGACAATTATTCATACAAAACAACGTTTACAATAAATATCACGCCTGCCACAGCGCAAGGCTCCGTTGATCAGGGTAACGTTTCAAACGGTGCATGCCCAAGATGTATGGGACTGAAGACCGTTCAGTGCAGCGGTTGCTACGGTGACGGAAAGCTTTCAGACAACAGTCCGTGCAGCTGCGGCAACGGCAGAGTTCCCTGTCCCTTCTGCAACGGCACAGGTAAATGGTCATAAAAAACTTATCAGAAAAGGATGATATACAATGATAAAAATCGGTATTGTAGGCACAAGAGGACTTTCAACTCTCAAAGGACTTCAGATGTGTGATGACGTAAAAATTGCAGCTATGTGCGACCTTAATGAAGACCACTTAAAAGAAGCGGCAGATAAAATCGGTGACGTCAAAACCTTCCGTGTATATGAAGATATGCTTGAAAGTGACATTGATGCCGTTATTATCGCAACTCCTATGCAGTGCCACGTTCCTCAGGCTATAACTGCTCTTGAAGCAGGAAAGCACGTTATGAGTGAGGTTACTGCAGGTGTTTCAATGGATGAATTATTCTGGCTTTGCGAAACCGTTGAAAAATATAACAAAATTTATATGTATGCAGAAAACTACATTTACACTCCAGAGGTTCAGCTTGTAAAGGAGCTTGTGAGAGCCGGCATATTCGGCACACCCTATTATGCGGAGGGAATGTATCTTCATAATATCGGCGATTTACTTAAATACCCTGACGGAAAGACCTCCTGGAGAAGCTACTGGCAGTGCGGTATAAGAGGCAACTTCTATCCCACTCACAGCATAGGTCCAGTTATGCAGTGGTTCCCCGATGACAGAATTACTGAAATTTCCTGTTTTTCTGCGGGTCCGCGCCACGATTACGGAGTAAAACAGGACAGCGGCACAACAACTATGTGCAAAACCGAAAAGGGCAATCTTCTTCAGATAAGAACAGACTGTATGTCACCCAGACCTCACTGTATGGACCATTATCTTCTTCAGGGTACTGAAGGAATTTTCCAGTCTGCCGCTTACGGCAAGGGCAATCTCCCCGGTGACATTGACAGAGTTTCTTTCCGTAAAAATCAGAAGCCTGACGGCTCAATGGATTGGGAAGAGCTTATGAATTACAAGGACTATCTTCCCGAAAAATACAAAAACGCCACGCCCGAACAGATAAATGCGGGACACGGCGGCGGAGATTTCTTCATTGTTGAAGATTTTATTGAAGCTATCAGAAAAAACGAACAGCCTGAGCTTGACGTATATAAGGCTTGTGAATGGACGGCAGTGGGACTTCTTTCAAATCTTTCCGTCACCAACAACGGAAAAACACTTGAAGTGCCCAATTTCAGAGCAAATATGCCCTTGGAAGAAAAGAAGATAAAGCTTTTATAATTTCACCTGCGAGGTATTTTCTATGAGATTTCAGGCAGACCACGATTTTCATATTCATTCAACGGTATCAAGATGCTGTAAGGATAAAAATCAGACACCTGAGAGAATTTTAAGATATGCAAAAGAGAATAATCTGAAAAAAATTTGTCTTACAAATCACTTCTGGGATGAAGCGGTATATAGTGAAGCACAGTGGATAGAGGAACACGGAAAAAGCTATCTTACGTCCGTTCTTCCTCTCCCTGAGGCTGAAGGTATTGAGTTTTTGTTCGGTGCTGAGCTTGATATTGACTTTAATAACGTTCTCGGAATAAGCCTTGAAACTCTCAGTCAATTGGATTTTGTAACGGTGGCAACAACACATCTGCATCTTGAAGGAAATACTGTCCGGACAAAAATAAAAACAGCCGAAGAAGCGGCTGTGATATGGGTTGATAAAATAAAAGCCTTACTTTCAATGGAGCTCCCTTTTCACAAAATGGGAATTGCCCATATGACATCGGGGCATATTATGAAAAGCAACACCCCCGACGTTATAAGGCTTCTTAAAACCAAGGATTTAGAGGAAATTTTTTCAGACTGTGCTAAAAAAGGCTTGGGAATTGAACTTAACACAAAAACCATTTTCAATTCCGAGGAAGAAAAAGAAATTCTTTTAAGACCTTATTATATCGCAAAGGACTGCGGCTGTAAATTCTATCTCGGAAGCGATGCACATAAAGAAGAAGTCTTAATAGGTGCAAAGGAAAACTTTGAAAGAATAATAACTCTTCTTGATCTGAGAGAAGAGGATAAAAAGATATTGCAATAATATATCGCTGTGACGATATAAAGCATATATATCTGAAAACATCATACTGCATTTAATGAAATATTTTCCTTGCGGGAAATATGAAATAATCCTGACGGATTATGAAACATCTCGCATACACTCAATATGAAATGAAACAAATCCTTCATATATGCAGGGTTGCTAAGGACAGAAAAAAAATTATTGGGAGACACTTTGTAATGAAGTGTTCCCGATTTTTTTATATAAAAATTGACACTTTCGGCTTGAAAGTGTCATAGTGGGTTATATACTTTGAAAACAATTATGCCGGAATGAAAATATTTTCTTCGGGATGTATAAGTGATATTGCAAATTAAAATTTACAGTGATATTTTTGATAAATCAAAAGTGATATTGAAGCCTTACGGCTTCAGTGTTATTTTATTCGCATAAAACTGTCCGAAGGACAATAAAACTGTGCAACGCACAATAAAACTGCGAAGTGTCCTTACAAACACTCCGCATACGCCGCAGCGTATTTCATAGCGACAGCTATTTCATAATGCGAAGCATTATTTCATAAATCCTGCAAGGATTTATTTCATTGAAAAAAGACCAAGTCGGTTGACTTGGTCTTTTTCTGGTGGGAACAACAGGGCTCGAACCTGTGACCCCCTGCTTGTAAGGCAGGTGCTCTCCCAGCTGAGCTATACTCCCAATTGGTGCGGATGACGGGAGTCGAACCCACATGAACTTGCATTCACTAGGACCTGAACCTAGCGCGTCTGCCAATTCCGCCACATCCGCAAATTACTGATAGCGGCTGAAGATTTTCTTCTACCCGAAGTCCGTTATTCAGATTACCCGATTATATTATCACACAAAAACTGAAATGTCAAGAATTTTATTTGACTTTTGTGCTATTTTTAATATAAAATATATTCATCAGTTTTTTTGGAGTTGATATTATGATTAATAAAGCGGCAAAAATTGCTCTCGGCACCTCACTTTCGGTTACCCTCGGTGCATATCTCGGCTTAGGCGCTATGATAATAAAGGATGCAAAAGAAGACTTTGACGGGGACCTTGACTATTTATTCGTGCTCGGCGGTCTTGTTATCGGCGAGGAAACTCCCAGTGAGCATCTTCTCAAAAGAATTGAAAAGGCGGCAATATATCTTAAAAATCATCCCCATACCGTTGCAGTTACCTGCGGAGGCTGTTTCCGTAAAGGACAGAAGAAAAGTGAAGCCCTCATAATAAAAGAGCATCTTATCAGCAGAGGTATTAATGAAGAAAGAATTATTCTTGAAGATAAATCCACTACTACAAATGAAAACTTCAAATTCGGCAAGGAAATAGTTAAAAATCATTCGGGTAAAGAGCTTTTTGAGCTTCATACAGGCTTTCTTTCCAGTGACTATCATTTATTCAGAGCAGATATTATAGCACAGATAAACGGTGTTAAAGGGCTTAAAAAAATCGGAGCCCAAAGCGACACCGACTTCATAAGAGGAGCTTTAAGAGAGCTTCTTGTGGCTCCCAACGTCATAATCAATTATTTACAGAATAAATAAAAATCACTCTGCAGAAAAACAAATCTGCAGAGTGATTTTTTATTCATTTATTTTCTGACAGTCACAGCAATTTCCCGAACAGTTTTTTCCGTCAGGACAGCCTATGCACTTTACGCCTTTTTTCTTTGACTTATAAATATAAAGACCTGCAAGTCCTACTATCAGAACAACTAATGCTATAATAATTATATTATCCATACTTTATACTCTGACCTTTTCTTTTTTCTTTGCCTTTTCGGCTTTTGCTTTTTTATCGCCCTTTATACACAGAACCGTAAGCACAATAACGAAAGCCGCAACCGCAATAAGACCGGGAACAAATCCTGCACCTGTTGATTTTGTTGTAATGAGAGTTCCTGCCTGATAAACTGTGAATCCTATTGAAAAGCCTGTCATAAGCTGAAGTGCAATTCCGCTCCAGAACCATTTTGCACTCTTCATTTCAGCATTCATAGCACCGATAGCCGCAAAGCAAGGCGGTGTAAAGAGATTGAACATAAGATAAGCCAATGCCGCCGCCTTTGAAAGAGCCATAACGCCTGCAACCTCTGCACCACTGCCTTCAAGCATCTGAAGCTCCTCGGTGTCTATAAGATTTTCAAGACCGACAAAGCATACGGCAAGTGTACCTACAACGTTTTCCTTTGCAATAAAGCCTGTTACTGCCGCCGCCGCAAGTTCCCAGGAAAGAACGCCTACAACGGGAATGAGAACATAGGCAAAAGGCCCTGCAATTGAAGCGAGAATTGAAGTATCTGCTGTTTCTGCAACCGTAAATTTCCACGTAAACGACTGCATAATCTGAACTGCAGTGTTACATACAAGAATTATCGTTGCCGCTTTTACAACGTAAGACCAGCCTCTTGAACACATTGATTTTACCGCTCTCCATAAGGAAGGAACCTTATATTCGGGCAATTCCATAATAAAGAAGGATTTTTTCCTGCTGTTACCCGTGATCTTATTGATTATAAGGGCACCGAAGAAAATGATCACAATACCCACAAAATACATAAGAGGTCCAACCCAAGTTTCGTCGGAGAAGAAAGCACCTGCAAAAAGAGAAATTATGGGAAGCTTTGCTCCGCAAGGCATAAAGGGAGCAAGCATAGCCGTTGCTCTTCTTTCCCTTTCATTTCTTATGGTTCTTGATGCCATAACTCCGGGCACTGCACAGCCTGTGCCTACAACGAAAGGAATTACGGATTTACCCGAAAGACCGACCTTCTTAAAAATAGGATCGAGAACAACCGATACTCTTGCCATATAACCGCAGTCTTCAAGAAGGGCTATAAGGAAATACATCACCATAACGAGAGGTAAAAATCCGATAACGGCAATAACACCGCCGATTACACCGTCAACAAGAAGTGCAGAAAGCAAAGGATTTGCGTTTTCAAATAAAACAGCTACCGCTTCCTGACCTTTTTCAAGAATTGCTACGAAAAAATCAGCAATCCACACACCCGGTCCTGCCTGAGATATCCAGAAAACAAGGAACATCACAACGGCAAAAATCGGAATTCCCAGCCATTTGTTTGTAAGAAATGCATCTATTTTATCCTGAGAATTTCTGTTCTTGGTAAGAACCTTTCTCTTTTCAACCTCTTTTACGATTTTATTTACAAAGGCATATCGTCTTTTATCTTCTTCACGCACCTGAGTTTTACTTGTAAAGTCAATATTTCTCTGACTGTAAGGAGCCTTCTGTGTTTTTCCTGCAGACTCCAAGGCGGCGGTTATAAGCTCACCCAAGCCGTCGTTAGATGTGGAAACCGTATTGATTACGGGACAGCCGAGCCTTTGGGCAAGAAGCTTTTCATCTATAACGGTTTTCTTTTTTCTGTTGATATCCGACTTATTAAGGGCCACTACCACGGGAATTCCCAATTCAAGAAGCTGTGTGGTAAAGAAAAGGCTTCTGCTGAGATTTGTGGCATCAACAATATTAATGATAACGTCAGGAGATGAATTCTTTACGTACTCACTCGTTACACTTTCTTCGGAAGTAAAGGGTGACATAGAATAAGCACCGGGAAGGTCAACCGCTGTAATATCTTCCTTCATATCATAAAAGCTTTTCTTTATTGAATGTTCTTTTTTATCAACAGTAACCCCTGCCCAGTTACCCACCTTTTCATTACTGCCCGTAAGAGCATTATACATAGTGGTCTTTCCGCTGTTGGGATTACCTGCCAAAGCAATTCTCATCTTCATTCTCCTTAAAACACACTTATATAGTTAGCCTTTGCTAACTCATACCCAAAAAAAGCAATCAGCTGCCTTTACAAAAATTAAATCAGCCGATTTCTATAGCCTTTGCAAGAAGCTTATCAATAGTATATCTGCCGTCCTTAATAGATACGACACAACCGCCTTTAAGATGTGAAATGACAGTTATAGGCTCACCGCTGTAGCAACCGAGTGAAAAAAGAAAATCATCAAGCTCTTCATCATCAGTGAAGATATCCTTGATAAAATATTCCTTACCTTCCTGAGCATCTAACAACGTCATCAACATCACCTGAACCGCACAAAATTGAATTAGCCTCTGCTAACTACTAAGATATTAGCACCCGAAAACCGTTTTGTCAATAGTTTTTTTATTAAATCCCCTGTATTTTCCTATATTTTTTATCATTAAAAGGTTTTGTTTTCCGTTGTTCTTTACATCTATATTTTATTATGATAAAATGTTTTTTTAAGAGGTGAGAAAAATAGAATTCTACGAAAACACCGAAACACCCGAAAAGGTTCTTCTGATATCCGTTGACACAGGTGAATTTGATGCAGAATGCTCCGTAAACGAGCTTTCGGAGCTTGTTAAAACGGCTGGCGGAGAAACCGAAGGGATCATAATACAAAAGCGGGTAAAGCCCGACAGTGTAACGTATATAGGCTCAGGAAAGCTGCTTGAAGCAAAGGAAATATGCGAAAATGCAAAAATTGACGTTGTTATATGCGACGGTGAATTAACCCCCACACAAGAAAGAAATCTTGAAAAAATATTAAAAACGAGAGTTATAGACAGAACGGTTCTTATTCTTGATATTTTTGCAAAAAATGCAAGAAGCGGTGAAGGTAAGCTTCAGGTTGAGCTTGCACAGCTGAAATATTCTCTCCCCCGCCTTTCAGGTCAGGGCACTGCTCTTTCAAGACTTGGCGGCGGTATAGGCACAAGAGGTCCGGGTGAAACGAAGCTTGAAAGCGACAAGCGTCATATAAGAAGACGTATTCACTCTCTTGAAGTACAGCTTCAGGAGCTTACAAAAAGAAGAGAACGCTACAGAGAAAGAAGAAAAAAAGACGGTGTTGTGACTGCCGCTATCGTAGGTTATACAAATGCGGGAAAATCCACGCTTCTCAATACGCTTACGGACTCAGATGTGCTTGCAGAAAACAAGCTTTTTGCAACCCTTGATCCCACGGCAAGAGCCATAAAGCTGCCGGACGGAAGTGAAGTAATGCTTATTGATACGGTAGGCTTTATTTCAAGACTTCCCCACTTTCTCGTTGAAGCCTTCAAATCAACCCTTGAAGAAGGAGCAGATGCTGATATTCTCATTATCCTCTGCGATGCATCTGACAGCGAATGTGAAAATCAGCTTCAGGTCACAAAGGATATACTTAAAGAGCTTTCAGATGAAGAAAAGCCCATAATTACGGTTTATAACAAGTGTGATAAGGCAGACTCTTATCTTCTGCCCGTAACGAAAAACACCGTGAAAATTTCCGCCCTTAAAGGAATAGGCATTTCTTCACTCCTTGAATGTATTGCCGAAAATATGCCGAAAACAAAAAAGAGAGTTTTGCTTTTAATTCCCTTTACAGAAGGCTCCCTTGCGGCAGAGGTAAGAAATACTTCAAGAATAAATAAAGAAGAATATCTGAACGACGGAATATTTTTTGATGCCGTCGTTGACATAGATATAATGTATAAGCTGATAAATTATATAGTAAAGGAAGAGGATTTATGTCAAGATACTTAATTATCAATGCTGATGACTACGGAATGTGTCACAGCGCAAACCTTGCAGTTCAGGATCTTTTCACAAAGGGCGGAATTACTTCTGCTACGATTATGGCACCTTGCCCCTGGGCAAAGGAGGCGGCTGTGTGGGCGGCTTCTCATCCTCAGTATGCAGTCGGACTTCACCTTACCACAACTTCAGAATGGGGTACGTACCGTTGGGCACCTGTTGCAGATAACGTTCCTTCACTCAAAGACGAGGAAGGCTTTATGTGGCACGAGTCAGACCAGTTTGAAGAGCACGCTGACCTTCAGGACGTAAGAAAAGAAATCAACGCTCAGTACGACAGACTCGCTCAGTTCGGCTTTACTCCTTCGCATTTTGATAATCACATGGGCTCACTTTACGGTGTTGCAACGGGCAGATTTGAGCTTTTAAGCCTTACAATTGAAGAATGTGCAAAGCACGGACAGATGCCCTTCCGTTTTCCCTCAAAGTTCACAGACGAGCAGTTCGGAAATCAGATGCTTGATATAAATGTTCCCAAGGAAGCGGTTACCGCACTTATCGAGCCTATGGTAAAGGGTGCAAATGCAGCAGGCGTTGCCATACTCGACTATCTTATGCCGGGCGACTGGAACGGTCCTCAGAAGGACAGCTATGAAAACTTCAGAGAGTATATCTTTGAAAAATACCGTGCATTCCCCGAAGGAATTATTGAAACGTATATTCACCCTGCTCTTGAAAGCGATGAGCTCAAGGCTATATGCGGCTCCTGGCAGAGAAGAGTGTGGGAATATAAGCTTTTCTCCGATCCTAAGACGCTTGAATTCATTAACTCACAGGGCATTAAGCTCATAAATTACCGTGACCTTAAAGAAATGAGATTTGGTAAATAATGCAGATGCTTATGAGCCGTATGAGAGCGGCTATGGAAAAATATGATATGATATCTGACGGCGACAAAATTGCCGTGGGTGTTTCAGGGGGTAAGGACTCTCTTGCCCTTCTGTACGCACTTTCGGAAATGAGAAGGTTTTACCCGAAAAAATTCGAGGTCAAGGCAATTACCGCCGATATGAGCTTTTTCGGAAGGGAAACGGATTTTTCCGAAATCACCCGTCTTTGCGAAAAGCTCGGAGTTCAGCATATCATAAGAAAAACAGACCTTTATCATATAATTTTTGAAGTAAGAAAAGAAACAAATCCCTGTTCACTTTGTGCAAGAATGAGAAGAGGTATTCTTCACGATATGGCAAAGGAAGAGGGCTGTAACAAGTTGGCTTTAGGTCATCACATGGATGATGCGGCTGAAACGTTTATGATGAATTTGCTTTCAGGGGGCAGAATTGAAAGCTTCCGTCCCGTTACTTATCTTTCAAGAAGAGACCTTTATATGATAAGACCTATGATTTATGCTTCGGAAAAAGAGGTTTTATCTGCGGCAAAAAAAATGGAGCTTCCCACCGTAGAAAGTCCTTGTCCTGAAGATAAAACAAGCAACCGCAGTGAAATGAAAAAGCTGATACAGGAGCTTGAAGGCTCCTATCCTGCCCTGAGAGAAAAAATAATAGGCGGTATGGAAAAGGCTGATATCAGCGGTTGGCATAAAAAAAAATAAAATTATTTCCCTGAGAAAAGAGGCAATATTATGAAATATGCAGTTGTTCTGTATGACGGTATGGCAGACTATCCCGTAGATGCACTCGGCGGCAAAACCCCTATGGAAGTCGCAAACAAGCCGTTATTCAACAAAATGGGTTTAAAGGGTGAGGTAGGTCTTGTAAAAACCGTTGCAGACTCATTAAAGCCCGGAAGTGACGTTGCGAATTTAAGCGTTTTAGGCTATGATCCCACAAAAAGCTATACCGGAAGAAGTCCTCTCGAAGCCGTAAGCATCGGTGTAGAGCTTCTTGATACCGACGTTACGTTAAGATGCAACCTCGTTACACTTTCCGATGAAGAAAATTATGAGGATAAAACAATGGTTGACTATTCGGCAGGTGACATTTCAACTGCTGATGCGGCTGTACTTATAAAGGCTGTAGAAGAGCATTTCGGAAACGATATCTTTGCCTTCCACGCAGGTGTTGCTTACCGTCACTGCCTTGTATGGCATAACGGCACAACTGACCTTGGCAATATGACTCCCCCTCACGACATTTCGGGTAGAGTTATCGGTGAATATCTTTCAAAATCCGAAAATGCAGTGAAGCTCATTTCAATGATGAAGGAAAGCTATAAGGTTCTTTCAGAGCATCCTCTCAACAAGGAAAGAGTTGCAAAAGGACTTCGTCCCGCAAACTCAATATGGCTCTGGGGTGAAGGCACAAAGCCTGCTCTTCAGAATTTCACAGAAAAAACAGGACTTAAAGGCAGCATAATTTCTGCCGTTGACCTTCTTAAAGGTATCGGTATTCTTGCAGGAATGAACACTCCTGAGGTTGAGGGTGCAACAGGCTACATAGACACAAACTTCGACGGTAAGGCTCAGTGTGCCGCGAAGGAATGGGAAAACGGTGTTGACTTCGTTTATCTTCACTTTGAAGCACCCGATGAATGCGGTCACAGAAACGAGCCTGAAAACAAGGTGCGTTCAATTGAAATTATTGACGAAAAGGTTCTGCCCGTTATCATAGATCAGCTTGAAAAATATGATGACTACAAAATTATGATCTTACCCGACCACCCCACACCCATAAAAACCAACACCCACGCAAGAGATCCCGTACCATTTATGATCTATCATAAGAAGAATGAGCTTTCAGGCCCCGACAACGTAAACGAAAACACTGCCAAGGAAACAGGCATCTTCTACGAAAGCGGAACACTTCTTATGGAGCATTTCCTTAAAGATTGACAAAAAAAGACTTAAATCTGCTAATTACTGCAAGATTTAAGTCTTTTTATTATTCTGATAAATTAACCGACTATGTTTTCGGCTTCGGTTTCAGCAGTGTCTTCCTCTGTAGTATCTTCTGCTTCTTCTGCTTCGTTTTTGTCAGCTACGGCGCTGAAGGATTCGGCATCGCAAACAAGCTGATAGTAGGTATTACCGCTTTCACCTGCTACGATACTGAGAACTACGGTTCCGTCGTTGAGTGCCTGTGCGGTTGCAACGTAACCGAATACGTTATCGGTAAAGGTGATAAACTTATCACAGCTGAAATTCATAACACCTATAGAGGGCTTGCCGAGATTGTTCTTTCCTCTTACTACACAGTATTCACCGTTTTCACTCATTCTGAAAATATCGGGAATGAAGGTGGTTGAAAATGAGCTGTAATCAAGCTTTTTGCTTTCACCGCTTATTACGTTATATATTTCACCGCTTTTTATATTAAGTATCCACGAGTCACATATAATGTAATCGGTATCAATATCACCCTCGAAGGAGATTATCTCCTCGCTTTCATCGCCGTCGTAGAATTTAAGACAGAATGCCTTGTTTTCGGTTGCTTCTTCAGCACTTCCCTCAACAGCTGTGTCAGTAGCAGCTTCTTCTACTTCCTTTTCCTTGAAATAATATACACCGTCTTCGGTTCTCCAGAAATCAAGAGAAGCGATATCGGAGAGATATCTGTTATTGTCAAGGCCGTCACCTGTGCCGCCGCTTATGAATATATCAACGTCGTCACCGTAATCATAGTCGTTATAATAACGTGAAGAGAAGAAAAGAATTCTGTCCTGTGACTGATCTAAAATCTCATCCTTGAACATTTTATAGTCGCTTCTGAGTCTTGCATTAAGGTCAACTGTTCTCTGAGGCTCGTTAAGGAAGGTTTTAGTCGTGTTGTCGCTGTAGAGATAGAAGGCTTCGCTGTAAATCTTATGGTCGCTGTAGAAGCGGTCCTTTTCTATATCAACCAGCAAAAGAAGGTCGCTCTTTGACTTATAGCCTTCAAACTGATTTGTTACCTTACAGAAAGCATATTCATAAAGGAAAATTTCGGGATGATTTTCATTGGTAAAAAGACCGTAGCCGAGAGTTTTACCGTCTATTTCCACATAATGAATCGTTACGGGAAGCACCTGACCGCTGCAGGTAATTTCAAGGTCCTTGGTACCGCTTTTTTCAAGCTTTGTGATATCGTTTTCCTTTACCTCATAGAATTCAACATCACCCTGAAGACTCATAGCGTAAAATACGTTTTCAACGTCTGTCTTCATAAGCGGAAGACCTGAATCGGTTATTGTTTCAAAAACAGAGGAATAAGATGAGCTGTCAAAAACAGAGCTTGTGCTTTCCTCTCCTGCTTCTTTTATAAGCTTATTGATATCAAACACACCCGTAACGGTTACGGTTGCCATAACGACAAGCACAACGAGAAGCACCGACAATGCGGCTTTATAAATTTTTATCATTCGTAACTCTCCTTTACAGCATATAATCTGTAGTTTCTATAATTTCATTATCCTTGATATATACTCTCGGAACTCTTCTTGAAAGACCGCACAGCACCTCATAATTTATAAGTTCTGCGCCCCTTGCAATTTCTTCAACGCCTATGTAGCTTCCGCCGTCATTTCCGAAAACGGTTATCTGCTTTCCTTCTCTTACACCCTCAATTCCCGTAACGTCAATTACAGTCTGATCCATACATACGTTTCCGAGAATTCTTGCTTTTTTGCCGTTTACAAGCATATAAAGCTTATTTGATGCACGTCTTGGATAGCCGTCAGCATAACCTATAGGAACTGTAGCAACGGTTCTCACACCTTCGGAAACATAAGTTCCCGAATAGCTTACGGGAGTTTCAGGGGGAATATTCTTCACCATAGAAATTACTGTTTTAAGCTCCATAACCGGTAACAGCTTTATTCTTTTTCTCACACTTTCCGAAGGATAATGCCCGTAGAGAATAAGACCTGCTCTTACCATATCAAAATTCATTTCAGGGAAATTGAGAATTGCCGCCGAATTACTGCAGTGACGAAGTGAAAAGGTAACGCCAAGCTGTCTTAAACTGTCAACGGCAGTGCAGAAAAGCTCATACTGAAGCCTTGTAAAAAGCTCACCGTCGGCACAGTCAGCATCTGCAAAATGAGTAAAAATACCTTCGGGATATATTCCGCTGAGCTTACAGACCTCTTCTATTTCACTTATAACGTCTGCATCCTCAACGCTGTCGTGATACAAAAAGCCAATTCGTGACATTCCCGTATCAATTTTAATATGAGCGTTTACTGTGACACCCGCTTTTTTTGCTTCTTCGGAAAGAGCTCTTGCATAGTCTGAAGAATATACTGCCTGAGAAATATCGTTATATACAAGCTCCCCCACCTTATCGGGAGGAGTGTAGCCTAAAATAAGAATAGGTTCACTTATGCCAACACGTCTTAACTGTAAGGCTTCTGCAAGATTTGACACGGAAAACCAATCGGCACCCGATTTACTCATCTGAGCCGTAGTGAAGGCATATCCGTGACCGTAGCAGTCTGCTTTCACGGTAGCACAAAGTAAAGTCCCCGCAGAGAGAAGACTCTTTATCTGCAGTATGTTATTTTCAATGGCATCAAGATTTATCTGTGCCCATGTTCTTCTGAAAAATTCCTGCATACGAAACCTCAACAAATACTTCTGTCATTATATAATACAATAACATTTATAATAAGTCAAATAGAATAAAAATAAAGAACTTAAAATTTATTGCAAATCTTTTCTCTTTGCGGTATATAATACTTATAAGAAGACATCAATTAATATTTCATTTATAAATATTGCACATATCTACGTTTAATATTTGTCATATATAATTCTTTGTTACCTATTGAATTTATGCAGAAAATAGTGTAAAATAACCAAAAGGTTGCAAAAAAACCGTGTTTCTTTTTATTTTTTTGGAGGTTTTGTATGAAAAACACACTTTCTGAAGCACAAGCAAAGACTCTTCTTGAGAATAAGCTGCTTCATTTTTTCGGTGTTCCAGCAAAGGATGCCACATACGAACAGTTTTACAGAGCAATTGCTCTTATTCTCGTTGATATAATGGCTCAGCAGAGAGCTGATTTCAACAAGAGAGGCGACGAAGCAGGTTCAAAGAGAGTTTATTATCTCTCAATGGAATTCCTTATGGGCCGTTCTCTTAAAAATAATCTTTACAATCTTAATCTTAACAAGGTTTTTGAAAAAGTCCTTAAATCCTATGATGTAAAGCTTGATGCCCTTTATGATTGTGAGCCTGATGCGGGTCTCGGCAACGGCGGTCTCGGCAGACTTGCCGCATGCTACCTTGACGGTCTTGCAACAAGCGGATACCCTGCAAGAGGCTATTCACTTCTTTACGAATTTGGTATTTTCAAGCAGAAGCTCATTGACGGCTGGCAGACAGAGCTTCCTGACAACTGGCTTCCCGGCGGTGACGTATGGCTTACAAAGCGTGAGGAAAGCGCAGTTTATGTTAATTTTGAAGGTCACGTAAAGGATTTCTGGGATAACGGTCATCATCAGGTTGAAATTATCGATCCCGACACAATAAAGGCTGTTCCCTATGATATGTTTGTTGCAGGCAAAGACGGTAAGGGCATAAGCGTTCTCAGACTCTGGTCTGCTGAAGGCACAGGTATTGACATGTCACTTTTCAATGCAGGTCAGCATCTTAAGGCAATTGAAAGAGATGCTATGGCAAGTGCCATCTGCAAAATCCTCTATCCTGCAGATAATCACCCTGAAGGAAAGAGCCTTCGCTTAAGACAGCAGTATTTCCTTGTTTCCGCTTCTGTTCAGGACGTTTTAAGACGCCATCTGAGAGAATTCGGCACAATGGATAATGTTCCCGAAAAAATGGCTCTTCATATAAATGATACACATCCCACTCTCGTTATCCCTGAGCTTATGCGAATTCTTCTTGACGAATGCGGTTACGCCTGGGATGATGCATGGAGAATTGTAACCTCCACATGTGCATATACAAACCACACTGTTATGGCTGAAGCACTTGAATGCTGGAGCGAGGATCTCGTAAGCAGACTTCTTCCCAGAATTTATCAGATCATCAAGGAAATCGATAACCGCTTCAGAGCTTATGTCTGGGAATGCACTCATAATGCTGATTATGTTGAAAGAACAGCTGTTATTTCAGGCGGTGCAGTTAAAATGGCTAACCTCTGCGTTGCCGCTTGCCACAGCGTAAACGGTGTTTCTGCACTTCATTCACAGATTCTTAAGGACACTGTTTTCAACGATTATTACAGACTTACTCCCGATAAGTTTACAAATGTAACCAACGGTATTGCACACAGACGCTGGCTTTGTCAGGCAAACCCCGAACTTACATCTCTTCTTACAAAGACTATCGGTGACGGCTTTATTACAGACGGTGCACAGCTTGTTAAATTCAGAGAATTTGCCGACGATAAGGCTGTTCTTAAAAAGCTTGGAGAAATAAAAGAAGGCAACAAAAAGAGATTTGCCGACTACATTTATAAGACCACAGGCGAAAAGATTGATACCTCTTCCCTTTTTGATGTTCAGGTAAAGCGACTTCATGAGTATAAGCGTCAGGAAATGAACGCGCTTCATATTCTGAGTAAATATCTTGAAATCAAGGAAAATCCCAACGGAAACTATGTTCCTCACACCTATATTTTCGGTGCAAAGGCGGCTCCCGGATATTTCGTTGCAAAGAAGATAATAAGCTTCATAATTGCGCTTTCAAATATGATAAATTCTGATCCTGAGGTCAATAAATATCTCAAGGTAATTTACGTTGAAGATTATAACGTTACAAAGGCTGAGCTTCTTATGCCCGCCGCAGATATAAGCGAACAGATTTCTCTTGCGGGAACAGAGGCTTCAGGCACAGGTAATATGAAGCTTATGATAAACGGTGCCGTTACTCTCGGAACAATGGACGGCGCAAACATTGAAATTCACGATGCAGTGGGTGACGATAACATTATCATCTTCGGTATGAAGACACCTGAAGTAAACGAGCTTAAAAAGACCGGCTACGTGCCCGAAAATTATTACCGCAATAACCAGACTCTCAGAAAAACAATTGATTATATCAATTCTCACCTTATCGACGGAAAGAGCTTCCCCGAAATAGGTGCAACAATAATTCACCACGATCCTTATATGGTTCTTGCTGATTTTGCAGATTATTCAATTGCACAGAAAAAAGCTGAGGAAATTTTCCTCGATAAAGAAAGACTTAACAGAATGTCACTTCATAATATTGCAGGTGCTGGTATTTTTGCCGCTGACCGTTCAATAAACGACTACGCAAGAGATATCTGGCACACTGTTAAAGCAAAAGAAAAATAAGAAAATATTATTTAGCTTCTGACAGCACTGTTAATATTTCTGATATAATAATTAATTTGCAATACGGAATTCTTTTTCCGTATTGCATTTTGGTTTTATGTGCTTTATTATAGTTTATATATTTATTCAGGAGGATTACAATGAGAACACCCTTTGATCCGACAAAATTGTGGCATAAATCAATAAGCGGTGCAGTAAAAGCAGGAAGCCATCTGTGGCTTCGTGTCTGCCTTCCCCGTGATTTCGGTGTTACGGCTTGTAATCTTATTTTATCTCAGGACAATGAACCCGACACTTATATTCCTCTTACGTGGGACAGTACTGACGGTATTGAAGAATGGTGGCAGACTGAGCTTATTGTTGATACACCAAAGCTTTTGTTTTACCGCTTCAATTATCACAATTCCTGGGGCACAACGGATATAGGTGTAAAAAAGAATTCCTTTGAAGGTGAGCTTTCAAGCAAGGAAAAATGGCAGCTGACGGTTTACAGTGAGAACTATTCAACACCCGATTGGATAAAGGGCGGTGTTATTTATCAGATTTTCCCTGACAGATTTTATTTTTCGGGACAAAAAAAAGAAAACGTTCCCGCTGACCGTGTTCTTCGCTCCGATTGGGGCGGTGTTCCCGTATATCTGCCCGATAATGAAGGAATTATCAGAAATAACGACTATTTCTGCGGTGACCTCAAGGGAATTGAAGAGAAACTTTCATATATAGCATCTCTCGGCACAAGCTGTATTTATCTTAATCCCATTTGCGAAGCACATTCAAATCACCGATATGATACGGCTGATTATAAAAAATGCGACTCACTTTTAGGCACCGCGGAGGATTTTACTTCTCTTTGTAATGAAGCTGAAAAATACGGTATAAAGGTTATAATCGACGGCGTTTTCTCCCATACGGGTGCAGACAGTGTTTATTTCAATAAACACGGAAGATATACTGAAAACGGTGCATTCAACTCCAGGAACTCACCTTACTTTTCTTGGTATAAATTCAATAATTACCCACATAAATACGATAGCTGGTGGGGCATTGATATTCTTCCCGAAACCAACGAAGAGGACAGTTCATTTTCTGATTTTATAACCGGTGAAGACGGTGTTATTGATTTCTGGCTTAAAGCGGGTGCTTCAGGAATTCGTCTTGACGTTGCAGACGAGCTACCTGACAGCTTCCTTGATAAAATCCGTACTGCAGTTAAACGAAACGGCAAGGATAAATATCTTCTCGGTGAGGTATGGGAGGATGCAACGAATAAAATAAGTCACGGCGGAAGAAGAAGATTTCTTTTAGGAAATCAGCTTGACTCTGTTATGAACTATCCCTTCAGAACTGCCGTTATAGATTTTCTGCTTACTTCAAATGCTGAAAAATTTATGCATACGGTGTATAGTATTACTCAGAATTATCCCGAACAGGCACTTCACTGTGCAATGAACCATTTAGGAACACACGATACGGAAAGAATTCTTACAGTTCTTTCAGGGGTCAGCTGTGAGGGCAAAAGCAGAGAAATGCAAGTGTCTGTCACATATACCGACGAACAGCTTAAAAAGGCTGTAAAGCTTCTTAAATCTGCCCTTATTCTTAACTTTACCCTCCCCGGTATTCCGAGTATTTATTACGGTGATGAAGCAGGTCTTCTTGGCTGTAAGGATCCGTTTAACAGAGGATGTTTCCCTTGGGGCAAGGAAAACACAGAGATTACCGATTTTGTAAAAGAGCTTTCCGAAATAAGAAAAAATCACGAGGTTTTTAAAGATGGTGATTTTTATCCTATTTCTGCAACCTTAGGCTGTGTTGCTTATCTCAGATATAAGGAAGGCTTAAAGAGAATTCTTGTTATATCCAATAAAAATCCTGAGCCTATCACCTATTGGTTAAATCACGATATGGTAGAAATGAAATGCATTTTCGGCGGTGCAAGATTTTCAAGCGGTGTAATAATCCCCTCTGAAAGTACCGCAATTCTCAGCGACTGAATAAAGACCTGCAAATTTACTTGATGTAAAAATGCAGGTCTTCTCTTTTATTCTTTTATTTATATTTAAACAGGAAAAAGGAGCTATCCTTTCGGATAACTCCATAAACCCTAATTAAAACTGCAAATTATGCTTTAATCAATAAAACAGTTTAATTATCTCTTTTTCTTTGATACAACGAATGCTGCACCGGCAACTGCTACTACACCAGCAACGATTGCAAGAGCACCTGTGTCACCCTTGGGGCTAACATTGTCAGTTGTAGGAGTTTCAGCAGGCTTGTTTTCGTCAACAGGAGGCTGGGGCTGAGGTTCGGGCTGGGGTTCGGGCTGAGGCTGGGGTTCGGGCTGAGGAGCGGAAGTTTCAACCTTGAAGAGAACTTCTGTTGCAACTGCGGGAGCATCAGCAGCAGCGTTAGTGTCAATAAGCTTGATTTCTGAGTTAGCAGCCTTAGCTTCGTCAATTACCTTGAAGTCAGCATTGAAAATTACCACATCAGAAGTAACATCAATAACATCAGTGATAGCATAACCAGCAAGAATTTCACCATTCTTTGCATTGATTGCGCCAACAATTGACTGATTCATACAACCCTTTGCAATAACGTCAGCAGCCATGTTGTCATAGTCATCAGCATTCTTACGTGCGCCGTTGTTAGTAGCAACGCATTCAAATGCAGTGTTGTCATAAACAAGCTTCCAGTCAAGTGTTTCAATCTTACCAGCAGTAGCAACAACTGATACCTTGAAAACACCGTCAACCTTTTCGCCAGCAACGAGCTTAACTGTCAAGGGTTCGTCAGCAAAAGCCATAGCTGAAAGACCAGCAATCATAGCAACAGCCATGAGGAGTGCAAGCACTTTTTTTGCAATTTTCATTTTTAAGGACCTTCCTTTATAATATTTTTATATTCAGAGCAAAGCTCAAAATATACACAATTTAACCCTACTTCATAGGGCTACAGGGGTATTATACAATAATGCAAAAATCATGTCAATAGAATTTTCAAATTTTAAACATTTAAAAAGCGGAAAATTGACATAATACTAACTGTGTTGTATAATTGAGTCAAAAGAAAACTTTTTATGTTTTTCTTCCCTTTTTCTTGGTTTATTTTACAGTAAAACACCTTTAAAGTCAATTGTTAAAATGATAGATTAGAGCCTTTTTTCAGGCAATATATTATATAATTTGTATATAACATAAACAATGAACCATATATATTGATTTATCTGTTTTTTATACTATACGAAAGAGGTAAGCTTATGGCAGAAACACTTGCACAATTAAAAGAAGAATGTCTTAACTGCAAAAAATGTCCCTTATGGGAAACAAGAACCAATGTTGTTTTCGGCGTGGGCAAAGAGGATGCCGAAATTCTCTTCATCGGTGAAGCCCCCGGAGAAAACGAGGACCTTCAGGGTGAGCCTTTTGTCGGCAGAGGCGGTAAGCTTCTTGATTTATATCTCAACGGCATAGGTCTTGACAGAAAAGAGAATATCTACATCGCAAATATGCTTAAATGCCGTCCTCCGAAGAACCGTGATCCCAAGCCTGAGGAAACGGATATGTGCATAGATTGGCTCAGAAATCTCGTTAAGCTTATGCACCCGAAAATCATAGTCTGTGTAGGCAGAATTGCCGCACAAAGACTTATATCCCCCGATTTTAAGGTCACTAAAGAGCACGGAATGTTTTTTGATAAAAACGGAACACTTATGATGGGAACGTTTCATCCTGCCGCCCTTCTCAGAGATCCGAGAAAAAAGGGTGACTGCCTTGAAGACTTTATGAAACTTCAGGATAAAATCCGTGAGCTCGGTATAAAAATCAACTGACATTTTTTTGACAATCAAAAAAAACATAAAAAGCCTCTGAAATATTTTCACCTAAAAAAATGCCGTATCTGCTGTAAATCAGCGGAAACCGGCATTTTCTTTTTTTGAGATAATTTTTATGTATTTATTTTTTATTACATTAAATAATAAGCAATATATAAACAGACAGTCAAAGCAAACAAAATCAACAAAAAGAAAAACAGACAGAACCGAAATTCTGTCTGCAAGTCTTAATTGTTATCAATTAATCAGATATCACCGGTGTTGGGATTGCTTTCAGGCTGGTTGCCGTTACCGTTACCGTTGCCGTTGCCGCCGTTATCCTTCTTGCATGTGCAATCAGGGCCGCAATCGTTACAGTTGCTGTCGCACTTACCCTTACAGGGACAATCCTTATCGCATCCGCAGGGATACTTGCAATCGCAAGTGCCGCCTGTCTGGCAAGCGCAGTCATCACCGCAGTTACCGCCGCAAGGACAGTCTGAAGGACAGCCGCAACCGTCATCGCCTGTATTATCAGCAGGATCATCTGTAGTGCCGCCGCCGAGTGAACCGCCGAGAGAATCACCAAGTGATCCGCCGCTGTCACCGAGAGAACCGCCAAGGTCACCAACCATATCGCCGAGATTAAGATCTCCGCCGAGTGAACCGAGCATACCGCTGATGTCAACGCCTTCAAGTAAGCCGCCGATTGTTCCCATGATGTCCATATCTGCAAGCATTGTAGCTTCCCCGTCTGCACCTAAAGCAGAAACAGTGAATGTTACGGATAATGCAAGAACAAGAGCTACTGTGATAGCAATAATCTTCTTCATTACAAAAAACACCCTTTCATATAAACATATAGTATTTCTATACAAAGTAACTATACTACACACTTTATGTGTTTGTCAACACAAATTTTCATTTTAATGAATATTTTTAACTTCCCCGCAGATATTAATCCCATATAGCATTTAAATTTGTTAAAAATGGTGATTTTTTTGGAAATTAAAGGAAATAACAAGCAAAAACGAAGACTTGCTACCTTCAAAAAACAAAAGGGAGCGAAGCATTTTACCTCTTCACCCCCTGTTATCAGTGACGTATTGGGAAGCTATACGGGAACTGCAACAACTAATGCATTTGACAGCTCACCGGAGGACTTATATCCAGTTCAGGACGCTGACGACCTTTAAGCTTTATTATGAAAGGTCATAGTTTCCGTCAAGGAAAACATCCTCAAGAGTTTTTGTACCCTCGATAAGTGCAGTTGTATCATCGTAAGACACTACCTGATAGTAAGAATAGGTCTGTTCTATAGTATCAACGAGAGTTGCAAGCTCCGCTTCAAGCTCTTCGTTTCCGCCCTCATAAAGTGCGTTAAACACAAGCATAAGGTCATAGGTATCAAGTGACTGAGTTGTGTTAACGAGAGTTGAAAGATAACCGAATGCGCTTTCAAAGTCACCCTTGAGCATATAAGCAATAGCGGCGTGAGTTCCGCAATATGATGACTCACCTGAAAGCTCAATACCCTTGAGTGCGGCTTCAAGAGAGCCTTCAACGTCGCCTTCAACACGCTTGCAAAGAGCTATAATGCTGTTTGCATATTCGTCTGCAACGTTGATAGCAAGAAGCTTTTCTGCATAAGCCTTTGCTTCGGCATAATTATCATCGAGAAGATATTCGTCAATATAGAAATAGCCGTAAACGAAGGGAAGATCGGGGATGTTCTCGTCCATTTCGTCGAGAAGAGCCATAGTGTCAACGGTAGTTTCAGCTGAAGATGTTGCAGTGAAATATTTAAAATAAGCAACAAAGCCCTTATCATAAGCGGTTGCATCTTCACCGATGAGAGAGTCAAGCTCAGCAGAAACCTCATCATAGTCCATAGCTGTTCCCATCTGATAGTATTCTGAATAGAAGGGAGAGAATACCTCACTGGCATTGGAAAGAGCTGTAAATGCACTCTGCATCTTTTCAACACTTGCCTTCTGTTCAGCTGTTGCAGCTTCAAGTGCTTCCTCTGTAAGATATGTTTCTACGAGAGTTTTAGCATCGGTAAGATTACCTGAATTGAAAATTACCTCTGCTGTTCTGAGATTTACTTTAACATCTGAAATTGAGAATGCTTCAAGAACAGATGTAAGTGTTGCATAGCAGGTTGAAGCCTCAGTGAGATTGTTGTTCTGCTGTGCCTTTATTGAATCAATTGCGTAAAGCACGATATCAGCAAATACTTCTGCTTTATCCTCTGTCATACCTTCAACAGCCTTTACAGCAGAGAGAACAGCTTCTTTATCTGTCTTTTCATCATTGATTGCAGCTGCAGCAAGTGCAAGAACGTCTATAGAAACCTCTGAATAAGATGCAATTGCATCCTTAACGTCCTCAAAGCTTTTTCTTTCAATTTCAGCCTCGGGATCGATCGTAACGGAAGCGAATGCGGCAGCTTCAATAACAAAGCCGTTATCATAAAGGGTTTCAACGATGCTTTCAGCAAGCTTACGTGAGGGTGCACCTAAAGACATAAGTCCTGAATAAGCATCTGCATAATAATTCATAGCAGTAAGAGCATCTGTAACACCGCTTCCTGCCTTATTGAGAATATAGCCTTCTGCAATAGCATTAAGAATATCAGCTGCAGTTTCTTCTACTTCTGAAGGAACATCAAGACCTTTTACAAGCTCTTCATAGGAAGGAACTTCCTTGCTGTCAGCAACGTTGATAAAGGTCTGACCGAAGCAATTTACTGCAAATTCTTCAATGCTGTCAAGAATTTTTACAATTTTCTTAAATTTTGAATTCACGGGATTTGCTATCTGCTCTGCAGACATTTCAGAAGAAATGTAGGAATAAGCAGAACTGAAGCCTTCATTTTCATAAACTGCAACGGCAAGCTCTTCCTGAAGTGTGCTCTTCATAGCAGTCTGGAAAGCAGACTCACTGTCAGCACAGTATTCAATTGCTTCTTCAAGATAAGTTACCTTATCGTCATAGGTTTCAGCGGCAGTTGCCTTTGCATAAGTGCTTATAAATGCGCTGAAATTGGGATTTGTCATAGAAGCCACAACATAAGCACCGAGAACACAGATAATAAAAACAAGAATTGTTATAGGAAGAGCAATTGCAAGAGCCTTTCCTGTCTTTTTCTTCTTTTTGGGAGCCTTTTCAGTCTGAATTTCGGAAATTTCTTCCTCTTCTTCCTCTTCGGGTGCATCTTCTTCCTCTTCACCCTCTTCAAGCTCCTGAATTACAGGCTCGGAATTTGCTTCTTCTACAGTTTCATCATATTTTTCCTGAAAAGTATCTCTGAGATTTTCGAGCTCTTCATTAAGAGCTTCAGCATCACTCTCGACAGCCTTCTCTTCGGGAACGGCATTTGTTTCTTCAACACCCTCATTTTCAAGGGACTGATTATTCTTTTCGTCGCTCATTGTTATTCCTCCGTTTTAGTAATTACACTATAGTGTAACATTATTTTACTGATAATTCAATACCTTTTCAATTGACTGATGATATATTAAATTACTTAACTAAAACTTAAAGGATTTTTCTTTATTTATGCCGTTTTACCCGTAATTCTTTCCATCACCTGACTTTTAATGAGAATAAATGCACCCGCACAGGTGAGAACACATTCAGGAAGCATATACTGACCGTTATAGATAAGTGAATAAAGATAAGGTGACATATTCTCTGCCCACTGTCCCCAGATTGCAACACCTGTAATGTAGTGACAGATAAATCTCAGGAATATACATAACACTACACCGAGCAAGAAGCCTGTGTTCCCTAATTTCTTTTTGAATATTCCCGCAAAGCCAAGCACGCTGTAGGGTACTATGTAATCAAAAAGAGCACACATAACGGCTATCAGGGGTGTGGCACAGTAAACGAAAACATTTCCTGATGCAATTCCCATAAAAAGCTGAACTGCCGAATTCAGAAATGCCACGGGAAGTGCGCCCTTCACACCGTATCTTGCGGAAAGAAGACAAACGGGAAGCATACTGAGCAGAGTAATGCTTCCGCCCATGGGCATTTCCCATATCTTCACCATACTGAGCACAATACTCAGTGCCAACATAACGGAGGACTCCGCCAACATAATAAGCTTTTCTCTTTTCATTTTTTGTTCTGCCATTGTAACGTTTCCTTTCTTTTTCGGCATTTCTGCCGTTAATAAAACGAAAATCCGCACGCTACACTGGCGCACGGATGCAATAACAGAAAATATGTTTTAACTCCCTACGCCGGTATTACCCATATCAGGTTAAAGGGTTTGACTTCCGTCATCTCAGCCTTTTACAGCACCCCTGTTAGATTTTCAAGGTGATTATACACCTAAGAATTTATGTTGTCAATATTAATTTTCCCACATAACAAGAAGAAGTCCTTCTTTTACGGAAATTTCGGCTTCATTTTCAATAAATGCATTACTGACGCCCAAAGCAAAGCCGCTTGTAAGCACAGCATTATGAAGCTCGTATTTAAGACCTTCAAAGGTGACGCCCTCAGATTTTTCAGTCCACGAAAAAACGGAAACGGTTTTTCCATTTTCTCCGTAAAGACTGATTTTTCCGTTCTTTACGGCTGTAACCGTATATCCTTCTCCCACAAGAAAGGACTTCACACCTTTTTCGACGAGAGAACAAATAAGAGTGAAATTCGCAAAGCTGTGGTCAGGTCTTCCGCCCATTCCGCCGTAAATATAAATTTCGTCACAGCCTTCAGCTATTGCTCTGTCCGTTGCGGCGTGGCAGTCGGTCACGTCCTTTTCAACAGGCAGTACCGTAACGTGCTCCCCTGTGGGAATTTCACTTGCCGAGTCGAAGTCACCTATAACAAGATGAGGCACAATTCCTCTTATTTTCAATATGTCATTTCCTTTATCTGCGGCAATAATCAGATCCCCTTCTTTTATTTCGGGAAATTCTTTTCCATACACACCGCCGCCGAAAATATATGCTCTTTTCACTGCTTTTCACCAATAATAAGAGAATGTATATCCATTACGTCATTAACAATGTAATGGGCACCCTCTCTTTCAAGCTCCCCTTCTTCGCTGAAGCCGTAACGGACACCGATACATTCAATTCCCGCCTTTTTTGCGCTTCTTACGTCAAATTTCGTATCACCGATAAGAACAGTTTCTTCCTTGAGCACCGAAAACTCTTCAATTGCGGAAAGTGCAAGCTCTGCCTTGTCTGAAGCGTGAGAAGAAAATCCGGGACAGAAAAATCCGTCAAACAGTCCGTAAAGCTCCTGCTCCTTTGCAATTTTAATAACAAAATCATAGGGCTTACTTGAACACACAGCGGTTTTATAGCCTTCATTTTTAAGAATTGAAAGCAGCTCCTTCATACCGTCATAAACTCTGACCATAGTTGAGCCTTTGGGCGCATATCTTTCACGGTAAAAAGAAATAAGCTTATTTACAGTTTCTTCATTCTTATCTACATAAGTCATAAAGCTGTCAAAAAGAGAAGGACCGATAAATTTTCTGAGTGTTTCTTCAGAAAGCGGATTTTTTCCTGTTTTTTCAAGGGCATAGCTTATACAGTGATATATTCCCTCACTGTTATCAATAACAGTTCCGTCAAAATCAAATAATATCAGTTTCTTTTTCATTTTACGCTCCGAAATATTCATCATAAGCCGTAAAAAGCCTCTGAGAAACCTCTTCTACAGTGCCGTCTGCATCAATATATACTATATTTTCCCTGTCTTTAAGCTGAGAAAAAACAGTATCAAACTGACAGCTGATTTTTGTAAGGCTTTCCGTGTTTTCATAAATTTCTATTGCTTCATCCGGTCTGTTTGCCTTAATTCTTGCAACACATTTTTCGGGTGCCATAGTAAGAAACAGTACAAGATCGGGCTTTCTGATTTCAGGACAGTTTTCGTGCATTGATATTGCCCACTGCAAATCGGTTTCATATCCCTGATACGCAAAGGTAGAATAATAATATCTGTCTGAAATTACGGTTTTTCCGTCACGAAGATGCTTTTCAATGCCGTCTTCTGCATCCTTATTATGTATAATCCTGTCAGAAAGAAACAGAGCGGCAAGACTCCAGGGGGTTGAAGGAACCTCGCCTGAAAGAATTCTTCTTATCAGCTTACCTGTGGGGGTTGAAGTAGGCTCTGCCGTAATTACCGTATCAATCCCCTTGCTTTTTATATATTCGGAAAGAATTTTTATCTGAGTGGTCTTACCTGTGCCGTCAAGACCTTCAACTACGATGAATTTACTCATTATTTTACCTTACCTTTAATAAATTATCGGAAAGTTCCGCAAGCTCTTCCATTGTAAGTGCCTCTGCTCTTACTGTTGGAGAAAGTCCTGTAAGACTTAATGCTTCACTTACTTTATCCTTTGAAATTCCCATACCCGATGAAATTCCGTTTGCGGCTGTCTTTCTTCTCTGAGAAAAAGCAGCCTTTACCATTGAGAAGAAAAAGGCTTCATTTTCTACCTTTACAGGCGGCTCTTTTCTTACGTCAAGCTTAATTACACAGCTGTCAACATTGGGAGAAGGCATAAAGCTTTCTCTGCCTACGTCAAAAAGCACCTTTGCGGAAGCATAGTAATTTACTGCTACGGTAATAGCACCCGACTGTCTTGAACCTACTTCAGCCGTAAGTCTGTCAGCCGCCTCTTTCTGTACCATAACGGTAATGCTTTCAACGGGAAGACGGCTTTCAAGAAGATACATAAGAATTGGTGAAGTAATATAGTAAGGAAGGTTTGCACATACGTTCACCTTTTTGCCGTCGAATTTCTCTTCTATTATTTTATGAAGGTCTGTTTTCAGAACATCGGCATTTATAACCTCAACGTTTCTGTAGCCGTCAAGTGTTTCTGCAAGAACGGGAATAAGTCTTGTGTCAAGCTCAACGCTTACTACCTTATCCGCACGCTTTGCAAGCTCTACGGTGAGCACACCTAAGCCCGGACCTATTTCTATAACACCTGTTCCCGACTTCGCTCCGCCTCTTTCTGCCATTTCAGGACATACTGAAGGATCTATAAGAAAGTTCTGACCGAGAGCCTTTGAAAAGGAAAAGCCGTGTCTTGAAAGGACTCTTTTTATTACGTTAATATCTGTAAGTTCCATATTATCCCACTATATATTTTTCATATTCTACTGAAGCATCTGCCCACTTTTCAGGATTTTCGGGCACAAACCTTTTAAGATTTTCACCCTCGGCAATAATTTTTCTTGCCTGAGCATTATCCTTTATTTCACCCATAGACATAAGCTGAATTGCAACGTTTCCAAAAACGGTGGCTTCAATGGGACCGCCGTAAACGGTGACGTTACAGGCAGAGGAAGTCATACTTAAAAGCAGACCGTCCTTTGTACCGCCGCCCACAACATTTATATGGGGATATTTTTTGCCTGTGCATTTTTCAATTCCGCCAAGCACATATCTGTATTTAAGAGCAAGGCTTTCATATATACAACGGACAATTTCACCGACGGTTTCAGGTACATACTGCCCTGTTCTGCGGCAGAAGTCCTTAATTCTTGAAGGAATATCACCCATAGCAACAAAATCGGGGGCATCGGGATCAATGAAGCACTTAAAGGGCTCACATTCCAAAGCCATCTTTTCAAGCTGAGCATAAGAATATTCCTTTCCCTCTCTTATCCACTGACGGCGGCTTTCCTGAATAAGCCACAGACCGCAGATATTTTTAAGGAAGGCTGTGGAATAATCATAACCGCCCTCGTTTGTGATATTGAAATTCATTGACTCTTCATTGACAATGGGAGTGTCGGTTTCCGTTCCGAAGAGTGACCACGTTCCGCAGCTTATGAAGGCAAAATCCTTCTGAAGACTGGGAACTGCAGTTATTGCGGACTGTGTATCGTGACCTGCAACGGAAATTACGGGAACAGCAGGGACACCAAGCTCCTCACATATTTCATCGCTGAGATTACCTAACACCTCACCTGTTTTTACTATTTCGGGTAAAATTCTTTCGGGAATACCGAATGCCTTACAGATTTCCTCGCTCCACTGTCTTTTATTGATATCCACCATCTGAGAGGTGGTTGCAATTGAATATTCAGCGCACATCTTACCTGTAAGGAAATAGGAAAGAAGGTCAGGCATAAACAAAAGCTTATGCGCTCTTTCAAGAAGCTCGGGGCGTGAAAGTCTAAGGCTCAATAACTGAAAGCAGGTATTAAAATCCAAAAACTGAATACCCGTAAGCTCATAAAGACGTTTTTTGTCAATGAATTCAGCAGATTTTTCTACCATTCCGCTGTTTCTGTCGTCACGGTAATGAACGGGATTTTCAAGAAGCCTTCCGTCCTTGTCAAACAGACCGAAATCAACACCCCAGGTATCAATACCGATTGAATCAAAGCCGCCTTCTGCCTTTGCTTTGAGAATACCCTGTTTTATTTCGTGGAAAAGTCTTAATACGTCCCAATAGAATGTGCCGCCGACCTTTACGGGATCATTGGAAAAACGGTGAATTTCTTTAAGCTCAATTTTTTCACCGTCAAACATTCCGAGAATGGCTCTTCCCGAGGAAGCACCGAAGTCAAATGCGAGAACTCTTTTCATTATAATCACCTTTTATCACACAAGTACACTGGCGGCAATAAGCATCTGACCGCCGTAGTAAGTCACAACATTAAAGGAATTAAGGCTGTATATTTTTTTCTTTATCTTTAATTCGGTTCTGCCGTCAAACATCATAAGACATACACCTGCATCTGAAACAATGAACATAATAACGCCGACAATAAGCACGACCGAACGAAGCACGGAGATACCGCCTGATGCCGTAAGCACTGCCGTTCTTATTCCGAGAAGCACCATAGCATCAATTATCATAGCATAAACAAGCACTGCGGGGGCAGTTGCTCCGAGATCCACTTTAAGCTTTTTCTTTGCAAGAATTTCGGCACCCAGCATTAAAAGCCAGGGAACGATAAGCACAAGGTCATTTACTGTAAGGGGAACTCTGACAGCAAAAGCGCTGACATATAAAATATGAGCCAGTGCAAAAGCCGCAATCCCCGGAAGTCCCTTCATACCGAAGGCATCGAACTGAAGCGCCCAGTCACCGATAAAAGAAGCAATAAGTCCTGCCACAAGCAAAAGAGCATAAATACTGCCTGTAAGACCTGATACAAGAGTAAGATAAACACCCGACACAACGAAGGGAATGCTTGTTAAAAGCTTCTGCTTCATTGAGCCGTCCTTATACATAAATCTGTAGGCAAGATATATATCAACGGCAAGAAAAAGAATATACAGATATTCCATCTTATATAACACCCTTTTTAAGAATTATATTTGCATAAAGAGCCTTTTCGCTTGTTGCAACAACTGCATAAGCCTTCTTGGTTCTCTCATAGAACTCGAAGCGCTCTACCTGAGAAAACTGAGTTTTTCCGTTGTTCTTTTCAACTATTTCCTCATAAGTTGCCCAGATTTCAGGTGTAGGATCATTTTTAGTTGTTGCCATAAGAGCAACGGGACTGTCAACATAAGTATCAAGAGGGAAAAGCTGTAAAACAGCATCAAGAATTTCGGGAACACCGAGTCCGTCACAGCGGATAAGTCTTTGTGCACAGGATGCGGCAGGGAAATTTCCGTCACCGATCACAATTTCGTCACCGTGTCCCATTTCACATAAAATTTTAAGAAGCTCGGGAGAAACCAGAGCAGGAATACCTTTAAGCATAATTTTTATCCTCCTGTTTATTAATCCTCCGGCGGAATACCGTCGGTATATTGTGAATTATACAAAAGCGCATAAAATCCGTCTTTTTCAAGAAGCCCCTTATGAGTTCCCTGTTCAACTATTGCGCCCTTTTTCATAACGAGAATGTTATCTGCATTCTTTATTGTGGAAAGTCTGTGGGCAATAACAAAGCTTGTTCTGCCCTCCATAAGCTTATTCATAGCAGTCTGAATTTTCTGCTCCGTTTTAGTATCAACAGAAGAGGTTGCTTCATCAAGAATAAGCACCTTGGGATCAACGATTACGGCTCTTGCAATTGTGAGAAGCTGACGCTGTCCCTGAGAAATATTCGTAGCATCCTCTGTGAGCACCGTATCAAAGCCCTTGGGAAGTGACATTATATAATCGTATATCTGAGCTGCCTTAGCCGCTTCAAATACCTCTTCGTCAGTAGCATCAGGCTTACCATAGACGATATTTTCTCTTATTGTACCCTTGAAAAGCCAGGTATCCTGAAGCACCATACCGAAATTACTTCTGAGCTTATCTCTTGACATAGTATAAACATCGGTTCCGTCAAGAAGAATTTTACCTGCTCTTACATCGTAAAAACGCATAAGAAGGTTTACTATTGTGGTTTTACCTGCGCCTGTAGGTCCTACTATAGCCGTAATGCTTCCCGGCTCAGCAGTAAATGAAAGTCCGTCAATAAGAGGTACGTCTTCAACATATCTGAAGGATACATCCTTAAATTCAATTCTGCCTTCTTGGTTTTTTACTTCATCATTTTCCGTAATATCAGGTGCCTCATCAATTTCATCAAGCACAGAGAAAACTCTCTCAGCAGAAGCCAGTGATGACTGAATACTGTTTATTATCTTTGACACATTGATAATAGGATTAGAGAAGCTTGAAGAATACGAAAGGAATTTCTGAATATCGCCTATACCGCCGAATGAACTTGCGGGAATTGTTCCGTTATGGATACCTATGTAGAAAAATCCTCCGAGAAGACAAAGAGAAACGTAGTTGATATTCTTAACAAGTGTGAGCACAGGACTTAATATACCTGAGATCATATTTGCCATAAAGGAATTTTTTCCGAGATTTTCGGTAATTGCTCTGAATTCCTTTACAGACTCATCCTCATGACCGAACATACGCACAATTGTGTGGCCTGCGTACATTTCTTCTATATGTCCGTTAAGGTCGCCCATAGTATCCCAGTAACGCTTGAACCATACCTTAGATACCTTTGATACCTTATATGAAACAAAGGCTGAAACGGGAACAAGACAAATAGCAGCCGCTGTCATAGGAATATTACCCGTATAAAGCATCATTATAAATGAGCCTACAACCTGAATAAGACTTGTCATAACAGTAAGAATACTGCTTTTAAGGCTTGAGCTTACGTTTTCAATGTCATTGATTATCTTTGAAATAACCTGACCTTTTGTCTGCTTATCAAAATAACTGAGAGGCAGTCTTGAAAGCTTTCCGTTAAGGTCTGCTCTGAGTCCGCAGACAAGCTTCTGCGATACACCTGCGGAAATGAATTCCTGAAGGAAGGTAAACATACTTGAAGCAAGATAAAGACAGGCAAGTATTGTTATCTGATCAAAGCAAACGGAAAAATCTATGGTTCCGCCCGTAAGTCTTCCCTCAATCTGCTTCTGGATATCATTGATGATATTACCGAGATATTCAGGAGTTATAACGTTACACGCTGTGCTTGCCATTGAAAAAATCACAACTGCCGTCATTCTGAACTTATAAGGATTTATAAGAGAAAGGAAACGAAGGAAGGTGCCCTTTGCATTTTCAGGCTTCTGTTCATTCTTTGGCTCGTTTCTGTATGCAGCATATCGGCTGTTATATTCAGCTTCGGGAGCTGAAACATTTTTCTTCTTATTCATCGTCATCCTCCTCTCCGAGTGCTTCCTCTGAAAGCTGAGTCACAACGATCTCTCTGTAGGTTTCACAGGATTTAAGAAGCTGCTTATGAGTTCCCATACCTACCACCTCGCCGTCTTCAAGAACTATAATTCTGTCGGCATTGAGAACGGTACCTACTCGCTGGGCAACAATTATAATATTGGCATCTGTAAGATTTTCTCTGAGTGAGGCTCGAAGACGGGCATCTGTTGCAAGGTCAAGTGCGGAGAAGGAGTCGTCAAAAACTATAATTTCTGCACCCTTTACAATAGCTCTTGCAATTGCAAGTCTTTGCTTCTGACCGCCTGAGAAATTCTTACCCGCCTGAGAAACGAAGGAATTTATTCCGTCGGGCATAGCATCAACAAAGCTCTTTGCCTGAGCAATTTCAAGCGCTCTCCATATTTCCGCATCAGTAGCATCCTTTTTACCGAAACGGATATTATCGGCAATAGTTCCGCTGAAAAGGAATGCCTGCTGAGGAATAAAGGCAACTCTGTTTCCTATTTCATCAATACTCAGCTCCTTTATAGGCACACCCGCAAGCTTTATTTCACCCTCTGTCACGTCATAAAGTCGGGGAATTAAATTACACAGTGTGGTTTTTCCGCAGCCTGTAACACCGATAATTGCAGTAGTTTCACCGGGTTCAGAGGAAAAGCTGATATTTTTAAGCTCAAAGAGCTTTTCGGGCTCAGCCTTTTTCTGCTTTTTCTTGGGAACGAATTTCTTTTTCTTTTCGTCTTTAAGGCTTGGCTTATACTTGAATGAAACGTTATTGAATTCTAATTTACCCTTATCCTCTTCCTTGGGAGTAACGGGATTTTCGGGCGGTACGATTTCAGAAACCGCTTCCATAATCACCTTAATTCTCTTGCCCGAAATAGATGCTCTGGGGATAGATACTATAATTGACACAACAGAAGTCATAGCACCGATAATCAGAGTAAAATATGTAATAAACATATACATATTGGGAATTGTATCAAGAATTTCCTGCTTCTGAGTTACAATATCAAGGTCATTTGAAGCCATTACACAGGTATAAATTATGAAGCACACAAGAGAATACATCAGAAGTGTGATAATCGGCATAAAGCCTGCCATTATACGACTGGCTTTAAGAGAAATTCCCGTAAGCTCAAGGTTAGTTGCATTAAAGCGCTCATCCTCATATTTTGTCTTATTGAAGGCTCTTATTACTCTTATGCCGCTGATTTTTTCTCTCATTACCTGATTTATCTTATCAACAAGCTTCTGAATTTTTGAATACATGGGCATAATGATACCGATAAGCACTATAGCAAGAACAAGAAGTGCGGGAGCTGCCCACAGGGAAAGCCTTGTAAGCTCCTTATTGATATCGTATGCCATTACGATACCGCCCACAAGCATAATGGGAATGGGCACAAGTGACTTCAGTGTGGAAAGAACAATATCGTGCACCTGACGGACGTCATTGGTTGTTCTTGTAACAAGAGAAGCAACACCGATTTTATCAATATCGCTCTGAGAAAGGTGTGAAACCTTATTAAAAATATAATTTCTCAGTGTAATTGAATATCCCACTGAGGTTTTTGTGGAAAAATATGTATTGGCAATTGATGTAACTATACATATAAGCGTAAAGCCAAGCATCATAAAAGCAAGTTCAATGAGCCTGTCCATATTGTAAACCAATATACCTTCAGAAAGAATATTTTTCGTGTAGTATGGAAGAAGAAGCTGCATTACCGTATTCACCGTAGCAAAAATAACGGAAAGAATAAGGGTAAAAAGATGCGGCTTCAGCATTGACAGTACCTTTTTCATTTTGAGGATACACACCTTCTTTTATTTTTCATCCAAAATTTATATTATCAGGGAAAGGCTTACTGCTTTTTTATCTTACTCCAGTATTCCTTTGCAGCCTGTTCGTTTTTGTTGTCACCGTAATAATAATATTTCTTTCCCTTGAGTGAGTCGGGCAGATACTGCTGACTTACCCAATGGGAAGGCGCATCGTGGGGATAGATATAATGCTGTCCTTTAACGACTGCATCCTCGCCGTCAAAATGCTTATTCTGAAGATTTCTCGGTACAGGACCTGCTTTTCCCTGACGTATATCCTCTGCCGCCGCATCAAATGCTAAATAGGCAGAATTTGATTTCGGGGAATTGCATACCAGAATAACCGCATCGGCAAGAGGAATTCTCGCCTCGGGAAGACCTACCTGAAATGCCATATCCACACAGGCTTTTACTATTGGTAATATCATAGGATAAGCAAGTCCCACGTCCTCTGCGGCGCATACCATAAGCCGTCTTGTTGCGGAAGCGAGATCCCCCGATTCAAGAATTCGTGCAAGATAATGAATTGCGGCATCGGGATCTGAGCCTCTCATGGACTTCTGAAATGCAGAAAGCATATCGTAATACTCATCACCGTTTCTGTCGTAGTGCATAGTGCCCTTTGCGGCTATCTGCTTTACACTTTCAAGAGAAATTTTTCTTTTTTCGCCTTCACTTGCCCTCGGGGAAGAAAGCACGGAAAGCTCAACGATATTTGCCGCCTTTCGCATATCACCGCTACAGGCCTGAGAAATATAAGGAATAACACCGTCTTCTATATCGTATTCCTCTGTATTTTCTTCACTCAAAGCTGAAAACGCTCTTTTTATTCCCTTTTCCGCTTCTTCGGGTGGAATACTCTTGAATTCAAAAACAGTGGAACGGCTGAGAACTGCAGGGTAAATATAAAAATACGGATTTTCCGTAGTAGATGCAATAAGAGTTATGTCACCGTTTTCAATATACTGTAAAAGTGACTGCTGCTGTTTTTTATTGAAATACTGAATTTCGTCAAGATATAACAGAAGACCGTTCTGTGCCGCAATTGTGTTTATCTCACCGATAACCTCTTTGACGTCGGCAAGAGATGCACTCGTGCCGTTAAGGATATGAAGTCTTTTATTCGTGGCGGCGGCAATTATTCGGGCAACGGTGGTTTTCCCCGTACCCGACGGTCCGTAAAATATAAGATTGGGAATATTTCCCGATTCGATAATATTACGAAGGACAGCGCCATCAGAAAACAAATGACGCTGACCTGAAATTTCATCAAGACTCTTAGGTCTTATTCTGTCTGCAAGAGGTGTAGCCATAATTTCTTCCTTTAAATGATTATAATATCAAGGACATAGCCTCTGCCCTTGTTCTTGCATCTGAACGCATACTGCCTCTGAGTGCAGAAGTAGTGGTTTTTGCACCTGCGGCTCTGACTCCTCTCATAGTCATACAAAGATGCTCTGCTTCAATAACCACGCATACACCGAGAGGATCAAGATTTTCCATAAGAAAATCCGCAATCTGAGAAGTAAGTCTTTCCTGTATCTGCGGTCTTCTTGCAAAATTATCTACAATTCTTGCAAGCTTTGAAAGACCTATAACTCTTCCGTTTTTTGGGATATATACTATATGTGCCTTACCGACGAATGGAAGAAGATGATGCTCACACATTGAATACATAGGAATATCCCTTACGACAACCATTTCCTCGTTGTGCTCATCATTGAATATTTTAAGATGCTCCTCAGGGGAATTTTCAAGCCCCTTAAAAACCTCTTCATACATTTTTGCAACCCTTTTGGGTGTTTCCTGAAGACCTTCTCTGTCGGGATCTTCGCCTATTGCAATAAGAATTTCTCTTACCGCATTTTCAAGTCTTTGTATATCCAAACAAAAATCTCCCTTTCGGTAAAATCTACAAAATTTACGGTATGTAACTGACCGTGAAGCAGGATGAGCGAAGTCCTCCGCCTAAAATGCCTTCAACAAAATCATTGTTTCCGTGAAGTCTTTTGTTTCCCACGTCGATGCTTACAACATAGCCTCTCTGCTCATCAATTGAGCTTGTATGCTCTCTTATCATAAGCCACTGTGACGGATCATCGGAAAGTATTATACTGCTATCATAAGCAGTAATCAGTTTTTTAAGCTCCGCGGCTGTATATGTAACCTGAGTAACAAAACCTTTTTCATTGGGATTACAGTAGCTTACAACCGGTATAAGATATGAATAATGACTTCCCCAGACAGACTCTGCCGAAGCGGTAAGTCCTGCGGCTGAAGCACCGTAAACCGAAAGAATAGGCTCGGTTTTGTCACTGCCCTGTTCCGTGATATAAAGTCCCTCTGCTTCAGCCACCGTCTGTCTGAAGCTCTCAGGCAATTCCTCATAAGTCTTTGAGCTTGCTATTCCCACAGACCACTTATTTGTAACGGTAAAATCATAATAGTAAAGAAGGGTGAATATTGCTACAGCCTGAGCCTTGATAGCCTCTTTCCTTGCGCCTTCGTCAGAACAGCCGTATATTTCCATATATACTATTCTTGCGACAAGCTCCTGTGTGGGAACATCACCAAGCCCGGGATAATTAATAACCTCAGGATAACCTGTAAGCTTTTTTATTTCTGTTCCTGTGTAATAATGAGAAAGTATTGCATTAAAGGGATCCCCTGCCTTATCAAGCTCAATAGCGCCGTACTGGGTGAGTCCCACACCGTGTCCCCAGCCGTAAACCGTGAAAACAAAGCTTCCCTTGGGTGCATTGACGTCAGGCGCTGCAGGGGTATTGTTCCCTGTATCCTGATTTTTATTGATAAACTCAGAAAACTGCGAAATTGTAACCTTCACATCATCATAGTTATTCTTATCAAGATGCACAGTAAGACGAAGAATTTTTCTTGCATCAGCTGCGGTAAATTTTCCGTCACCGTTCATATCACCTATAATGAGATGGGCACGGGTATATACATCAAGCTCAACTGAAAACCTGAGTGCACATCTTGCATCAGCCGCACTGAGTCTGCCGTCCTCATTGAGATCACCCTTTTTATACGTAAATTCATTACCTGCAAAGCCGACAAATGTAAAGGATGATATAAAAATAAGTGCGGTGATAAAAACTGCAATTGCTTTTTTCAAAGTCTTTTTCATACTTTCACCGTCAGAAAACCTGAAAAGCTTTCCGACACACCTCCGATTTTTTTCGAATTACTTCAGAGTAAGAGTCAGGAAGTTATATTTTCTTCAGAAACATTCTCAGTTTCTGCTTCACCCAATGTGTCTTTTTCTGCCGTATCGGCTTCTTCCTTGATTCTATCCTCGCCGTCATTGATTTCGTCACTGCTGAACATTCCGGCAAAGGGATTTCCTGCAGGGAACACCCATTCGATAAAATCGTCTGCCCACTGAGTAAGAGTGTAGTTATGCGTTGAAAAATAAGCAAAGCAGAAAACACCTTCAAGAAGGATTACGGCGGCGACTGCAATAAGAGCTATCTTATATCTTTTCTGAGCCGCTTTTTCTCTTACGCTGACATATTCTCTGTGCTCTTCGTCATCACTGAGAACATCAGTGATAAAAGCGCATAAATCCCCGCTGCATCGGGAAAGAAAATCCGAAATCTGTTCTCCTGCAAAGGAATGAATTTCTCTGAGTTGAGTTTCTCTTTCATTGGTAACTGCAATATAGACAGTTTTTTCACTTGCAGGACCTTCACCTGTATAGAAGGCATTGGAAATAACAACCCCGTACTTACAAGAGAGCAGCTCTGCGGCTGTAATAGAAAGATTTACCACATAATCAACAGGCGGCATATTGCCTCTCTTTTCATTTACGGGTGAAGCCAAAACACGATCCTTTAATTCTTCCGAAGAAGAAATATAATCACTGAAAAATGTGGCTGTATTCGTTCCTGCGAGAGCAAGCTTCAAATCCTTATCAACCAGCACCTCTTTAAGTCTGTCGGTATTATATTTTCTCAGCGTATCATAGCTTATTTCCGTACTGTAGGTGCTGTTTATATACGGCACGATAAATGAATTCAATAAAACTGAGGTACGGTCTTTTTCATAGGGAATTAAAATAATTGTCTGATTGCCGTTTGCAACCGAAAAACCTGCATAAAGGCTGTCTTCAAGCACGAAGTTTCTGGCTCTCGGCGGAACATAAGAATGAAGCACGGAGAAATTTTCATCAACCTCATCTTCATCCTTACCGAGAGTCTTCAATGCACCGCTGAAAATACCCTCATCGCTTTCCAGTTCAAAACCGAATGCCTTTGAAAGCATAAGCTTTGTACTGACCAAAACCGAAGCATCAGCTATAAAAACTATTGCATGTGTGTCAGCTACAGCCTTGGCTATTTCGCCTGCCGCTTCTTTTATTGAAGAAAACTGCTGAATATCACCGTCTTGTGACAGATATTCAGAAAAAACACATTTGAGCTCTTTTTCCAGCCTTTTTGCTGAGTTGTGTCTCTGAGTTCCCAACATAAAAAATCTGATTTTCATAGTCTTTCCTTTTCCTTTTATGTTTCACACACCAAAAAATAATTAAATCACTGTTCTCAACCGACAGCTTCAGGAGAAGCCTGTACCGTCTGCTCAATGTCCTGAGGCACATCCGCACCTTCAACTGAAGCGGCCTGAGTTTCTGAAGGTGCTTCAGTTGCCGCAACATCTGTCGCAGGCTCTTCTACGGCAACCGTTGTATCAGTTTCACCGGAAGGCTCCTGAACAGAAGCAGTGGTTTCCTCAGGAGCTAAAGTTTCACTGACTGCGGGAAGAGTCGTTTCGGCATCAGGTATTACACCCTCCTGTACAGCAGCTGTCGTTTCTTCGTTTACTGCCGTACTTTCTTCTGCTGTTGTTTCAGCATAAGGATTTATCTGACTCATACTATCGTAATACGCCTGAGGATAACGCGCATTACTGTTGAAGCTTGCCTTTGAAACATCAACATCGGCGCTTTCTCCGTCCCTTAAAAGCCTACCGAAAACAACAAGTCTTCCGTCTGCAAAAATTCCTGCATAACAGGTATAAATTGTAATTATCTTATCCGAAGGAAGAACATCAATACCTGTATTTATCATACTTCTCTCATTAATTCCGCTGATAACATTCATAAAATCCTGCTCTGAAGCAAAATCGGAATAGAGATAGGTAAATAAGTTTCCGTTGTCTGACGCAGAACTTGCATTTGTAAGAATTACGGCAAAAATCTTCCACTGAGTTTTTCCGTACAGAGTATCAAAAGTAACAACAGGAGCTTTTTTATATTCCGCAAGGCTCATATACTTTGTTATGATATTGAAGCCCAGTCTGTCACGGGTATTATGACCGTAGATTATAGTATTCTTGCTGAGAGTGTCCTTGCCTACGGTACAGTCCATATCCACAAAGGGGGTGCCGTATCTGCTGTAATTCCCGTAAAGATCTCTTCTGTCATAATATTCCGATGTGGTTTTATTCTGAACAATAGGTGTCCAGAATTCAAGCTCAGGAATACTGAGTGCACCTACAAGATCCTGATTTACGGCATAAAGACTTGCAAATTTGAGTGCCATCCCGTCGGGAAAATCAACATCGGGATACTGTGTTTTTATGCTGTCCCAGAGATGCTCAGCATCATAGCCGGCAAGATCCTCTTCGTCGATATTTTCGATGGCAATTTCCCAGGTCTTAAGCTCATCAATTTTTTCTCTGTATGCGTTGTAATATGATACAAAATAACAAAATCCGAAAACAAGCACGGCAAATGAAACGCATTTTACCACTTTTCGTACAATTTCACTTACCTCATCTTTTTTTCCGGGAATATTCTCATCAATAAACCGCAAAAAAGCTTTTTTTGAAAAATGTTCTTCCCTGTATCTTGTGAGTCCTTCCGCAAAGGTCAGAGAATATACCCTTTCTTCAGGCACATCTGTTCTTTTTATAACCCTTGCAGGCTCATCAAAATTATGCTTAACTTCCACTTATATTTCCTTCCGTTATTTTTTGCCGAATTTTCTCTTATGTCTTTTATTTCCTTCAGCCGTCTGTATTTTTTCGGCATCTGAAGCCTCCTGACTTACAAGCTTTTCTGTCATTTCGATTATCTGTTCAAGTCTATGGCTTCTGTCCTCTTTATTTTCAATGTCAGCGGCTTTTTCGTTCAGCTTTTCACTGTCATCAGACTTTTCAGCTTCATTCTTCTCTTCATTTTCAGTTTGCGGCAAACCGTCTGCCGTATTTTCCTGAGTTTCCGTCGGATTGTTTTCCTGTCTGTCCTCTGCAAAATAAGAAATTGCAGAGCGTATTTCATTTATGAAATTCTCAGTATCCCAATCGCTGTCAAGAGTAGGCTTTTCAACTTTTTCATCACTTTTTTTGGACTTCTTCCTGTTATCCTCAAGCTTTTCGGTAAATTCCTCTCCGCTGAGCTTATCAGGATCAAACACAACGGCAAAATGCTTTGTGGGGCTTTTTACGCTGTTATCCTTGACAGTTGAGAAATCCTCATATTCTTCAAATTCTTCAGAGGTATCAAGAGCATTCTGCAGTTCAGGACTGAGCTCATCCTTCATAAGTCTTATTTCTTCCTGACGTCTTCTCTCCCGAAGCTCTTCCTGCCTTCTGATATCTTCACGTCTTACTTCTTCTTCAAACCTTTTCCTGTTGTCCTCTTCGGTACGCTTGTTATACTTATCAACAATATCCGCAACAGTAGAACGAAGCTGGCTTGCTTCACCGTTTACTTCCTCAAGCTCCTCTGAAGTATAAGCAGGCTGTCTTACAATATCTTCATTTTCGTCATAAAAAGCATTGCTTTCATCAGGTTCTTCTGCTGTCTTATCGGGCAGAAGCTCCTCATAGGGCTCATAGGATTTCTGAATATTATCTCTGTTCTTTTCCTTTTTACCGGAAATCAGAGCTCCAAGAAAGCCTGAACGCTTTTTCTGTGGCTTTTCATCAACCTGAAGCCATTCAGCCTGAGCTTTTTTTGAGCTTTCATAAGATGTAGCAAAGGAATTGAGTGTTCTTTCAGATACATTATTTCTGTTTCTGTTACCGGTGTTGCCGCTTCTTACTGTTACGGTTTTTCCGCCTGCGGCATTACTTTTTGGTGCTGCGGAAAAACCCTCCGGAAAAAAAGGCTTTTTGTTGCTGTTAAAATACGCGGAATTAATATCGGCTCTTTCAAGATCGTCATCTCTTGACAAAGGGTCAATATAAGGTGAACGGGGCTTCATATTATCAACATAAGGATTGATTGATGCATAATTTGCCGATGTAACAAAGTTTCTTGCATAGGCACTGTCGCCCCTGAGCATTCTTTCCTGCCGCACTCTTTCAAGACGCTGTGCTTCTGCCTTTGCTCTTTCTTCCCAGTCTGCATCATAAACAACTCTCTGTTCAGATGCACCTACACCCATAGTGGGATATCTTACGTCACCCTGAGAAGTAAATTCAGGACGCTGAGCATCATAAGATGCATTCACATAAAAATCTCTCGCATCCTCGGGCATTTTCTTTTCAATTCTGTCATCAGCACTGTATGCTTTTCTGAAAGAAATCTCACCTGAATCATATTCCACCTTTTCACGCGGCATATCATCCTCAAAGCTTCTGTCTGAAAGATCAGCAACAGGCACAACCTCTGCGTGCTCCTCGCTTACATATCTTGATACAAGACTGCTGAATTCACTGTTGAATGAACCGTCATCATTGAATATTTCTGCAAGTATATCATCAACACTTTCCGTAGTGTCGAACAATTTATCAAGCTCAGCCATATTTACTGCTCTCCTTGTCTTTTATCATGTAAAGGGATCCCATATCTGATAAAGCTTATAGGGATTTTCAAGGTTATTAAGGTCATACCACAGCTGCGGCATACGTCTTTCTGTATTCTCATAAGCGGCATCTACATTGACCTCGTCACTTTCCCCATCTCTTACAAGCCTTGCAACCACAACAAAACGGGCGTTTACCTTTCCGCCTGTATCCATAAGATGCGAACAGGTTGAAAGTGTAAGGAATTTGTCCGTAGGCTCCACATCAATTGAAGGATTTACAAAATAACTTCTGAATGCAACTTCGTTAGCAAAGCCCAGTGTTTTTTCATCAGAAAAATCGTCATACCAGTAATAGAACAGAGCGTTATCATTCTCTGCTTCCGCAGCCGCAAGAAAAGCGCCGATTATTTTCCAGCTGTAGTTGTTATAAAGGGTGCTCATTTCAATAACGGGGTGCTCACGGTAATATTCCACGTCCATATATTTATCAAGGTCGGTAAACATACCTCTGTGAACCTGCAGATAGTGTCCGTAAATTATGGTATTCTTTGAAAGCGAATCCCTGTGTCGGTTTACAACATTTCTGTAGTCCATAAATATTGTTCCGCCTACATAGTAATCACCGAAGAAATTTGTTCTTTCATAGGCGACATTATCCTCAGCCTGTACTATTACGTGGTCTATGTTCGTATCACGAATTCTTATCCAAGCCGCAGTATCGTTATTTGCAGAATAAAGAGCCTGAAAGCCGGGGAGAATTCCGTTCGGATACTCCGTTTCCTCATAATTCACGGAAAGCTTGTCGGCAAATACCTGAGAGCTTTCAAAGAATTCGGCATCCGCATCGAATCTTGCATCTTCAATAATCGAAGCATATTCATCAGTGCTGTCGGTAAAATTCAGATAAAGTCCGATGAAAGCAAACACAACAGCATTGAGTATCCAGAGCACAGAAATAATTCTTCTGTCAACAGGCGTCATAGTCCTCTTCCTGACTCGCTCTATTTCTATTTCGTCTTCCTCTGTGTTATATATCTCATCAAGATACAGCTGCTCGGTATCGGCAACAACCTTCTCACCGTCGGCCAAAGAAATTCCCATAAAAATCTCATTGTTATCCGTACCGTTATTCTTTTCAAGTGTATCCATCAAATCACCTGCCGTAAAAAAATTTATGCTCGGTTATATCATATCACATACAAATAAATAAAACAAGTATTAATATTAATAAATAAACACTCCTTTTTTTTACTTTACTATTTTGGTTTTTATTGTTATAATTATAAACTGAAGAAATAACGGAAGGCGCATTTTCAGATGAACAAAAAAACAATATCAAAAATCATTTCAGCTTTAATTATCTTCTCTGTCATCACTGCAATTTTTACGTCCTGTGAAAAAAAATACAGTGAAAAAACCTCATTTTCAATGGGAAGTGTCCTCACAGCAAAGATATTTTCTGAGGATGAAGAAAAAACTGCTGAAATTTTTTCTTATATAACCTCAGCTGCCGATGAAGCCGATAAAGCATTATCTGCAACCGACACGGAGGGTGAGCTTTACACACTCAATAAAGAAAAGAAGCTTTATGCATCTGATTTTCTTTACAACACTCTTTCAGATACCATACTTCTCTGTAATGTTCTTGAAAGAAAAACCGATATAACATTAGGAAAGGTCACTTCACTGTGGGGATTTTCCACTGACACACCCGGCATACCCGATGAAAAAGCTCTTACGGAGGCACTCGAAGAAAAAGACCTTGAAAAAATTCTGTTGGGCACGGACAGCCTGAAGATTACAATTGACGACAGTATTGAGCTTGATTTAGGTGCTTTCGGCAAAGGTGCCTGTCTTGATAACATCTACAGCAGCATAAAACTGTATTATACTCCTCTTATTGTCACCCTGGGCGGAGCGGTAATGGCATATCTTGAAGGTCCCTCGGACAGCAAATGGACAGTCGGTATAAGAAACCCCTTCGGTGATGCAGACTCATATTTTGCAGCAATGAAGCTTGCCCCCTCATCCGTAAGCGGTGCGTTTTTCGTTGCAACCTCAGGAAGCTACGAAAAGCAGTTTACCGAAAACGGAAAAACTTACCATCATATCATTGATCCCGCAACAGGTTATCCCGTTGAAAGCAATCTTGTTTCCGTAACTGTTGTTGCGGCATCGGGACTTAACGCTGATGCCCTTTCAACATACTGCTTCATAAACGGCTATAACGAAGAAACGCTGTCAACACTCAACAGCTTCAAGGCAGATGCAGTTTTTGTTTTCAACGACAAAACGGTAAAAATCACTGACGGCCTTACAGACAGCATTGAGCTTACGGATAAAGAGTTTACAGTTTCTGACTGAAAATACATACCTTCTCCGAAAAAAAGAATAAAACAGAAAACAAAACGCTTTCATACACCAGGTGATTGGAGGAAACTTTTATGTCAAAAATACGGCCTGATGAAATTCTTAAAGCAATAGGCAAAGGCAGAGGCGGTGTTTCGGTTGCACATAATAAAATTACAGCCGATAAAGAAACCGTCAGAATACCTGTTCCTGAAACAGTTACTCTGCCTATGCTTCAGCATATCGGTGTACCCTGCACCCCCACTGTAAAAAAAGGTGATTACGTAGCTGTCGGTCAGGTAATCGGTGACAGTGATAAATATATAAGCACCCCCATTCACGCCTCTGTTTCAGGTAAGGTTGCGTCCATAAAGGATGTAAAGCTTGCAAACGGAAAGATGGCTCCTGCCGTTACAATAGAGTCAGACGGAGAAATGAAGCTTTTTGAAGGAATTGAAGCTCCCAAAGTCACCAACAAGCAGGAATTTGTAAAAGCAATAAGAAATTCAGGGCTTGTGGGACTCGGCGGTGCAGGATTTCCTACTCACGTAAAGCTCAACACTCCCGAAGACAAGGATATTGATACTCTCATTATCAATGCCGCTGAATGTGAACCATATATTACCGTTGACTACCGTGAATGCATTGAAAATTCATGGGATGTAATGGGCGGCGTTTACACAATGCTTGAAATGCTTGATTTCAAGAGAGTAATTATTGCCGTGGAGGACAATAAGCCTCAGGCAATAAAGGTTCTCAAGGAAATTGCAGACAGCGATATAGAGCACGGCAACAAAATCCGTCTTATGACTCTCAAATCAAAGTATCCTCAGGGTGCTGAAAAAATGATGGTGCTTTCAGCAACGGGCAGGAAGGTTCCTGCAGGTGCACTTCCTTCAGATGTTGGCTGTGTTGTTATGAATGTTGCCAGCACGGCATTTATTTCAAGATACCTTAAAACAGGTAAGCCTCTTACAAGCCGTTCCGTAACAGTCAGCGGTAACTGTATTGTAAATCCCATGAACGTAAGAGTACCTGTTGGTATGGAGCTTCAGCAGATTATTGATTTCTGCGGCGGCTTCTCTGAGGAGCCCTATAAAATTCTCTCAGGCGGTCCTATGATGGGAACTGCCGTAACGGGAACCGACGTTCCGCTGCTTAAAAACAACAACGCAATTCTTGCTTTTTCTAAAGGCTCTGCAAGAATAAAGCCTGAAAGACAGTGTATCCGTTGCGGAAGATGTCACGATGCCTGTCCTATGAGCCTTATTCCCACTCAGATTGAAAAATATGCATCTCTCGGAGATGCTGATGCTCTTTCAAAACTCGGCGTCGGGGTTTGTATGGAATGCGGAAGCTGTGCATATTCCTGTCCTGCAGGAAAGCCTCTCGTTCAGCACATGCGCCTTGCAAAAGACATTATGAGAAAGGCGGGTGTAAAATAATGAGTGACAAAAAAATTCTCACGGTAAGTGCTTCTCCTCACGTAAAAAGCCACGCAACAGTATCGGGGATTATGCTTGATGTTATTATTGCGCTTATCCCTGCCGCATTTGCAACAGTTTCGGTTTTCGGAATACGAGTCGCCCTGATAACAGCAGTATGCGTAATAAGCTGTGTGTTCTTTGAATATATTTCAAGGAAGATAATGAAAAGAGAGTCATCAATCGGTGACCTCAGTGCTGTTGTTACAGGTATTTTACTTGCCTTCAATCTTCCTGTTTCCATTCCCTTATGGATGTGTGTCACAGGCTCATTCGTAGCAATAGTTATCGTCAAGCAGTTCTTCGGCGGAATAGGCAATAATTTTGCAAATCCTGCTATCACCGCAAGAATTGTACTTCTCGTTTCCTTTGCTCCTGCCATGACGGCATTTACCCTTCCGGGCGGTTCCGTTGATGCAATAACTACCGCCACTCCTCTTGCACATCTTTCGTCAATTGACCTTTCAGGTGACATATCGGCTCAGATGAATATGCTTATTGAAGGCGGAAGTATTCCTAAAATCTTCAATATGCTTTTCGGAGTAAGAGCAGGCAGTATCGGTGAAATATGCAGTGTTGCCCTTCTTCTCGGCGCGGCATATCTTATTCTCAGAGGCGTAATCAGCATTTCCATTCCCCTTTCTTACATACTTACCGTTGCGGTATTTATGCTGGCTGTTTCGGATTTCAACTTCCTTTTCACAGCATACGAGCTTCTCGGCGGCGGACTTATTCTCGGTGCATTCTTTATGGCAACTGATTATTCCACAAGTCCCATAAACAAAAAGGGCAAAATTGTTTTCGGCATAGGCTGCGGTCTGCTTACTGCCGTAATAAGACTTTACGGCTCACTTCCCGAAGGTGTATCATATTCAATCCTTCTTATGAATATAGCTTGTCCGCTTATCGAAAAAGTGACTGCCCCCCGATATTTCGGCTTTATTAAGGCTCCCCGTAAGAAAAGATCAAAGCAGGAAGAAGGTGCGGCATAATGGATAAAAAAGATATAAGAATTATCATAAAAACTGCTCTTTCATTATTCCTCATCTGTGCTGTTTCTGCCGGAATTCTTGCTCTTATCAATTCGGTTACCTCCCCTCTTATCGCAGAGAACAACGAAAAATCTGCCGTTGAAGCAAGACTTCAGGTGCTCCCCGAAGCCGAGAGCTTTGAAGAGCTTTCCCATAAAGACACGGTTTACTACAAAGGCATTTCAGACGGAAATATCATAGGCTTTGTGTTCGTCACAAGTGCCCAAGGGTACGGCGGTGCCGTTGAAGTTATGACAGGCATTGGCACAGACGGCAAAATCACGGGCCTTAGTATTCTCACCATAAACGAAACACCCGGTCTTGGTATGAACGCAAAGAAAGAAAGCTTCATATCACAGTTTTACGGCAAAAGCTCTTTGCTGAATGTTATAAAAAGCGGAAATGCCGACGAAAATGAAATTCTTGCAATTACAAGTGCAACAATCACATCAAAAGCGGTTACAAACGCTGTTAATGAAGCATTTACCTTATATGAAGAAGTGAAGGAGGGATAAGCATGGCTGAAAAGAAAAAATGCAGTTACTCAAAAGAACTGACAAAAGGCTTTCTCAGGGAAAACCCTGTTTTAAGACTTATTCTGGGAACCTGCCCTACCCTTGCTACTTCAACCTCTGTTGTAAACGGCATCGGCATGGGAATTGCGGCTACTATTGTTCTTATATGCTCAAATGTGGTTATTTCAGCACTCAGAAAGGTTATCCCTTCAAAAGCAAGAATACCTGCTTACATAGTAATTATTGCATCCTTTGTTACTATGGTGCAGATGCTTGTAAAAGCATTTGTTCCTGCCCTTGATCAGTCTTTGGGCGTATTTCTTCCTCTTATTGTCGTAAACTGCATAATTCTCGGAAGAGCAGAGGCATTCGCAGGAAAAAATCCTGTTCTCCTTTCCGCTGTTGACGGTCTTGGAATGGGTATCGGCTTTACTGCAGCCCTTTTCGTAATGGGGGCAGTAAGAGAAATTCTCGGTGCAGGCACCTTCCTTTCAGGCATTGACACAATGCTCGGTGCTTATGTTGACCTCGGTTCTTTTACAGGCTTTGACTTTACTCAGCTTATGGATAAAGCAGGGCTTACTCCTATGACCATATTCATTCTTCCTGCAGGCGGATTTTTTGTATTCGGCATAATTATGGCATTTGCCAACAGACTTGCTGAAAGGAAAGGACTTCCTTCTGCTGCTCTTAACGGCTGTAAGGGTTGTCCTCACGCATCCTTCTGCACAATCCGCGAAAAAGAAGAATGTGCAGACAAGAAAGAGGAAACAGACGAAAATAATGCACCGAAGGATAAATCTGACTCAGAAAATAACAAAGAAGCTGAAGAAAAATCAGACGTAAAAGCTACAGCAGACGCACCTACAGAAGAAGCTACTACAGAGGGAGCTCCTGCTGAAGAGGCTGCTACAGAGGAAACTTCTACAGAGGAAGCTCCTGCTGAAGAAGATCCTGCTGAAGAGGCTGCTACAGAGGAAACTTCTACAGAGGCAGTTACTACAGAAGAAGCTGTTGCAGAAGAAGCTGTTGCAGAAGAAGCTCCTGTCGAAATTAATCCTGTTGATGAGATTATTGCTGAGGTTCAGCATTATTCTTCCGCAAACAAGAAAAACAATAAAAAGGGCAGAAAAAAGAAAAAGAAAGAAAATAAGGCACAAAAAAAGCCTTACATTCCTTCAGATGACAATATTGAGCCCTTACCCGATGTTATTCCCGATATAATAAAGAGAGATATTGAAAAGAACAAACAGAAGAAGGAGGCTGAAGCAGAATGAAATTCTATATAGCGCTTCTTGTTATGGGAATTCTCACACAGAACTTTGTACTTTCAAAGTTTCTCGGAATTTGCCCCTTCCTCGGTGTTTCAAAAAAACTCAATACTGCAGTGGGAATGAGTGCCGCTGTTATATTTGTTATGCTCCTTTCAACTGCCGTTACATATCCTCTTAACATTCTTCTTGAAAAAAACAACCTTCAGTATCTGCAGACAATTGTATTTATACTTGTTATAGCGGCACTTGTTCAGATGGTTGAGATTGTTCTCAAAAAATATATAAAATCCCTTTACAATGCGTTGGGAATTTATCTTCCTCTTATTACAACAAACTGTGCTGTTTTAGGTGTTGTTATCCTCAATATTGACAATATCGCCATATACAGTGCGCAGAATTTCGGATTTTTACACTCAATGATAAACTCCTTTGCGGCAGGTGCAGGCTTTATGCTTGCTATGGTGCTCTTTGCAGGAGTACGGTCAAGACTTGAAACTGCAGATGTACCGAAATTTCTTCAGGGACTCCCCATAACTCTCATTTCCGCTTCAATCGTATCATTAAGCTTTCTCGGCTTCGGCGGTATTGTTGAAGGTCTGGGACTTATGTAAGGAGGTATCACAATGAATGAAATTTTATTTCCCGTTCTCATTGTTGCAGGTATAGGTCTTCTTGCAGGTGCTCTTCTTGCCGTTTTGTCAAAAATTATGGCTGTTCCCGTTGATGAAAGGGAGGAAGCTATTACCGAAGTTCTCCCCGGTGCGAACTGCGGTGCCTGCGGTTTTTCAGGCTGTTCGGGATATGCTTCTGCACTTTCCAAGGGAAACACAAGTGACACAGGACTTTGTGCTCCCGGCGGTAATGAGGTGTCTGCAAAAATCGCTGAAATAATGGGCCTTGCCGCTTCTGACATAACCCCTATGTCTGCAGTTGTACGCTGTATGGGTACTGACTGTGTTGCTAATAAAAAAATGGTCTATTCAGGTGTGGAAAGCTGTAAAATGGCTTCTCAGCTTTTCGGAGGAGAAAAAGAATGCATATACGGCTGTCTTGGTCTTGGCGACTGTCAGAGGGAATGTCCTTATGAAGCCATAAACATCTGCGGCGGTATTGCAATCGTGTCACCTGAGCTTTGCAGAGCCTGTAAAAAATGTATCGCCGTTTGTCCTAAGGAGCTTATTGAGCTTATGCCGAAATCCCATGTGAAAGCGGCTGTTCTTTGCAGAAATCACGACAAGGGTGCTCTTACAAAGAAGGAATGCTCTGCAGGGTGTCTTGGCTGCACAAAATGTGTCAAGGTCTGCCCAGAGGACGCAATAAGCATGGATAACCTTTGTGCAAAAGTGGATTATGACAAATGCACGGGCTGCGGACAGTGTGTCAGCTCCTGCCCCAATGAAACAATAAAGCTTATTAATGAATAAGGAGTAATAAAAATGAAAAAATTTATGGATGAAAATTTTCTTCTTTCAACTGAAACGGCAGTGAAGCTTTTCTCTCAGGCAAATGATGAGCCGATTTTTGACTGGCACTGTCACCTTCCGCCCAAGGATATATATGAAAATAAAACACCCCGTGATATTGCTGAGCTCTGGCTTGCAGGCGACCATTATAAGTGGCGCGGTATGAGAGGTGTGGGCATTGACGAGGAATATATTACGGGCAACAAATCTCCTTATGAAAAATTCAAGGCTTGGGCAGGTGCTATGCCCAACTTCATAGGCAACCCCCTTTATCACTGGACACACCTTGAGCTTCAGAGATACTTCGGTATTTACGAAACGCTTAATGCAGATACCGCAGATATGATCTGGGAAAAGGCAAATAAGATGATAAGCGAAGGCGGATTTACCCCCAGAGAGCTTATCGAAAAATCAAACGTTTACTGTGTCTGCACAACAGACGATCCTGCTGATACCCTTGAATATCATAAGCTTATAGCAGAGGACAGCTCCTTCAAGTGCAAGGTTCTTCCCGCATTCAGACCTGACAAGGCTCTTGCCATTGAAGCACCCACGTTTATCCCCTGGCTTAAAAGTCTTGAAAAAGTATCGGGTAAGGAAATCGGAAGCTACAATGAACTTAAAAATGTTCTTCTTGAAAGAATTGAGCTTTTCGCCGAAATGGGCTGTAAGGCAACTGACCACGCATTTACTCCCGTTCCCTACGTAAGAATGAGCGACAGTGAAATTGAAGCAGTTTTCACGAAGGTTCTTACAGGCGCTGAAATATCAGCTTATGAAGCAGAAGGCTACAAAACCGAGCTTTTCCGCTTCCTTGCAAAAGAGTATTACAAAAAAGGCTGGGGAATGGAAATTCATATAGGTCCTATGAGAAACAACAACACAAGAATGTTCAATAAATTAGGTCCGGACACAGGCTACGATTCAATTGCCGATAACGAGGTAGCATTCAAGCTTTCCCGTCTTCTTGACTCTCTTGACGTTGAAGAATGTCTTCCCAAGACAGTTTTATTTACTCTCAATCCCAAGGATAATTACGTTCTCGGCACAATGCTTGGCAACTTCCAGTCATCAGAAGCCGCATCAAAAATACAGTTCGGCACAGCATGGTGGTTCAATGACAACATTGACGGAATGAGAGAACAGATAAAAGCTCTCGGCAATCTCGGTGTTCTTTCAAAATTCATCGGAATGGTTACAGACTCACGCTCCTTCCTTTCTTATCCCAGACACGAATATTTCAGAAGAATTGTCTGTGAATTCATAGGAAATCTCGTAGAAAACGGCGAATATCCCGACGATATGAAATTCCTTTCAGGTGTTGTCAGAGATATTGCCTTCAGAAATGCAAAAACATACTTCGGACTCGAATAACTTTAAGTTATTATTCAGTTTAAGGGTATTAAATATAATCACAAACTAATTACAGGAGAATTGTGATGAACGTACTTCGATTTTTAACCCCCAAGGTAGAAGTTGAATATATCAATATAGACAGCACGGTAAGGCAAGGTCTTGAAAAAATGAAATTTCACGGCTATGCCGCCATACCCGTTATTGACGATGACGGACTTTATAAGGGCACAGTAACGGAGGGTGACTTCCTGTGGGCTCTTTATAATAACAGTAACCCCGACTTAAAAAAACTGGAAAAGCTTCAGCTTAAATCAATAATTCACCACGATTATCAGCCCATTACTGCATCTGCATCAATTGATGAAATTCTTTCCCGCGCATATTCTCAGAATTTCGTTCCCGTTACAGATGACCGAGGCGTTTTTATCGGAATTATCAAAAGAAAAGATATTATAAAGCATCTTGCGGGAATTAAGGTTGACCTGCCTGAACCGCAGGCTGTTTCACTGTAAATTTATGAGGAAGATTTATGAAAAACTATTTATTTGATGACATAAGGCTTTGTGCAACTATTGTTTCCGATACACATATTGACGTGAAGCATCCCGTAAAAATAATTCCTATGTATATACTTATCCGTGCTCTTACAGGCGCAAAAAAGGCAAATTCAGACCTTTTTATAACCGTAGGTGACACAACATCAAGAGGAAGCGCAATCAACTGGCAGATGACAAGAGAGTGCTTTTCAAAGGTTCCCGATGCGGCAAAAAAGATTATGCTGACTATAGGTAATCACGATGCATGGAATGATGGCGGATATGACTGTGCAATAAAGGAATACTTCAGTGCATATAAGGATATCTGTAAAAGAGAAATATCAGTTCCCTATTTTTCTGAAGTGATAAACGGATATTATTTTATCTGCATAGGCACTGACAGCGACAGCGACTGTGAAGCCGCAATCAGCGATGAGCAGATGAATTGGTTCAGAGCTGAAATGGCAAAGGCATCTCAAACAGAAAAACCTATTTTCGTTTTCTGCCATCAGAGTCTTAATCAGCGTCACGGACTTCCGAGAACCTGGGATAAAAATGAGGATCCCAACCGTCCTCTTGATGACGGCGGAATAGGTGCAAGAAGCGATGAGGTAGCAGAAATTCTCTCTTCATATAAAAACGTCTTCTATTTCAGCGGACATTCCCACATGGGACTTTGCGGTGAAGATATGAAAAAAAGTGAAGGCTATTCTACCTTTGAGGAAGAAAACGGTGTTACACTCATAAATCTTCCGAGCCTTGCCTGCGGAAATCACCACGGAGAAGTTCAGAAGCTGGGCATCGGTCTTCAGCTTGAAATATATTCCGATAAAGTTATCCTTCGTCCGAAAAACTATATTTCGGGAAAATTCATAACAAAGCTTAATATCAAGGATAAAAAACCTTATTACGAGCTTAAATTGAAATAATAAAGTAATTCCCCTCTGCAAAAAAACTTGTGCAGAGGGGAATTTTTTTCAGTTATGTGTAAAATTATCGGAAATAAAGTCTAAAATTTTTTATACACAAAAAGTCAGGTTAAGAGGGGTATTTTTTATTTTTTTCAAAACTCCCCCCTTAACTGCCATATTTCAGAATTTTTATATATAAAAAAGCCTGAGTCGGAAAAACTGACTCAGGCTTTTAACTGATTATTTAATAAGGCATTCTCCGCCCATTTCCTTGGGCTGTTCAAGTCCCATAACCTTGAGCATTGTGGGACAGATATCAGCAAGTCTTCCGCCTTCCTTGAGCTCGCAGGGATAACCTACTACACAGAAGGGAACGGGATTTGTTGTATGAGGTGTGAAGGGCTTACCGTCATCACCTATCATTCTGTCAGCATTACCGTGGTCTGCTGTGATGAAGCATACGCCGCCCATTTCAAGAGTAGCATTTACAACGTCACCGACACACTCGTCAACAACTTCAACAGCCTTTACTGCGGCATCCCATACACCTGTATGACCAACCATGTCGCAGTTGGCAAAATTAAGAATAACTGCATCATATTCGCCGCTTCTTATTTTTTCGCATACGGCATCTCTTACGGGATATGCACTCATTTCAGGCTGTAAATCAAAGGTGGGAACATCGGGTGACTGAATAAGAATTCTGTCCTCACCCTTGAAGATCTTTTCTTCACCGCCGTTGAAGAAGAACGTAACGTGAGCATATTTCTGAGTTTCAGCAATACGAAGCTGAGTCTTACCCATATCCTGAAGATATTCACCGAAGGTCTTTGTAAGCTCTTCGGGAGGGAATGCAACAGTTACATTGGGCATTGTTTCGTCATACTGAGTCATACATACGAAATTAAGAGGCATAAAGCCGTTCTTTCTTTCAAAGCCGTCAAATGCGGGATCAACAAAGGTACGTGTGATCTGACGTGCTCTGTCAGGACGGAAATTGAAGAATACAACTGAGTCGTCAGCCTTGATTGTACCCTCTTTATTAACAACTGTGGGAACAATGAATTCGTCAGTAACTTCCTTGTCATAAGAAAGCTGCATTGAGCCTACAGCATCACTGCTTTCAATGCCTTCACCGTAAACCATAGCAGAATAAGCCTTTTCTACTCTGTCCCAGGCAAAGTCACGGTCCATAGCAAAGTATCTGCCTGTGATCGTTGCAATTTCGCCTACACCGAGCTCCTTGCACTTTGCTTCAACATCAGCTACAAAGCCCTTACCTGAGGTAACGGAAACATCTCTGCCGTCCATTATACAGTGAACGTAAACCTTTGTGAGTCCGAAATTTTTTGCCATCTGAAGAAGACCGAAAAGGTGTTCAATATGGCTGTGCACACCGCCGTCGGAAAGAAGTCCCATAAGATGAAGAGCAGTGCCCTTATTCTTACAGCTTTCCATAGCGTCAATAAGTGCGGGAATATTAAAGAAATCACCGTCTTTGATAGACTTTGAAATCTTAACAAGCATCTGATAAACAACTCTGCCTGCACCGATATTTGTGTGCCCTACCTCACTGTTACCCATCTGTCCGTCGGGAAGACCTACGTCAAGTCCTGATGCACCGATAGTTGTGAAGGGATTTTCAGCAAAGAATTTATCGAGATTGGGGGTTTTTGCAAACTTTATGGCATTACCTTCGGCACAACTTCTGATGCCGAAGCCGTCCATAATACATAAAACAACAGGTTTTTTCATTATATGTATCCTCTCTTATTTGGAAGCAGCCTTTACGATTACTGAGAAATCCTCAGCCTTGAGAGATGCACCGCCGATAAGGCCGCCGTCAACATTAACCTTTGCAACAAGCTCATCAGCATTTTTAGCATTCATTGAACCGCCGTACTGAATTGTAACTGTTTCTGCAACTTCCTTGCCATATACCTCAGCAATAGCTTCACGGCAATAACCGTTACCCTCGTCAGCCTGTTCAGCAGTAGCTGTCACGCCTGTGCCGATAGCCCATACGGGTTCATAAGCAATAATAACATCCTTGAGCTGATCAGCTGTTACGTTTGTAAGAGCCATCTTTGTCTGGAATTTAAGAAGAGTTTCTGTGTAGCCGAGCTCTCTCTGTTCAAGTGTTTCACCAACGCAGATGATGGGTTTAAGACCTGCACCGAGTGCCGCAAGAGAACGAAGGTTTACAGTCTGGTCTGTTTCACCGAAATACTGTCTTCTTTCGCTGTGACCTACAACTACGTATTCAACACCGAGCTCCTTGAGCATATCGGCAGCAATTTCACCTGTGTATGCGCCTGAAGCCTTGAAGTGAACGTTTTCTGCACCGATTTTGATATTTGAGTCCTTAGCAGCTTCAATAGCAGCGGGAATGTCAACAAAGGGAACGCAAAGAACAACTTCACAGTCTGCATCCTTAACAAGAGGCTTCATTTCTTCAATAAGAGCCTTTGCCTCTGCTGGAGTTTTATTCATCTTCCAGTTACCGGCAATAACAGCCTTTCTGAGTGCTTTATTCATTATTATTTCCTCCAAAAAATCGGCTTACCGGCAAAAAAACCGGTAAACCGTCATTTTATTTTTATTGATTACTTTTCGTCAATACAAGCGATACCGGGAAGAACCTTACCCTCGAGATATTCAAGAGAAGCACCGCCGCCTGTTGAAATGTGGCTCATCTTTTCTGAGAAACCGAGCTTCTTAACAGCTGCAGCTGAGTCGCCGCCGCCGATGATAGAAATTGAACCTGAGTCAGCAACTGCCTTAGCAACTGCAACTGTACCTGATGCAAAGTTTTCCCATTCGGAAACACCCATAGGTCCGTTCCAGATAACTGTGCCTGCGCCCTTGATAGCATCAGCAAAAATTTCTTCTGTTTCAGGTCCGATATCAAGGCCCATCCAACCGTCAGGGATAGCGTCAGACTTAACGAGCATATTTTCTGTATCGGGAGCATATTCCTTACCTACACGGTTATCCTTGGGAATAAGGAACTTAACGCCCTTTTCTTCAGCCTTAGCCATAAGGTTCTTAGCAAGCTCAACCTTATCTTCTTCACAGATAGATGTACCTACTGAATAACCGAGAGCGCGCATAAATGTATAAGCCATACCGCCGCCGATGATAAGTGTATCGCACTTGTCAATAAGGTTTTCAATAACACCGATTTTATCGGAAACCTTAGCACCGCCGAGAATAGCAACAAGAGGTCTCTTGGGATCTTCAAGAGCACCGCCGATAAACTGAATTTCCTTCTGAATAAGGTAACCTACAGCAGAGGGAAGATAATCAGCAACACCTGCAGTTGAGGAATGAGCTCTGTGAGCTGAACCGAAAGCATCGTTAACGAAGATATCTGCAAGAGCAGCGAACTTCTTGGAAAGCTCTACGTCATTCTTTGTTTCGCCCTTTTCAAAACGAACGTTTTCAAGAAGAACTGCTTCGCCTTCCTTAACCTCAGCAGCAAGTGCCTGAGCGCTTTCACCTACAACGTCATTTGCAAGCTTAACCTCAAAGCCGAGAAGCTCTGAAAGACGTGCAGCAACGGGAGCCATTGAGAATTCGGGATTAACCTCACCCTTGGGACGACCGAGATGTGAGCAAAGAATAACCTTTGCGCCGTTATCAAGAAGATACTTGATAGTGGGGAGAGAAGCAACAATTCTCTTGTCACTTGTGATAACGCCGTTTTCCATCTTTACGTTGAAATCGCAGCGAACAAGAACTTTTTTACCTTTGACAGCAATATCTTCTACTGTCTTTTTGTTAAGTGAACTCATTGGACATACTCCTTTATATTAAGTTTATTTTACACTGTTTTCTGTCTTTATGTATTTTACAACAATGTTAAAAATTTATCAATCATTAAAATACACAAAGGGTTGTATCGCTTTCAATAATAATTTGTAAAAACCTTTACAAGCATGTTTATCAGTTACTCCAGAAAACGTAGCCGTCAAGAAGAACAGCTCTCACGGGAGCCGCCTCCACTCCGGTAATTTTAACGGGCTGAGCTATAAGAAAATATTTTCCGGAAGAAACCCTCGACAAATCAAGATTTTCAAGCACTGCCACACCCTCTGAAAGAAGAGCTCTGTGAGGACCTGTCTGATCCTCTGCGCTTCCTACCGACATAGCGTCGGTTCCTATCAGCTCATAACCGTAATAGGCTATTTCTTCTGCACCGGTTTTATCAAAATATGCCTTTCCCGAGCTTTTGATAAGAACCCTCTTTTCTCTTTTCGGGAAATGCTTATCAACATAATCTCCCGTTATTCTGCCGCCATCGACCTCTATAACGGTGCATTCACCGATAAATTTTTCCAGAGAAACCTGATTTATTGTTTTTCCGTCAGGGATAAAATGAAGGGGGGCATCAGCGTGAGTACCGCAGTGAAGTGTCGTCACAAGCCTTGCCATATTACAGCTGTCCCCTGCCCCGAATGCAGAAAAAACCGAAAGCTCAGGTGCAGGATCACCGGGATAAAGCGCACTTGTTATAAGGTCCTTTGAAATATCAATAATCTTGTATTCCATATTTTATCCCCCTTCTGTTCAGAATACACCGCAATCAGCTTACGTTGACCTTTCTGTCAATAAGCACCGTTGTAACAAGGAAGATAAACACGGCTGCTATTGCTGTGCAGTAAAGATTTGTCATAGAGTAAGCGCCGAAGCCCAGATCCCATGCAGCTGCAACCTCTGCTTCCGAAAGAGTAAAAGTATAATTTGTTTCAGAAATAATGATATAGATTTTTATAAGCTTGGTAATCATACCTGAGAAGGTCCAGACACCGAAAAAGCTCAGGAAGAAATAAAGAATGTTACCGAATTTACCTGCCTTATGGAAGGGACGGCAGTGAGTAATTGTAATTGAGAAGAACACAAGAATTACAAAAACTACAATTCTTACGGCTCCGTCAAAGGCATAAATTGAAGCAAGGCTTAAAAGCACAGCCAGTGAGGGAGTTGCAATTCCCGCAGAATAACAAAGCTGCTCAACCATTTCAAGCACAAGTTCATAAACGGAGTAATACATATCATTCCCCTGAACTATATCAACAGAATGCTTTACAATGTAAAGGAACGATCCGAAGGCACATAAACAAAGAACAACATAACTGAGAAGCACCCAGAATGAGCCTGAAATCCACTTTGAAAGAAGAAGTGTACTGCTTCTTACGGGAAGAGTCATTGTAAGATGACCTTCACTTCCGAACATATTTCTCTGATATTCGGAAACTATACCTGTAAGCGTCATTATCATACCGATAGCTGAAGTAATGCAGAGTGCAGAACCTGCAATAATTTTAACAACAAGTCCCAGTCCTATTCCCGTATCACCCCAGGACGCCCAGTCTATAAATAAAAGTCCGAGCATTATCACAATTATAACACCCATGGCAACATAAACATGAGAAACAGAGCTCATATTTGCAAGAAAGGAATTTTTAGTCAACTTCCCAAGCATCGCCGATTACCTCCTTGAATATTTCTTCAACGGATTTACCGGTAGAACGAAGTGTTTCTATACCGGTATTAACAAGAATTGAACCGTGTCCCAGCATAAGAATATGGTCGAAGCTGTGTTCAAGATCATTAACAAGATGAGTTGAAAGGACAACAGTTGAGTTTTCCTTGTAGTTGCTCATAATGATGTCAAGAATAACACTTCTTGCCGCAGGGTCCACACCGCCCAGAGGCTCGTCAAGAAGATAAATATCGGCAGATCTTGACATAACAACAAGAAGCTGAAGCTTTTCCTTCATACCCTTTGACATAGTCTTAACCTTCTGGTTGAGGTCAAGTCCGAAGCGTGCGGCGAATTCAATAGCCTTCACCTTATCAAAATCCTGAAAGAAATCACCGTAGTAATTTATGCAGTCGATCGTACGGAATCTCTCGGGGAAGAATGTGCAGTCGGGAAGGTATGCAACGTGCGCCTTTGAGCCTATACCGATAGGTCTTCCGTCAACCTTTACCATACCTGTGTAGTCGTGGATAAGTCCTGACAAAATTTTCATAAGTGTGGTCTTACCGCAACCGTTAGGACCTAAAAGACCGACTATTTTTCCGGAAGGAATATCAAAGGAAATATTGTTGAGAACTATGTTTCCGTCATAATCCTTTGTAAGATTTCTTACTTTGAAGGCAAATTCGCTTCTCGGCTGAACAGGCTGAACAGGAACAATTTCTTCCTGAACAGACTGAAAATCTGCAGTTTCCTGTTCAAAAGGCTGAGGAGCATATTTTTTTCTACCAAAAGCCATATTATTTCTCCTTATTTCTTTCTGTTGTCATGCACGTTACCGAATTGCGGGAACTGTGCATCGGAATAAATATCTGTAAAACTGTCATCCCAGAGCACACGCGCCGCAATAGAAAGAGCCGTATCGTTATACGCCATAGCATCGTGTCCCTGTGAAGCAAAATACCATGTTGTTTCAGGCCACAGACCGTAAGAAGCATCAACACTGCCGTCAGGTGAAAGATGATTGTGAGAGCTGTCCTTACACACTCTGTTTTCTTCGGGGAAAACTGTAAGCTTCTCACCGAGAGGTGCACTGAGCGCACCCAATGAAGTTGAAGAAATCTGAATAATTCCGTCAGATGAAAGAGTGTCGTGTGTAATAAGCGGAAGAAGTCCCAGACCGTAACCGCAGATTGCGAAAAATTCAATACCTTCTGCTTCAAGCTCTCTTACTGTTTCGGGGAAACGGCTTCGTGAAGCATAGAAGCGGTCTGCTCTCTCTCTGAGATAAGCATATTTTTTGTCGGAAAGGTATCTTTCACTGAGCTGCCTGTATCTTCCTGTGGGAATAATTCCCCACATAGCAAGAGAATTTACAAGCACCGTTTCGTTGAGAGCATCAATAGCCTTTGAAACCGTTGTTTCAAAAACACCTGAAGGCATCATTTTAAGGAAGCCGCCCATAGTACTTGCCGTCTTTTCGTCAGCAAGCATCTCAACAAGAGAAAGACCGTTTTCAGTCTTGATTTCCTTTGCAATTATATCTGCAATAAGCTCACTTCCGTCAAGAGCCGCAACGAAATACATAACTCTCTTAACGTCGTGCTTTTCTCTGAAAAGTTCAAAGTAAGCAATTGAAAGAGCACCGCCAAGGCTTACAGGCACAAGATTGATCTTGTCACTGCCTGTCTTTTCCTTGACAAGCTGAATAAAGCTGTCAAGCTCCTTTGCAGTTTCGTATGTATCGCCGAATGAGTTATATGCGAAAAAGAAAAGGTTTTCTTCACCGATGACCTCACTGAGCTTCTGCAAAGGCACCATTTTGTAAATATATCTTCTCTCGTCAGCAGAACACTCTGCAAGACTCTGAGGATAGTCGCATACGCGAAGATTATTCTTCATGCTTCCGTCAGGCATACAGGCTATAGGCTCAACGATATCCTTTACAATAGAAGCAACCTTATCGGAAAAGCCCGCATCCTTTCTGAAAAGCATCATCTTCATAAGAGGTCCCTTGAGCTTATCAAGCAGCTCATCGCCTTCAATATCAATAGGCCATGCCATCTTGATTTTTTCACCGCTGTTGTTGACCATTTCTACCTTTGACTGACCTATTCCGGGAAGAATAACGCAAGGAGTATATTTGTTTTCGGGCATAATTATCCCTCGATTCCATAATTATTTAATTTATATTAACACAGCAAAAACCAAAATGCAACACAAAAAAACATTCTTCAGGCAATATTTTATCATAAATACTCAAAAATGTTACGGTGAAGGTAACGGTTTATAACCGTCACCCCCTTACGAAACATTTCAATCAGAAGTTAAAATTGCCCTTTTCAAGAAATTTAACCAACTGCAAAAGCCAACCTGCAGAGCCCGTATAAAGACTCCAGCCGCCTCTGCCCGTGAAGCCCTGAGCGCTATATACGTCACCTGCAAGTGCATAAGGCTCGGTTTTATACACATCACCAAAGCCTTTTTCGTACTTCAGAGAAGGAAGAAGGGCTTCTAAAGCCTTTTCTGCCTGTGCAGTAAGACCTTCCTTAAACAGAGCGATAATAAACCACACTGCAGCATGGGTATATTGACCGCCGTTTTCTCTCATTCCTTCGGGGTAGAAATTTACATACCCTGCTCTTACGCTTTTCTCGTTGAAGGGCGGAGAAAACAGCCTTATCACTCCGTTTTCTTCATCAAAAAGTCTTTCATAGGCATATAACAAGGCAGTTTTTACACGGTCCTTATCGGGCATATCGCAAAATGAGCTCCATGCCTGACAGATAAGGTCTATTTCACAGCTTTCATTCCCCTCATCTCCCAGTGCTTCGCCGTTATCTGCAAAAGCTCTCAGATACCATTTCCCGTTGTATGCATATCTGTCTATAGCCTGTTTTAACTCATCAGACCGTTGCACAAAGGATTTTTCAAGTTCAAAATCTTTTTTAATAGCGCAAATTTTTGCAAATTTTCTTAACACATCAGCAAGAAACATTCCAAGCCATACGCTTTCCCCTCTTCCCTTCTCTCCCAAAGAATTAAAGGAGTCATTCCAGTCACCGCATTCCATCAGAGGAAGTCCGTGCTTTCCTGTTTTCATTGAACAGGCTATTGCCTTCAGACAATGGGTATATATGCTCCTTGCTTCTCTTGAAGGACTGTATTCACTGTACCTTTCATTCTCACCTGAAACCAGTATTTCACCGCCGAGAAAGGGGATTTTTATATCAAGAATACCGATATCCCCACATTCAAGAACATAACGGCTTACGGCATAAGGAAGAAAAAGTCTGTCATCGGAAACACGGGAACGAACCCCTTTATATATAAGTCTGTCCTTATACATCACATGAAACCAATGAAGCACATCTCCTTCACTGAACTGAGCAGAAGCCGCCCGCAGAATAACTTTTCTGACGGTTTTATTGTCAAGATTTATAAGTGCAAGTGCATCCTGAAGCTGATCTCTGAAGCCCCACGCTCCTGAGCACTGATAAAAACCGCACCGTGCCCTTATTCTCGTATCGGCAACCTGATGATATAACAGAGAATTTGCAAATTCATCAAGCTTTTTATAACCTGAAGCAAAAACCGGAGCTTTTGTCTTTTTGGAGAAAAAAGGCATAAAAGCAAGTTTTTCGGCAGATTTTTTTGTTTTTGCGAAGCTCATATCAAAGCTTATTATTTTTTTATCTTTACTTTCGAGAACAAATTTTTGCAATATTTTTGCTTTTCTGTTTTTTAAGCTTCCGTCTTCATTTTCCGTAATACAAAAGCTTTCCTTATCTGCACAGGCAAGACACATTACGCCCTTATAGTCGCTGTTCAGAGGATTTTCGGCAAAAATACAATTTTCCTTTTCAGAAAAATGCACAAAATCTGAAAATCCTTCGCTTTCGTGAAGCACTGCTTTCACGGAATAGCTGATTTCCACGTTCTTTTTACCCTCAGAATTATTTCCGAGCTCCACGCTTACACGCTTTCTCATTCCTTTTTCTGCAACCTGAACCTTTACAACAACCGTCAGACAATCAGCCTTTCCCGCATATCTTACACAGTCAGGGGTAAACTCAGTAAGAGAATTTTTAACAATATCATACACTCTGCCGTCAACGCTCAAAAGAATTCTTTCACCGACAAAGCCTAACGACGTATCATTACTCCACGGAGAAATTTTATTCTGTCTTGAATTCATCGCCCAGGTAAACCCGAGAGAGCTTTCGGTAACAAGAGTGCCGAAGCTATTATTGGAAAGAGTATGGCACCACGGAAGCAAGGGTGTTTTACTGACAAGATATCCCTTATCCGTAAATGCATTTTCTCCGCCGTAAACTGAAGTCACGTGCAGAATTTTATCTTTATTTTCCTTGAACACTTCCGCTTTTTCACTTTCATCGGGATACAAAAGTAAAGAAAAAGCGAGTATTGAAGCAAAGGAATTCTCTGACAGCTCCGACAGTGAAAAGATGTGAACCCCGCCTTTTTTTCCGATGCTGTCGCTTACACCTTCTTCATTCAGAATTGACGTTACTCTCCTTACGTTATCGTTCATATAACCGCCGTCTGCTTCAAAAATAAACACAATATCAGCAGAAACAGAACAATTTTTCAGCCTTCTGAAAAGTCTTACATAGGCTCTCAGCAGCTGTTCCGTGCAATTCTTTTCGGGGAAAACGGTAATTATGGGCAGATCACCCGATATTCCGGTCTGCCACAGAGCTTCTTTTGAGCATCTGAGAGTCTGTCTTGCTTTTTTAGTTATTTCACTGAGTTTTCCGCAAAAAAATGCTCTTGAAATAAAATCACAGGCTCCGAAAAATGTAAGCTCATCTCTGAGAAAGGGTGCACTTGCCCCCTTTTTTATATCGGGAAGAGCACTGCCTCTCACACGGTTAAGAGAAAAAACAGCACCTTCCTCACTTGTGCCCAAAGCCGCAAGAAAAACGGCTTCACAGCTTTTCCCTGCTGAAACTTTAATTTCACGACACAAAGCCGCAACAGGTCTTACACCTCTTCCCGTATTTTCTTCCACAGAGAAATTACCTCCAAAGGGATTTTCCCCGTCAAATGGATACGGAAATAATTTTTCCCTGTCAAGAGAATACTGAAAGGAAGCCTTATCATAAAATCCGCAAGCAATAACAGGGGCTTCATCCGAGTTTTTTCTGTAGGAAATAATAGCCTTATGCTTTTTATCCTCTCTTATTTCAAGAAACATATCCGAAAAAGCAGGGTGAAGATCATCTTTAAGACAGGGCAAAAGCAACGGTTTAAAGCAAAAGCAAAGCTTAAATGTCTGTGGTTTATCCGTATTATTTTCAATTTTTATGGGTATAAGCAAAGAATTCTCAGAAGGATGAACACAAATCCCCGAATATATGCTTATATCCCCGTCAATAACAGGCTTTGTGAGAGCATATTTATTAAGATTTACATTTTCACAGGGGAAAAGATTTATCATTTTGCTGTCCGTTTGAACACCTGCACAAAATCCGTTGCTGATTTCGTCATAAGCAGTAATTTCCGTTCCTGCAAACACAGTTCTGTTTCTTCCGTATTTATCAGAAAATAAGGTGACTTCTCCGTTTGAATAGGCAAAAGCCTCTTTACCCTCTGAAGAGCTTTTACGGTTTACTTTCTGCTCATAAGACTTACGGGCATTTACCGCCCTCGATTGCCTTATGGGACTTTTTACAGCCTCAGTATCGGGAAGGCGTTCTTCAAGAAGGCTTTTTGCCCCCTTCATATCCCGTTCCGACATAAACCGTTTAACAAAAATATTATCATTCAACGCATTTACGGCGGCAATAATACTCATACCTATATGATGTGACATATAGCAACGGACAACAGCATATTCCTCACCGTCGAGCCGTCCCGAAGTAAAATCAACAGCCTCATAAAAGCCGTATCTGCCCTCGGAATGTAAAGCAGAAAGCCGTGAAAAATTTTTCATAGCCCCCTTTATATCAACAGGAAGAGTCAAAAATGTGGAATACGGTGAAATAACCTTTTCACAATCTGCATTTCTTTTTGCCGCAAGAACTCTTATTCCGTGAGCCTTATATCTGTAATTAAGAGAGCTGTCTGTACTGTAAAAACAGCTTTCGGAAATACCGTAAGGAATATCATCTCTCAGTGTAAATTTTTTCTGAAGATAAACACATACCTTCAATGCCTCATTCTGAAAAGCCCCTCTGATGTTGTCAAGAAACAAAAGGGGCATAAAATACTCAAACATTGTTCCCGTCCATGAGGCAACTGCGGTATATCTTCCGCATTTTATAAGGCTTCTGTCAAGATTTTGCCAATGCCTTAAAGAAACAATTCCCTTTGCACAGGCATAATATGACGTCATTCTGGCTTCACTCATATAAAAATCGTAATGTGACTCTGAAGGCTTACCGCTGATGCAGTCTATTCCTACATAAAACAGCTCTCTTTTTTTGTCATAAAGAAGTGACAGGTCATTTTCATCCAGTATTTTTTCAATTCTTTTAATAATACTTTCCGCCTTCACACAATATGACACATATTCCTTCAGTCCCTCCTTCAAGGCAGTAAGGCACACAAGAAAATTACCGACATCAACACTTGATACATAATGAGGATTAAGCACCCTGAGAGTTACAGTATCATACCAATTATAAAGCATACCTTTATATTTCGACATAAGCTCTACGGTTGATAAGGTATTATCTATCATTGTAAGCATTTTTTCTGCAGTGATTATATTAAGATCAGCCGCCGCTAATACACTCACAAGATACAGACCGATATTCGTAGGTGAGGTTCTGTGTGCCTTTCTCGGAACCGGAGTTTCCTGAATATTATCGGGAGGCAGATAATTTTCATTTGCCGTAACGTTTTCCTCAAAATATCTCCACCCTGCACATACAAAGGAATGCAGTATTCTTTTTTCATTTTCACTGAGCTTTTCCTTAGGTCTTTTATTTTTTATTATTCCGTCACTTAAAGCCATCGGCACAAAAAACAGAATTATTAACGATATGAGCCGATGAAGTGCATTACCCCAGAAAAACAAAGCTGCCGCAATAGCAACAGGAAAAACACAGGCAAAAAGCAGATTTTTCTTTGCACTCTTTTCCGCATCTGCCGCCGTAAGCCACGAAAGAAGCTTTTTATGAGAAATAAGACTTCTGTAAGCCGCCCTCAAAACCGCGTCAAGACTCACAATGCAGTTTTCGGGAAGACTTCCCAAAGCAATAAATCCCCTTAAAATTTCTTTGTTTACAACTGATATATTGTCTGAAAAATAAAGCGAGGAAAAGCCTCTTGTGCCGTTTTTTACAAAAGATACAATTATCGGAAGCAAATGCTGTGACGTGACACACAATACAGAAGCCAGAAGATAAATATATTGTCCGTAATATCCCGAAAAACAGGATAAAAGCAATAACAAAACAGCATTTACGGGGGTTACGGCTCTTCTCATATTATCAAAAAGCTGATACTTGCCGAGTGGTGACATAAAGGGATTTTTTCCGTTTTTTCCAAGACCTCTGAAAATATATCTCAGATTTTGTATATCCCCGCGTATCCAACGGTGAAGCCTTGAAAAATAAGCGGAGGCATTTGAAGGAAAATTATCCGTAAGTTCAGAGGAAGAAACAAATGCAGTTCTCAGCACAGATCCTTCTAAAATATCATGACTGAGAATTCTTCCCTCCTCAAATTCATCGCCTATACAATAATCAAAGGCTTCAACATCTATAAGCCCTTTACCTGTAAAAATTCCTTCCCCGAACATATCCATATAACGCTCATTGACTCTGGGAGCATAAAAAACCGAGCCGCCGCCGGTATAAAGAGATGCAAAAACCGTTTTTTCAGCAGACTCAACACTTGTTTCAACTCTCGGCGAGAAAATTCCGTAGCCTGAAACTGTTTTTTTGTTATTCTTATCAATAACCGCCTTATTGAGAGGATGTAAAGCCTTTGAAAGCAGCTGCTTCATAACCCCTAAGGAAAGCCGTGTGTCACTGTCAAGAGCTAAAACATACTTTACACCTTCAAGCTTATCCGTATCGCCGTAAATCAACGAAAAATCACTTTTTATACCGTGCTTCAGATATTTCATCAGGGCTGTCACAGCTCCCCTTTTACGCTCAAAGCCTGTATATTCATTTTCACCTGATGAATAAACACGATCTCTTAAAGCGACAACAAAGCCTCCGCCGAATTCAAGATTAAGAGAGTCAATAAGCCGTTTTACTGCCGCCTTATCTGCTTCATCGCTGCTTATTTCCTGACTTTTTGCACTTGCAAGGTCTATAAGAAGCACTAACCTTGCCTTAACGCCCTTTACAGAAGAATACACATCATAAAGATGAGAATACATTTCGTTAATTTTACTGCCTGAGGGCAAAACCGCAGATATACTTATAACTGTTTCCGGATAAGCTATCCTGTCCTCATCCATTGAAAAAAGCCTGTAAGGTGGAAATATTTTCTCTCTTATTCTGTCAGAAAACGGCTTTATAAACTGATAAACAGGGAAAATCAACAACAGAAACCCTAAAACACTTTTTATGAGCAAAGCCGACAGAATAATTGATACAATCAGGGAAACTGCCCATTCAATAAGAGTAAAAGCCACTGCATACGCTGTTTTATCCTTTACCACGGGAAGAAAAAAGCCGATATGACAATTCCTCTTTTTTGCAGAATTGAGTGCTTTTTCTGTAACGACAACCTCATCAATACCTTCTTTCCTTGCACATAGGCTTATAGCTTTACGGTAAATCTCCTTTGTTTCCTCATTCATATTACAGTAATCTCCCGACGGATCGCTGTGAAGAAGTCTTTCACATTCCGAGATACAAGCAATAACTTCTTCAAAAGAAATATCCCTGAGAGCGTAAAGATTTTTTATATATGTGATAACTTCATCATTTTCTTCATTGAGATTTTCGCACACAAGACAGGAGAATGCTCCGTAGAGCATATATTTCAATGCCCTGCTTTTAAGAATACTGTTTTCTTCTTCGGAAAATTTTTCAATTATTTTCGTCTGAGTTATTTCACCGCAGCCTTCACACCATAGCTTTACGGAAATAAAAAACGGCAAAAGTCCCTTTTCACCCTCAGATGAAAGAAAATCCGTTGCCGTTTGTAGTGCAGTAAGACAGGTACGGTAATTATCCGTGATCCATTCATCCCTGACGGTACTGACACCCTCACGGATAACCCTTCTGCAATATTCATTAAGTTGTTTTTTATTTCTTGTAAGAATTGATTTCAACGTCATAAACTTCCTCCGTGCAAGAAAAATATACATCTTCTTACAGAAAGTTTTGACAGATAAAATCAGTTTATTCTTTTTACCGTGAGAAAAAATTCCTCTACTTCCCCACTCTCAAAAACTGCTGTTATATGGGATATACCCGTTCTGAGAAAGGGAGTTATATCAAAAACATATTCGCCGTCTTCGTTTTCTTCGGGAAGTACAAGATTTTTTCCTGCATAAAATCTGTAAATCTTATAATCCCCCGAAAAGCCTGCCTTTACAGTATCATTTACCTGTTTGGGCATAATGATCTTTCTTTTAAGAGTAAATGGAGAAGCAGATTTTACGGGAAGCTCATCTTTTTTCAGAAAGAAATTTCCCGAAGGCTTTTTAACGGAAGCCTCAAAGCTCCACAAATCGTTGAGAATTACGGTTCTGTCCATAATTTTCTACCTTTATGCGAACAGTGAAAGAGTTTCGTTTTCGTCACTGAGCATAAACTGAGGATATTTTGCCCAAGTGGTAACATACCCCTGAGTATCGCTTTCAATGAGATTGAAAATGAAGAATACACAGTCCGAAGCATAACCGCCGATAACGTGTCCTGCATCCTTTATAAACCACGTCTGGTCGGGATAATAACAGGTTGATGCATTGATGCACTTATCGGGAGAAACGTAACGTGCTTCACCTACAGCCAACTGCTCATCGGTAAGAGCTGAGCCTACAACGCTTGTAAGCGCTCCGCCTGACATGGGGGCAGTTTCAACAACGCCGTCACTCTGATATTTTGCATTCTCATAAGCAGGAATCATAGGAGTGTTGTAGTTTGCGATAACGTAGAACTTCACGCCCTCGTTTATTGCACCGTCAATAAGCTCCTGTCTTCTTGATGATACGTTGTTATAGAAGCCGTCAAGTCTTGTAAGAAGACCTGCATATTCATCTTCCTTACCGCCGAAAATAAACTCTCTTGCATTGAGATATTCGTCACCCTTCATCATTGACCAGAAGCCCGGAAGAGTTGCAAAGGTGGGAATAAGAGTTTCTTCGTAAATTATGTCTTCATATTTCTTGGAGAAGCTGTTTACGAAATTACAAAGTCCCTTCACAATGCCCATAGCGGAAAGCACCTTGACAAAGCCTGAAAGTTCGGGAACCATATAATCAATATATCTTACGAGAGCATCGGCATCAAATTCCACTCTGCCCTGGAAAAGATCGGTAATTACGTCAGTACCGAAAATAACGGACGTATTTGAAATAACGGTATCAAGCTTAGAATAGCCGTATTCTGCCATATAAGCGGCGGTAATGCTTCCGCCCATGCTGCAGCAGATAATATCAACCTTATCACTGCCGCTTGCAGCAATAGCGGTATTTACCGTTTCATCAAGCAAATCTGCATTGTCCTGAGGATCAAGACGCCAGTCATAAACAAAATAATATACGTTTTCGGCACCGTATCTCTCTGCAAGAGAGGCAACGAGGCTTATTTCATCAGTTGCGTCCTTATTGAGAATTTCGGGATAATTATCAACTGACAAGGGATAATATTCCGCTGAAATTTCAGGATAAAGTGAGTCGCCGTTGTTATCACAGGGATATGCTGAGAAAAGCTCAACCACGTATTCACAGATAACAGAAACGCCGGCTTCAATGCTGAATGAAGAAATTACAGCCGCAAGTGTCTTTGTAAGATACTTGAAAAGCTGACCGAAATCAAACTGTACGTTTACAGGTCTTGCATTTTCAGTTCCTCTGTCAAACTGAAGACCGCCTGCAAAATTCATACCTCTTACAACTATTACGGGATTTTCCGTTTCAACCCTTTCAATCGTAACAGCATTACTGTCACCGTTCACTGCTTCAACAGCCGCAGAGGCCGCTGCAACCGACGAGAAAACGATAATCAAGCTGAGAATTACACAAAGAAGTTTTTTCATTTTATTTTCCTCCGCCTTAATTTCTTTTACGGATTATTTTACCACAACGATTTTTATTTGTAAATGTTATTTATGCATTCCTTAAAATTAATTTGCTTTTTTTGCTGTTACTGACTCTTTTCAGAGGTAAAAGCATAAAAATCACGGCACTGAGAACGTTAAAAAGAATGTTCAGAAAGGCTATCTGCGCTTTTACGTTATCAGGGAATATTCTCAGTGATACTTCGGGCAAAGGTAAAAATTCTGCAATAAAAGCAAAAATCACAGTTCCCGCAAGATTATAGATTATATGCATCAGGGAAACCTTCTTGGCATTGCTGTCAAGACCTATACAGGATACGGCACAGGTAGCACAGGTTCCGATATTTGAACCGAGAATTATATAAAAGGCGTGTCTTATTCCTATAATTCCTTCAAAGGCAAGAGTCTGTAAAAGTGCCGTTGTTGCAGATGACGACTGAATAAGAGCCGTAAAGAAGCAGCCCACCAATATTCCCGTTACCGCTGATGAACAGCTTTTCAGAGTTTCGTATATGAACGGTGAGTCCTTCAGCACTAAAGAGGCTTCACTCATAGTGTTCATTCCGACGAATAAAATTCCTAAGCCTGTGAAAAGAATTCCCCTGTAATGCATTTTTGCGCTTTTAGATATAATAAGAATAATAATACCTGCAAGACAAAAAATCTCCGCAAAGCGAGTAAAAGAAAAGGCTGTAAAAAGTCCCGTAAACGTAGTTCCGATGTTTGCGCCCACGATTATAAAAAAGGCTTTTCTCAGAGTGAGAATTCCGCTGTCGGTAAATGCCGCAGTGAGAACGCTTGAAGCGGAGGAGGACTGTAATGCAAAGGTTACTAAAATACCCGTAAGCATACAGGAAAATCGGTTTTTTGTGAATTTCTCAAACAGTATGACAATCTTTTCACGGAAGCTTTTTTCAAGAGAATACTTAATAAGCAGCATTCCGAACATAAAAAGTGATATTCCGACTGACAGAGAAAGCACTGACATTAAGCTCATAAAAACACCTCTTGACACCCATAGCAAAAAAATGACAAAAAAATATAAAAAAAGGTCAAAAAAACATATTGACACAGTGAAAGTACTGTTGTATAATGTCAAAGAATTAATGCTAATTACCCACGCAGAATGCGGAGGGAGGGAATACATAATGAGTCAGGTAAAAGTAAAAGAAAACGAATCTCTTGACAGCGCACTCAGAAGATTTAAGCGTCAGACATCTCGTGACGGCGTTATTCAGGAAGTACGCAAGAGAGAGCACTACGAGAAGCCCTCTGTAAAGAGAAAGAAGAAATCCGAAGCTGCTCGTAAGCGTAAGTACAAATAATTGGATTAAACAGGCGGGCCTTTTTCCGAGGGTCCGTCATTGTTTTTGAAGGAGCAATATGTTAGATAAAAATTTCAGTTCAAATTCCACCCCGAAATACTTTTTTGACCGCCTTACCGATATAACGGCAGACGATATCAGAAATATGGGCGCAAAAGCAGTGGGAATTGACCTTGACAATACAAGCTTTTACGATAATACCCTGAAGCCCTTGCCCGGTGTTACAAAGTGGCTTGAGGAAATGAAAAAGGCTGAAATTCCCGTTATCATTGTAACAAACACGTATAACAGCCGTGCAAAGAAGATTTCGGGAATTCTCGGAGGACTGCCCTTTGTAGGTGATGCTCATAAGCCTGCCCCCGACGGCTACATCAAAGCCGCAAAAATGGCAAAGGTCAGTGTTTCAGAGCTTGCAATGATAGGCGATCAGTTATTTACCGATATTCAGGGTGCAAACAATGCAGGGGCAATATCAGTAAGAGTAAGATATGTCCGCAGAGAAATTCTTTTCGGACTCAGATTCCGTCTTGTAAGAAGACGTGAAAGATTATATCTTGAAAACAAAGGATTAGGTGATAAGGTATGATGTTCGGTACAGATAAGCTGGCTAAAAAAATCAAAGGCTTTGCAGATGCGGCTTTGATTTTCTCAGAGGAAAACAGAAGATATTTCACTGAATTCCCCTCCTCAGACGGAGCTCTTCTCGTATTCGGAGATAAGGCTATGTTCTTCACAGATTCACGCTATACGGAGGCAGCCGCAAACTGCATAGGTGAAGACAAGGTTTTTGACTCAACTAATTTATATGAAAAGCTCGGTGAAATATTCAAGGAAAACGAAATTAAAACCGTAGCAATTGAAAACGATAAAATGACATTGAAGGACTTTGAAGCAATAAAGGAAAAAATTTCCTGCGTTGAATTCAACACTTCTTCCCGTCTTTCTCAGGCAATTGAAGAGATAAGAATTGTAAAAGAAGCCGGTGAAATTGAAAAAATCAAGGCGGCACAGAAAATTGCCGAAGATGCATTTTCTCACATTCTCACCTTCATTAAGGAAGGTATGACGGAAAAACAGATTTCACTTGAGCTTGATTTTTATATGCTTTCTCACGGCGCTGAGGCTGTTTCCTTTGAAACGATTGCAGTTGCAGGCAAAAACTCCTCTATGCCTCACGGTGTTCCCGGCGACTATAAAATTCAGAAGGGCGATTTCATAACTCTCGACTTCGGTGCAACCGTTGACGGATATCACTCAGATATGACGAGAACAGTTTGCTTCGGTGAGCCTTCGGAAAAACAGAAATTAGTATATGAAACCGTTTATAAGGCACAGACAGAGGCTCTCAAGGCTCTTAAAGACGGCATTACGGGAAAAGAAGCCGACAAAATAGCAAGAGATATCATTGAAGAAGCAGGCTTCGGAAAGAATTTCGGCCACGGTCTCGGTCACGGTGTAGGTGTGGAAATTCACGAGTCACCCAACCTTTCCCCCAGATCACCCCACACTCTCAAATGCGGCCACGTGGTAACGGTTGAGCCAGGAATTTACCTTCCCGGTGAATTCGGTGTAAGAATTGAGGATATGGCTGTTATTACGGAAAACGGCTCAGAAAATCTTACTCACTGTCCTAAGGAGCTTATAATCCTGTAAATTTTTTCAAAAAAACGGCACTTCTTAAATATATATGCCGAAAATATTCACTAAGGTACTTGAAAAAAAGAAAAAAATAATATATTATAGTTTGGTAATAAATTATTGATTACCGAGAAAGGATTGATATTTATGGTATCAGCCGGCGATTTCAGAAACGGCGTTACATTTGAAATGGAAGGCGGAGTTTGGCAGATCGTTGAATTCCAGCACGTAAAGCCCGGTAAGGGTGCTGCTTTCGTTCGTACAAAGATCAGAAACGTTATTCAGGGCAGCGTTGTTGAAAAGACCTTCTCCCCCACAGACAAGTTCCCCACAGCATTCGTTGAGAGAAAGGAATGTGAATATTCCTACAACGACGGCGATCTTTACTATTTTATGGATCCCGAAACTTATGATATGATTCCCGTTGGTGCTTCAGAGCTTGACGATAACTTCAAGTTCGTTAAGGAAAATATGGTTTGCCGTGTTCTTTCCTACAAGGGCAAGGTTTTCGGCGTTGAGCCTCCCAACTTTGTTGACCTTCAGGTTACAGAAACCGAACCCGGCTTCAAGGGTGATACTGCTACAAACACACTCAAGCCCGCAACTGTTGAAACAGGTGCTATGGTTAAGGTTCCTCTCTTCATTGAAGAAGGCGAAATGATTCAGATCGATACACGTACAGGTGAATACCTCGGCCGTGCATAATCACTAAAAATATGCGGCTGCTGTTTTTGCGGCCGCTTTTTTGATAATACTATATCCAGAAGGAGTGTTTATTATGACAATTACTGAAAAGGTTGCGTATCTCAAGGGCCTTATGGACGGACTCGATGTTGACAAGTCCACAAAGGAAGGCAAAATTCTTGCCGCTATGGCTGATGTTCTCGAAGACATCGCTCTTACAGTTGCCGATAACTGCGATCAGATAGATGCTATTGACGAAGACCTCGAAAATCTTGAAGAATTCGTTTATGAAGGCGATTTCTTTGATGATGACGAATGGGATGACGATGATTTCTGCGACGGCTGTGACGGCTGTGACGATTTCGATTATGACGAATATGAATACGAAATTGAATGCTCAAACTGCCACGAAACAATTTTCATCGATGAGTCAGCTTTTGAAGAAGGCAAAACCTTCGAATGCCCCGCTTGCGGCACAGTTTTAGAAGCATACACAGAGCTCGACGACGAAGAATAATAATAAACAACAATAAAATTAAGCCCGATATATCAAGGAAAACTTTGATATGTCGGGCTTTTTTGTTAAAAAGAGAAATAGACACAGAAGGCCTGTAAGCATAGGGAGTTTTTGTGTTTTAATTTACTGTACTTTATTTTCTGTAATTCTTCTCACCAGATTGATCAGGTCAATTTCAGCCGCAACATCTGCAGGATACGGTTCATTTTTTACTTGTGTAAAAAATTTATCCCAATATTCTTCTGCTTTACTGCTGTTTTCATAATACAAACACTCAAGAGCATAAGCGGTTCTGATGACAGTAACAGCTTTACTGTGTTGTTTCATAAACAAACAGATATCTCCATTCAGCAGTGACTTTATAACATCGGCTCTGTTGGCTGTTATCAGCTCTATATAAATTTTTTCAAGAAGCGTATATTTTTTCTGCAAATCAGAAAGCGAACAACTGTCACTTAGCATAAAATCAATAAGCCTGTCTGCTTCTTCAAACTTTGCCTCATCAATAAGACGGTTCATCCGTAGCCATGCAATTTCAGCTGATATCGGATTAGACATTTCTTTTTCATCAGGTAACACAAATAATTCCTTAGGCTGCTCACGAAGCCTGTTCCCCATAAACAGCCCTGCATAAGCAGTAGATGTATTCCAGTATGCACGACGAAGCTTATAGTTTCTTTTCAATAAATAATTTTTTTTGACAACACTCATTCCGTTTCTTTGTAGCGGCAACATATAGTTCATTGCATTCATAAAAAAATATATAAAAACACAGAACTGATATAATAAAGGTAAAGACCAACCCAAAACAGAATAATATATCATAACCACTGAAACAATTGCCACTACAACCATAAATGCCACAATTGCTCCTGCATTATAAAGAGCAAAAGAATAATTACCGTCATTGAACTCAGGCGGTGCCATATTTACGTGTAAACCTCTTCTTCCCTTATATCTTTCAAGCAAAAGCTTTCCGTCTTTCTTTCTTAAAAAAATACTGTAAATTTCAATTGAAATCAGTTTATATCCGCTGACTTTTCCGCAAATATAATACCCAAGAATATGTGCAAGATTAACACCCAAATATGATAAAATCAGTATTTCACAAATTAACCGTATCTGATAAGGAAAATCAGAAAACAAATAATAATCCATTACCCCATATTCTGCATAAAAACACTTATGCATAAACAATATAATTGACAAAAACATTATTAATTCAACAATCATACGGCGCAATTTCATAAAATAACCTCTTTTCCATACTATTCACGCACTCAATATTTCCCATTAATCAACTCATTTATCATATCAGTTTTCATAAACAGTATCTGAAAAATTTTTCAGACTTTATCAAAAAACATATTGGCTGCTCCACCCATAAGAACTGAATTAACAGCCTTTGAAAACTCTTCCCATTCCTTCTTTGATTTATGAAAAAATTCAATTCCGCTGTCTGTGATATGATAATACTTTCGCGGACGGGAATCATCTATAACATTCCAATAAGACGCCACGTAACCGTTCTGTTCAAGCGAATGAAGAATAGGATATAAAGTTCCTTCATTAAACTTAAAAACTCCGAAAGACAATCCTTCAAGATATCTCAGCATCAGATATCCGTAAAGATCCTCTTTTTCAAGAACAGATAACACCATAAGCGTTACACAACCCTTACTGCCGTCTTTTCTTAATTCCATTTAAAACATCCCTTCATTACTTCAATATTCAACAAATTTCCTAACTGTCACCCTATAGATAATACAGTCAAATTCGGTTAAACTACATAACCATACCTCGCTCTTCGAGGTATCTTTCTATTCAAACATCTGCACAACACTACAAGAGTCTGCCCGATGCTTTTCTTCTCGAAATCTACAAAACCATACCTTGCTCTTCGAGGTATCTTTCTTTATCGCACATTCTAAACTCTCACTCAGCAGAGCAATACCTACCCTTTTGGAATTTGCAGAACTATACCTTGCTCTTCGAGGTATTGTTTTTCTTCACACGTCTGCACTCTCATACGGCAGAGCGATGCCTGCCCTTTTGGGATTTGCAGAACTATACCTTGCTCTTCGAGGTATTGTTTTTCTTCACACATCTGCACTCTCATACGGCAGAGTGATGCCTATCCTTGCGGGATTTACAAAACTATACCTTGCTCTTCGAGGTATTCTTTCTCTTCACACATCTGCACTCTCATACGGCAGAGCGATGCCTGCCCTTTTGGGATTTGCAGAACTATACCTCGCTCTTCGAGGTATCTTTATTTGTTCACACATCTACACTCTCATACGGCAGAGCGATGCCTACCCCTGCGGGATTTACAAACTATACCTTGCTCTTCGAGGTATTGTTTTTTTCCTCACATTACATCGTTGTACTCACATACTGCTGTGTGCTTAGCAAAGCTGCACAATGCCTCTCAATTCAGGATTTGCAGCACTATACCTTGCTCTTCGAGGTATCTTTCTCTTCTCGCATCTGCACTCGTTTACTTCTGAATATTCAAAAGGACTACACAATGCCTCTCGTTCGATTTTTCTGCGCTATACCTTGCTCTTCGAGGTATCTTTCTTTATCGCACATTCTAAACTCTCACTCAGCAGAGCAATACCTACCCTTTTGGGATTTGCAGAACTATACCTTGCTCTTCTATGTATAATATAGATTATTGTCACAGATATGTCAACAAGCGTACAAGCATTTATGACTAAATACGTTTAAGCGGAAATATATATTTTTGCATTGATTTTGTTAAGCTTAAAACATAGTATAGTTTTAACCTTTCTGATAATTTATTCTCATTTTTGCTTAACGTATCATTCTTGGTACACTGATAGTATTATAATTGACGTATAATTTAAAACAAGGAGCTTTTTATGATATATCTTGACACCTTCCATTTTCCCTCTGAGGATGAGGAGTTTGGTTTTTTATTTCCTAAGACGGGGAAAAATCTTCTGACCTGCTATGCTTCAAAATATCCCTTCGGCTTATTTACCTACAGGGAATTGCCTGATGCTTTTGAATTCGGGGATATCACTGTTTTTTACGGCAACAACGGCAGTGGAAAAAGCACAATTCTTAACGTTATTGCCGAAAAGCTTCAGATAAGAAGAGAATCCCTTTATAACAGCACGGATTTTTTCGGGGATTACGCTTCACTTTGCCGATATACCACTGAAGAAAAAATTTCACCCGATTCCCGTGTTATCACCAGTGATGATGTTTTTGAAAGGGTGCTTGACATAAGGAAAATCAACAGCGGTATTGATACGAAGCGTGAGGCTGTTATAAATGAATGGGTTGAAATGAGAAGCGGTGACGTTGATACAAAGCTCCACGGACTTGATGATTATGACCGTTGGAAGAAGGTCAGTGATGCAAGAAACAGAAATATAAGTCAGTCACAATACATACGCTCACGGCTTATGAGGAATATTACGGAACGCTCCAACGGTGAAAGTGCTCTTTCCCTTTTTGTTGACTCTGTTCACAGCAACGCTCTGTATCTTCTTGACGAGCCTGAAAACAGTCTTTCTCCCGAGCATCAGCTTGACCTTAAATATTTCATTGAAGACTGTGTAAGAAATCACGGCTGTCAGTTTATTATATCCACCCACTCCCCCTTTCTTCTGTCACTTAAAAGCGCAAGAATATATGACCTCGATAAAGTCCCCGTCAGCACAGCAAAATGGACCGAGCTTGAAAGCGTGAAGGTTTATAAAACCTTTTTCGAGGAAAATTGTTTTTAATTTCAATCCGGCAAAAATGGCTTAAGGAGAATTTACGCTCCTTAAGCCATTTTTTATGATATTAATAATGCTGTGCTCCGCATTCGCATACGGGATTTGCTCCGAAGAGCTTACTGAAAAACTTGATTATCTTCCATATAAAGCCCATAAATCCGTCTTTATGGCACATGTGGGAGCAATTAATGGTTTGATTTTCATCATCTTCAACACCAAGATATTTATCGCAATAATCACAGTATGTGTCACCGTCGTTATCTGAATGATTAACCGTGTTTGTATAATCAGACTTATAAGAATGACCGCACGGACAGGAATAAACTGTGAAGCCCTTTTCTGTGCAAGTAGCTGCAATTATTTCCGTTTTGAAGCTATGCTCTGCGGTCTTCTCAACAACTTCAGTATAACTGTCACCGCAGGAGCAGGTGTAGGTTCTTACACCTTCCTTCAGATGTGTGGCGGGTGTTGTGACTGATGATGAATATGAGTGTCCGTTTGCATTGACGTAATTGTCAATATAGGTATCACCGCATACGCAGGTATATGTTGTATAGCCTTTTTCCGTGCAAGTGGGTGCAGTCACGGCTTCGCTGTAACTATGTTCTGTGGTTTTTTCTATCACTTCAGTATAACTGTCACCGCAAGAGCAGGTATAGGTTCTTACACCTTCTTCCTGATGAGTAGGCTTAGTTGTGATTTCGTCTGTGTAGCTGTGTGAACAGGTAACCAAAACTGTAATTTCATCGGTAATTTCACCGTTTTCTGAGGTTACAGTAATTGTAGCTGTTCCGATGCCCTTTGCCGTTACTATACCAACATCATTTACTCTTGCAATATTTTCGTCAGATGAAGTCCATTCTACAGCTTTTTCCGTTGCATTTGAGGGATAGAAGGCTGTTCCCAAAAGAACTGAATTTTCATCATCTGCAAGGTCAAGCTGAATTTCTTCAACGTTACTTTCATCCGCTGTCATTTTGATATCTGTAAGCTCTACGAAATTATCAGTAAATTCAGCTGTAAGAGAAACAGTGTCCTTGACAACAAACGTAAAAGTAGCTTCAGTGCTTACAAACTCATCATTTTCATACCAGCCGATAAATTCATTGTTTTCATCTGTAACTGCACTAAGAGTTACACTGTCACCTGAAGTGTAATCACCGACACCGTCAACGTAGCCTATGCCTTCAATTTCAGCATTGACAGTGAGAGTTCTTAATTCGTCACTATTAAGGGTAAAGCCTGTGCCGATTTCCTCACCGTATTCATCTACGATAATATCAATTTCTTCACCTGTTTCTTCATCAATAACAGTGCTTGTTGACATTGAAATAGTGTCTGTAACGGGAATATCGAAGTAGTTTGTTCGTTCAATTTCACCGAGGTCTGAGTCGATAGTCATTACAGAAATATCCATTTTTCCGTCATCATTACCTGTTACGATAATTTCATATAAATCAGGATCATGAACCCATACTGACTTTGTATCACCGTCAACGTAGGTAACAAGAGCATTTTCCTTTGCGGCAATTTCTTCGTTGACAACATTATCAGTAATCTGTGCAACAACCTCTCCGCTTTCCTTTTCAATGACAGTTACATCAACGGGACAGTTTATTTCATAATACTTTGAATTTCTTCTTTTTGCAGTTCCTTCCACAACTTCTTGTTCTGTCATCGCACGCATAAAAGCATAATAAGTATCAGGCAGATGTGCATGTCTGAAGGTATCATTAAGCGCTGTGCCGTTAACAAAGAAAAATGTTGTAAGATGATTATACAGATTACTAAGATTGGTTTTTGTCAAAATATATGAAGCATTAACTAAAGCGCCCGCCATTGCTGCATTTCCTGAATTATTAACAAAAGGACATAACACATTCTGGAAGAATGTAAACGGAGTGTACAGCGTTGAAAGATTAACAGCATCATAGAACATATTTATGTTTTTAATTTCTGCTGTAAATCGTTTGATCAACAAATAAACTTCAGATTCACCGCTCGAATACGGTAAATAATCACTTCCGTTTTCCTCAATTTTTTTGAAAGTGGCATTTACTTTTTTGTAATATCTGTTATATTCAGAAGCACTTTCATTTGTTTTTGAGGGAAGTATATATGTTGTTCCGTATCTTGAAAAATTCCAATCTGTAGGAAGAACCTTTGTAACAAAGTCTTCAGGATTTACAATATTGAAAATACGGTTAAACTTTGAGGATTTCACATCAGAATTTTTTGTATTGTTAGGACAGGCATAAGTATAGGTATATATGCTGTCTGCATTTGCAACTTTCTTGAAGCCTGATTCATTTGTTGCACCTCTGATTAAATCAGCACCAACAAGATTTGCAGTTGAACCGCCTCTGGAGTGACCTGTTACAAGAACGGCTGTTTCGTCAATTGCAACACTATATTTCTTCTGCTGCTTTTCAACATAGCTTATAAGGTCATCATAAACAAAATATCTTGCATCATCAAATCCTAAATGAGTAACACCGCGTTTATCTGTATAATGATTATTTTTTGATTTACTTTCAGTGGCAAGAGGATCAAAGTTTGAATTCCACTGAAGACCGTTTGATCCTATATAGCCTGTGAAAATCAATATATTTCTTTCTCCGTCATTCTGAAATGTTTTTGTTGCGATAAAATAGTCTTCCCCATCACGTCCTGTGCGATGATAAGTTTTTATATCCTCAAAACCCAGTGCGCTCAAGGCAAACTCCGTATCAACCATATCATAGCCTACAGTTACAAACGCCGAACAGAATTTTGACAATTCGTGATTATAATATTTTGAATCTTCATAAAACCACGTATAGTCAAAGCTAAAATCAATATTATTTATGCTATATTTGTCAACATTTGTTTTTACGGTTATTTTTATTGAATCTGAAAATTTACCGTCTTCTGTTGTGCCTGTTACTGTAACCGTACCTGTTTTATGAGCTGTGGCTATTCCATTCTTTACCGTAACAATGCTTGTATCTGAAGAGGTCCATGTAACATTTTTGTTTGTGGCATTATATGGAGCGATACTGTAATACAGCTGATAATTATCACCAAGATACATAGTATAAGAGTTACTCGGAATATTAAAAGACGTAACAGGGATTGTTTTTGTATTGACCGTGACGGTACAGCTTGCACTTGCTTTTCCGTCTGTGCTTGTGGCTGTGATTACGGCTGTACCCTTTGCTTTTGCTGTAACCTTACCTGTTGAAGAAACAGCAGCAACATTTTTATTGGATGAAGACCACTTTATACCGGGCTTTACACTAAAATTAACAGGCTGTGCACTTAACTGAACGGTATCCCCCTTAACAAGAGAAACAGAGGATTTATTAAGCCTCACCGCAGGCGCATCAGCAGAAACACCGCTGTTATAATGAATTATAGCATTACGAAGTGGGGCATTATCACTTCCGATAGAAATTTTATTCCATTCACTTTCTGAACCGTTATAATAAACATCAGTAAGACTTTCGCAATAATAAAACGCACCGTCACCGATAGTAGTCACTGAATTCGGGATTGTTATGCTTGTGAGACTGTCGCAATGACAAAACGCAAATCTACCGATAGTAGTCACTGAATTTGGGATTGTTATGCTTGTGAGACTGTAGCAATGATAAAACGCACCGCCACCGATAGTAGTCACCGAATTCGGGATTGTTATGCTTGTGAGACTTGTGCAATCAGAAAACGCTATGTTACCGATAGTAGTCACTGAATTCGGGATTGTTATGCTTTTAAGACTATCACAAGAATAAAACGCCCTGGCACCGATAGTAGTCACCGGATAGCCGCCAAGAGTTGAGGGAATTGTGATATTTCCGCTGATTGAGTTATTAACATCTTCTATTGTTGCTTTACCATCAGAAACGGTATAAGTGTAATACCCCTCTGTATAAGTTGTTGTCGCAGAGGCGGTGAGGGGGAGGGTTGTTATTAGCATCAATAGGGCGAGGATTAGTGCTATGGATTTTTTTGCACCCGAAAATGCTGTTTTGGTTAAAGTTTTCATAAGGTACCTCCTAAAAAATTATCAGACAAAAATAGTTTTACTTGTCTATAAAAATAATATTAAATCTTTATTTTTACGAAATCAATACAACTTGCACCAAACGACATAAAACAGGTATTGAATGGTAAAATCTGCCGTTCGTGCAAGGGTGAAAAATGCAATTTTGCGAAAAAAAAAGACCTGCAGAGATGCATTTTCTCTGAGGTCTTTTACTGTTATCTTTTGTTTATTTTTTCTTTTTGCCGAAGATACCGCCTTTGCCTTTGTCGGTGTTAAGTGTGCCGACATTTGAGGGATTGAGGTCAGCTTCAAATTCTCTTAAAAGCTCCCTTTGTCTTTCGGAGAGCTTCTTGGGAACTACGATTTCAACTCTTACAAGCTGGTCGCCCTTGCCTCTGCCGTTGACGTTGGGAATACCTCTGTCCTTGAGCTTGAATACATCACCGGGCTGTGTTCCTGCAGGAACGGTATATTTTACGTCACCGTCAAGAGTGGGAACAACAAGCTCACAGCCGAGAGCCGCCTGAACGTAGCTTATGTTTGCCTGATACCAGACGTTATAGCCATCTCTTTCAAAGAAGGGATGATTTCTCACGTTTACGCCAACTCTGAGGTCACCTGCGGGACCGCCGTTTACGCCCTTATTACCCTGAGAGCGAACGTTCACAGCCTGACGGTCATCAATACCTGCAGGGATATTAACTTCAACCTTAGATGCCCTTCTTATTCTTCCTGCACCACGGCATTTTGAACAGGGATTAGGAATTACCGTACCCTTACCGCCACAGGTGGGACAAGGCTTCTGTGTCTGCATAACGCCTAAAATTGTTCTCTGCTGAGTGGTTACCTGACCTGAGCCGCCGCACTGTGAACAGGTCTGAGTTGTGCTTCCTGCCGCCGCACCTGAGCCTGAACAGCCGTCGCACACTTCAATTCTGTTGACTTCAACGGTCTTTCTGCAGCCCTTTGCGGCTTCTTCAAAGGAAATTGTGATATTGGTCTGAAGGTCTGAGCCTCTCTGGGGAGCATTGGGATTTGCCCTCTGTCCTCCGCCGAAGCCGCCAAAGCCTCCGCCTCCGAAAATTGAGGAGAAGATATCCCCCATATCAAAGCCCATACCGCCGAAGCCGTCAAAGCCTCCGCCGCCTGCACCGTAATTGGGATCAACTCCTGCGTGACCGAAGCGGTCATATTTTGCCTTTTTATCGGGATCGGAAAGCACCTCATAGGCTTCGTTACATTCCTTGAATTTTGCTTCCGCATCAGCATTTCCGGGATTAAGGTCCGGATGATACTGCTTTGCCATTTTTCTGTAGGCTTTTTTTATTTCATCGTCGGCGGCACCCTTTGAGAGCCCTAAGACTTCATAATAATCTCGTTTATCTGCCATAACAAATACCCTTTATCAAATAAGTACATTAAGCCGCGGAAAACGCAGTCTCCCGCAGCTTATGATAAATTCAGTTATTAAACATCTGTGTAAGATGCATCATAGTATCCGTCTTCACCTGAAGCACCTGCATCAGCACCGCCGAAGCCTGCGCCTGCACCGAAATCGGGAGCACCCTGTGCACCTTCGGGAGCAGCAGCCTTATAGAGCTTTTCGGAGATTGCATAGAATACCTTTGTAAGCTCTTCCTGACGGGACTTGATAAGGTTATAATCCTCACCCTTGAGAGCTTCCTTAAGAGCATCTACAGCTGTGTTGATATCAGCCTTGTCACCGTCTTCAAGCTTGTCACCGCTTTCAGAGAGAAGCTTTTCACACTGATATACCATCTGATCAGCATTGTTCTTGATGTCAAGCTCTTCCCTACGTCTTTTATCCTCTTCTGCGAACTGCTCTGCTTCTCTTACAGCCTTTTCGATATCATCCTTGCTCATATTTGAGGAAGCTGTGATAGAAATAGCCTGTTCCTTGCCTGTGCCGAGGTCCTTTGCGGAAACGTGAACGATACCGTTTGCGTCGATATCGAAGGTAACCTCAATCTGAGGAACACCTCTTCTTGCGGGAAGAATACCGTCAAGCATAAACATACCGAGAGTTTTGTTATCCTTAGCAAATTCTCTTTCACCCTGAAGAACGTGAACCTGAACTGAAGACTGATTGTCAGCAGCAGTTGAGAAAATCTGGCTCTTCTTTGTGGGGATAGTTGTATTTCTGTCAATTATCTTTGTGCATACACCGCCGAGTGTTTCAATACCGAGTGAAAGGGGTGTAACGTCAAGAAGGAGAAGTCCCTGAACGTCGCCGCCTAAAACACCTGCCTGAAGTGCAGCACCTACTGCAACACATTCGTCGGGGTTAATGCCCTTGAAGGGTTCTTTACCTGTGAAAGCCTTGATAGCCTCCTGAACTGCGGGAATTCTTGATGAACCGCCGACCATAAGAACCTTATCGATTTCAGCAATTTTAAGACCTGAGTCCTGAATTGCCTGACGAACGGGGCCCATTGTAGCATCAACAAGGTCAGAAGTAAGCTCGTTGAACTTAACTCTTGTAAGAGTCATTTCAAGGTGCTTGGGGCCTGTTGCATCTGCTGTGATGAAGGGAAGGCTGATTGAAGAGGTTGTAACGCCTGAAAGCTCGATCTTTGCCTTTTCTGCAGCTTCCTTAAGTCTCTGCATAGCCATTTTATCACCGCGAAGGTCAATACCCTCTGACTTCTTGAATTCTGCTACAAGCCAGTCAATAACTCTCTGGTCGAAGTCGTCACCGCCAAGACGGTTATTACCTGCTGTTGCAAGAACCTCCTGAACGCCGTCACCCATTTCAATGATTGAAACGTCGAAGGTACCGCCGCCAAGGTCATAAACCATAACCTTCTGGTCATTTTCCTTATCAATACCGTAAGCAAGTGCAGCAGCTGTGGGTTCGTTGATAATTCTCTTTACTTCAAGGCCTGCAATCTTACCTGCATCCTTTGTTGCCTGACGCTGTGCGTCTGTGAAGTATGCGGGAACTGTGATAACTGCCTCTGTAACAGGTGTTCCGAGGTAGCTTTCAGCGTCTGACTTGAGCTTCTGAAGAATCATAGCTGAAATTTCCTGAGGAGTGTATGCCTTATCATCAATCTTTACTCTGTATTCTGTACCCATCTGTCTTTTGATTGATGCGATTGTCTTGTCGGGGTTTGTGATAGCCTGACGCTTTGCAACCTGACCTACCATTCTTTCACCGGTCTTACCGAAAGCAACAACTGAGGGAGTAGTTCTTGCGCCCTCTGCATTTGCTATAACAACAGGCTCACCGCCTTCAATAACTGCAACACATGAGTTTGTTGTACCTAAGTCAATACCAATAATTTTTGCCATTGTTTTTTCCTCCAAAATAATTTATTAAAATCAGTTAGCAACTATAACAGTAGCGTGACGTATTACCTTGTCACCCATTTTATATCCCTTCATATAAACATCCGAAATTGAATTTTCAGGTAAATTTTCATCATCTATATGCATTACACCGTTGTGTATATTGGGATCAAACTCTTCACCCTTCTCTCCGAAGGCTTCTACTCCGAAGGAAGCGAAAACCTCAAGAAGCTGTGACACTGTCATTGTAATACCCTTTTTATAGGTATCAAGATCGCCTTCAGCCTGAGCTGCTCTTTCAAAATTGTCGATAACGGGAAGAAGCTTTGCAATAATATCAGTTTTTGAGTCTGAATAAATTGCTTCCTTTTCCTTCTGAGAACGCTTGCGGAAATTATCGTATTCAGCAACCGTGCGGAGAAGCTTATCGTTTGCTTCAAGAAGCTTATTATTGAGCTCTTCAATAAGAGTATCTCTTTCGTCAACAGCCTCTTCTTCTTTTACTTCTTCATTAGTATTTGTTTCTTTAACTTCGGCGGTATCGCTTTCAGCATTCTTTTTCTTATCCTTTGCCAATTGAAAAACCGTCCTTTCTTAATTATCTATTACTTCTGCAAGAATAGCACCTGCTATCTCGCTGATATACTTTACAAGGGGCAAAACCCTCGAATAGTCAGTTTTGGTAGGTCCTATAACACCTATTGAGCCTACGAAATTTCCGTTGACACTGTAGGGAGCCTTGATAACTGCCGCATTTCTCATACACTGGAATTCATTCTCAGCACCGATTTTAAGTTCAACGGGAAGGGTTTTATCCGCTTCCATAAGAGAAGCCGCCGCAGCCTTGTTTCTGAGAAGCTCCATAATCTCAACGCCTGAGGAAGAAAGCTCGGAGCCTGCAAGAAGGAAGGAGGTTCCCTTCGTTATAACGTCTGCCCCCGAAGCCTCAAGACTTGCTTCAAAGAAGGACACCATAAGAGGCATAATATCAAGTGATTTTTCTCCGAGAGAGGCTAAAACACACTGTAGCCTTGCAAGTGTGAACTGAGAAATATCCTGCTCTAAGAAATTTGCCGCCGTAACGTTGTAATAAAGTTCCATAAGAGGATAATCAATATCACAGTCAAGCTTGGCAATACGGCTTTTTGTTACACCCACACAGGTTGTAACAACAACCATAGCCGTTCTCTTATTCATAGGAACAAGCTTGGTTCCGTTTATAATGCAGTTTTCGATATGGGGAGTTACCGCAAGAGCCGTAAGCCCCGTAACAGAGGAAAGTGCTTCACAAAGCTGTAAAAGAAGACCTATTGCATCACCCTCGCTTCTGTCAACACTGCTGTTTATACGGAACATATCCGCATCAGAGGGGGAATAATTCTGTAAAAGTCTGTCGATATAATATCTGTAACCCTTATCAGAGGGGATTCTGCCTGCCGAGGTATGAGGCTGATCGAGATATCCCATATCGGAAAGGTATGCCATCTCATTTCTGATGGTTGCCGAGGAAACGGGAACACCGAGAACACCGAGAACATCGACAAGGAACTTTGAGCCTACAGGCTCACCCGTTGAAATAAATCTTTCAATAACGGCTGAAAGTATCATTTCTTTTCTGCGGGATAATTCCATGACGATACCTCCTGACAGCGATCTTATCAGTTAGCACTCTAACACTCTGAGTGCTAATCACATCTATAATATATAACCCTTTACAGCTTTTGTCAATACCAAATGCCAATTTTCAGGAAATTTTTTCAGTTTTCAGGGCAAATTATAGCAGTCGCACTTAAAGTGTGCCAACTTTTTACAGAAATAATTCATTATCCGTCCTGTTTTTTGGCAAAAAAGTTCTTGTAATAGCATACCTATTATGGTAAAATTTATTATGTATAATTATTTAAACATTACGGAGATGAAATTTGATGACAGATATTTCAAAGCTTTGTATGGTATGCCTTGGCGAGAAAAACGAAAACGGTGTATGCACAAGGTGCCGCAAAGAAACAGATATTACTCAGACTTCACCGCTTCTTCCGATAAAGAGCATAGTTGCTCAGCGTTATCTTATCGCAAAGGCACATAAGCGTAACAGCGAGGGAATTTCCTACGGTGCTTATGATATGAAGCTTAACAAGCCCTGCACTATCAGAGAGTTTTTTCCTGAAAATATTGCCGAAAGAGATTTTGACGAGGTCAGAGTAACTGCGAAGCACGGCAGTGAAGCTGTATTCACTCAATATATAAATTCATTTATTTCAATGTGGACAAAAATAAAACGCCTCAAGGGACTTACCGCCCTTATCTGCGTTTCAGATGTTTTCGAGTCTAACGGAACTGCTTATGCAGTTTATGAGGAGTCGGAAAGAATTACTCTGAGAGATTATCTTCTCGACACAAAAGAAGGCTTTATCACCTGGGAAAAGGCAAGAATTCTCTTTATGCCCGTTCTTTCAACTCTCGGAACTCTTCACACTTCGGGACTTATACATAAAGGCATCAATCCTTCTTCTTTTGTTTTTTCAAAGGACGGCAAGCTGAAGCTTACGGATTTTTCAATTGAGCCTGTAAGAACCGTAACAGGTGCCATTGACAGTGAGCTTTTTGACGGCTATGCTCCCCTTGAGCAATATAACGCAAACGGAACCGTGGGCCCCTGGAGTGATATTTATTCCTTCTGCAGTGTTTTATACCGTGCTCTTATCGGCACCACTCCCATTGATGCAAAAACACGTTCCCTTAACGACCAGATGATGATTCCTGCAAAATTTGCAGAGCAGCTCCCCCCTTACGTAATCAATGCACTTATCAACGGTATGGCAGTTGAGCCTGACGACAGAACAGATAATATTGAGCAGTTAAGAAGCGATCTTTCCGCTTCTCCCAGAGCTATAGGCGCTTCCGCACCCCAATATACACCTGCTGCTCCGACTGCAGTGAAAGCTCCTCAGACTGCACCTGCTTCTTCAACAGTTATAAAAGCTGAAAGACCTCAGAATGCAAATCCCTTTGTAAATCCCGTAACTCCCCTTCAGGACTCCCCTGCGCCGAAGCAGAAAGCTATACCTGATAACACAGTGACAAATAAGAAGAAAAATACACTTATAGCAGTTCTCTGTGTTATTCTTGTGCTTCTTCTCTGCGGAATAGGTATTCTTACAAGTGCCCTTATAGGCTCAAATCCGTCTTCATCTACAGAAGAAAGCACATCACTTCAGTCAACAATTGTGACAGTTCCCAGCTTTGTCGGTGCTTATATTTCAGACGTTATTTCAAACGAGCAATATACAGCCTATTTCAAATTCAAAACAGAAGAGCAGAACAGTGCAACAGTTCAGAAGGGAATGATTATTGCACAGAACGTTCCTCCCCAGTCAACCGCATCTGTAGGTGAAACAATTGTTCTCACCGTAAGCTCAGGTCCGAGAACCTTTGCCCTTACAGATGTTACATACTGGACTTACGAGCAGGCTGAGCAGGAATTTACTGCTCTCGGTCTTCGCTGTACGAAGTCGGCTATGCATAATGACGGCACACATCTCGGCGGCACAATAGCGGAAACAATCCCTCCCGCAAACTCCGTTGTCAAGGAAGGCGATCTGATAACAATCGTTGTCTATACATCTCTTGAAGAAGAAACCTCATCGGGAGCAAACACTTCCGGAGGAAACTCTGTGGAGCAGTTCCTTGAAAGTTTTACCTTTGAAAATCAGCAGAATACTCAGAACGGTCAGAATACCGTACCTGTTCAGTAAAAAACAAAAGGCGGTGGCAGAAATTGAACTTCATACATCAGTTTGTTGAAGATATAAAATGCGTAAAGGAAAGAGATCCTGCCGCCACATCTTATCTTGAAATACTTCTCTTATACCCTGGACTAAAAGCTGTACGGGCACACAGAAAAGCTCATTGGTTCTATAAACATAACATGCACTTTTTGGCAAGATATATTTCCCAGAGAAGTGCAAGAAAAACGAACATTGAAATTCACCCCGGTGCTACTATAGGAAGACGCTTTTTTATTGACCACGGAACAGGCGTTGTAATCGGAGAAACGGCAGAAATAGGCGACGACGTTACCATTTATCAGGGTGTAACTCTGGGCGGTACAGGTAAAGACATCGGCAAAAGACACCCTACAATCGGCTCAGGTGTAATGATTGGTGCAGGTGCCAAGGTGCTCGGTCCCTTTACAATCGGTGATAATTCAAATATTGCCGCCGGCTCCGTTGTCCTTCACCCTATTCCCGAAAACTGCACGGCAGTGGGCACTCCCGCAAGAGTGGTTAAGCGTGACGGTAAGAGAGTAGATAATCTTGATCAGGTTCATATACCCGATCCTGTCAATCAGGAATTTGAAAAGCTTTATAACAAAATCCGCGAGCTTGAAAAAGAGCTCAGACTTATAAAAGGAGAAAATTAAACCATGAAAGTGTATAACACGCTCACAAGACAGAAAGAAGAATTAAAGCCTATTAAAGAGGGTGAATACAGAATATATGCCTGCGGTCCCACCGTATATAATTACATTCATATAGGCAACGCCCGTCCTATCTGCGTTTTTGACGTATTAAGACGTTACCTTGAATATAAGGGAAACAACGTTATTTTCGTTCAGAACTTTACGGATATTGACGATAAGATCATCAACCGTGCTAATGACGAAGGCGTGAGCTTTTCTGAAATTTCAGAGAAATACATCAAGGAATATAAAACCGATGCCTCAGGACTTAATGTAAGAGAAGCCACAATTCATCCCAAGGCAACGGAAAATATTGATGAAATCATTTCCATAATTGAAACCCTTGTTGAAAAAGGCTATGCTTACGCTTCCGACAGCGACGTATATTTCAGTCCTCTCAAATTCAAGGAATACGGCAAGCTTTCACACCAGCCTCTTGACGACCTTATGGCAGGTGCAAGAATAAACGTAGGCGAAAAGAAAAAAGAGAGCATGGACTTTGCTCTCTGGAAGGGCTCAAAGCCCGGTGAGCCCTATTGGGAGTCACCCTGGGGCAACGGACGTCCCGGCTGGCATATTGAATGCTCGGCTATGAGCAGAAGATATCTCGGCAAGACAATCGATATCCACTGCGGCGGTCAGGACCTTGTATTCCCCCACCACGAAAATGAAATTGCACAGAGTGAGTGCTGTAACGGCGTACCCTTTGCAAATTACTGGATGCACAACGGCTTTATTACGGTTGACAACGAAAAGATGTCAAAATCCAAGGGGAATTTCTTTACCGTAAGAGATGTAGCAAAGCAGTTCGGATATGAGCCTATAAGGCTTCTTATGATATCCTGCCACTACCGCAGTCCCATAAACTATTCTTATGACTCCCTTATGCAGTGCAAGACCTCTCTTACAAGACTTCACACTTGCCGTGATTCACTTGAATTCAATCTTACGACTGCTCCCGAAGGAAATGAAGTTCCCGAAGAAATCACAAATGAATTCAACTCATTCACAAAGAAATTCTGCGATGCACTTGAAGACGATCTCAACACCGCCGATGCAATAGGCACACTCTTTGACCTTGTAAGATACATAAATAAAACGGTTCTTACACCTGAAGCAAATAAGGCAACTGTTACGGCGGCTATGAAAATTTTTGACGGGCTTACGGGAATTCTCGGTATTGTTTATAAGGAAGACGGTAATGAAGATAATTCCGACAGCGCTGAAATTGAAGCGCTTATTGAAGAAAGAACTCTTGCAAGAAAAGAAAAGAACTGGGCAAAAGCAGACGAAATAAGAAACAAGCTCACTGAAATGGGTATAGTCCTTGAGGATACTCCTCAGGGCGTAAAATGGCACAGAGCATAAACACAGACATATAAACAGCTTAGGTTTTTACTTAGGCTGTTTTTATTCTTTAAGATTTAATAAACAAGCTCGATTATCATTGTGCTTGACTGTTCAGAATTAAAAAGAGATAATTTATATCTTCCCTCTGTATAAAAATATACTTCATCGGAAAACACGGCTTCTATGTCAGAAAGAGCAATATTTTCCGCAAGCTCATCAATATTCCTTTCAGGCATAAATGACCTTATTACAGCCTTGCACATTTTAACGAATGCCTCCCTTTGTCCGTCATTCCCGGTGTTCAGCACAGTAACCGAAACGGACAGAAGATATTTTGTGTCTTCCTCCTCTTTTGCAGTAATAAGCATATCATCTGTTTCACAGATGCTCAAAAACAAAAACCATTTATTCTCTGAGAAAAAGGCATTTTCCAGTGAAAGCTCCTTTTCTCCGTAAAAGTCTTCCGTTCTTATGAGCAGCTCGGAAAAATCAAAACGGTTTTCTTTTTTACAGGCTGAAAAAGAAAGCACGGTTGTAAAAATCAACAAAAGCGAAAGCAGTTTTTTTTGCATATTAAATATATTCTCCTTTTTTAAAACTGTTTTTATTTTTTTCTATTCCATAATCAATTTTTATGTATTATAATGTTTAAATAGTACAATCAAGGATGTGAGCAAATGAATAAGGATACCGATAATAACTTATATCCCGATATTTCAGGTATTTTTGATATAGATGAAAAAGATATTCCGAAAAAGCCCATAAAAAAAGATCCCGATGCACCTCAGATAACAGAACCGATACTTACATCGGATGAAGCAAAAAAGCACCTTCCCCCAAAGGAAAGGAAGGCTTACAAAAAAGAGGAAAAATCCAGAATTAAGGCAGAGAAAAAGAATGCCCGAAGAGTGAAATTCAGCATAATTTCAGGTGTATTACTTGCCGTTTTGCTTATATCAGGAATAATAAATTTTGTTGTTGCGGACAGCAAAAAGCCTTCAGTTGAGCTTCATAAGGTTTCAACAGAAACACTTACACGCTATTATGAAGCTCAGGGCATAACATATAAAAGCGGAAGCTCTCTGTGTGCAGTCTTTATTGATAATGATTATGATGTTCATTTCATTGAAAAAGGTCAGAAGGCAACAATTACACTTAAAGACAATACCGTAATAAACGGTGTTGTAACGGACATAAAGGAAGAGTCACCTACGTCAGTTCTCATTTCAAAGCACTACACGGTGCTTACCGATACTCTTCCGTCAACTGACAGCTATGCCGTCTTTATTCAGGCAGAAAATGCTTCTCTTCTTCCGCAGGAGGGCACGGTAATTTCCGTAAGGACAGAAACAAAAACAGTTGAAAACGCAATAACGGTTCCCGCAGAAGCAGTAAGGCTCAACGGCAACCAGTATTTTGTATGGAAATACGATAAATTCACAAAAACTCTTACCCGTCAGGATGTAAACATAGGAATGTCCTCCGACGGAAAAACAGAAATTACGTCAGGGTTGGAAAAAGGCGACAGAATAGCTTTTTCATTCTCCCGTAACCCAGATACATTCTACGAAGGAATAACAGTAAAAACAGGTTGATACAATGAAAAATATTTATCTTATTCAGGCAAATGCCATTTACGGCGATGAAGTAAAGAACACATATATTCCCTATGCAATAGGCTGTCTTGCAGCGTTTGCTTTTTCTGATGAAAAAATCAAAAGAGAGTATTCACTCAAAAAATTTATCTACACAAGACAGAACATCTCTTCGGTAATTGAACAGCTGAACGAGCCGTTTATAGTCGGTTTTTCCACAAGTATATGGAACAGTGAGTACAACAAGGCTCTTTCAAAAGAAATAAAAAAGGCTTATCCCGACTGCATAACAGTATTCGGAGGTCATCAGATTTCCCCCGACAGTAAAACTGCGGCTGAGGAATACACAGATGCAGATATATTCATACACGGCGGCGGAGAAGAGGCATTCAGAGATATACTGCTTTCCTTTACGGGTGAAAAATCTCTTTGTGATGTTGATAATATTGCTTACAGAGAAAACGGTGAAATATTAAGCACAAAACGCTCAAATCCCGCAACTCCCGACTATCCTTCACCTTATCTTGAGGGAATTTTTGATCCTATTCTCAACGACGGAATTGAGTTTTCCGCCATCATAGAAACGAACCGCGGCTGTCCTAATCACTGTGCCTTCTGTGACTGGGGAATTCTCCGTTCAAAAGTGCGTAAATTCGACATTGAAAAGGTTTATAATGAACTGAAATGGCTGTCTGACAGAAAAATTGAATACGTCTATTGTGCAGATGCCAACTTCGGTCTTTTCGACAGAGATATGGATATTACCGACGAATTCATAAGACTTAAAGAGGAAACGGGATATCCGAAAAAATTAAAGGTGAATTTCACCAAAAACCGCTGTGAATTTGTAGGCGAAATAAGCCGCAAGCTCAGTGAGCACGACATAGGAAAATCACAGACCTTATCCTTCCAGAGTGTTGATGCGAAGGTGCTTCAGGCAATAGGCAGAAAAAATATCGGTCTTGACCATTTCAGAGAGCTTTTAAGTCTTTATGCGAAGGCTGATATTCCCACTTATTCTGAATTGATTTTAGGTCTTCCCGAAGAAACCTATGAAAGCTTTACTGAGGGAATTTGTCTTCTTTTAGAAAACGGACAGCACAAATCCATCAACGTTTATCCCTGTGAGCTTCTTCCCAATTCTCAGCTGGGCTCACCCGAATTCAAAGAAAAATATAAAATAAAAACAACCAGACTCCCCTTTGCGCAGTTCCACTGCGAAAAGGAAAACAGCGGAATTACGGAATACTCAAATCTCATAACCTCAACAAGCACAATGAATAAAGACGGCTGGGCGGCTTCCTATTTCTTTGCAACTCTTATTCAGAGTTTCCACTGTCTTGATATTACAAGAGAAAGCGCGATCTATCTCAGAGAAAACAACGGAATTACCTATAAGGAATTTTATTCCTCTCTTATGGAATTTGCATTCAGCGATAAGAATTCTTATCTTTATAATGAGTTCACAAGAATGAAGGCACATCTTAAAGGTGTGGCAGATGCAAAAAATACAATAGGCATCTATGACAGCAGATTCGGTAAAATTTCTTATGAGCCCGATGAAAATATGTTTTTAAGCTGTATTTATAACCACGAAAAACTTTATGAGGAGCTTTTCAATTTCCTGCTTACGCTCACAGATAAAGAAACTGCTGAAAATCTTATTTCCTATCAGAAAGCTATTCTTAATCTTCCCGGAAAGGAAGATTTTGAAGAAGATTTCAGCATTAATCTTCCCGATTACTTCAGTGCCTTTGAAAAAGGTGAGAATGCTGTTTTAATTAAAAAACCCGTAAAAATCAGATTTGTTTCACCGAAAAAAGTCAGCAATTGGGAAACCTTTGCCCGTGAATGTGTATGGTACGGAAGAAGAAACGAAGGTATGCACATGAAGAGCTCTGTTACAGAATAAGACTAAAAGGAGATTTTATTATGAGTAAGGTTCTCGTTGCAGGTGCAGGACACGGCGGACTTTCTGCCGCCGCAATTCTTGCTAAAAACGGATTTGACGTAACGGTCATAGAAAAATGTGAAAGAAAGGATATAGGCCACGACTGGCACGACACCATGGACTTACCTGCCTTTACCTTTGCCGATATTCCTTTTCCCGATGAAAAGGATTTCAAAAGAGGTCTTCACATGTGCTACTCAAATCCAAAAAAGACAGTAAAGCTTATTACGGACACAGGTCCCGGCACAAGCTCAGCGTGTATTTCCATTGACAGAAAATTTCTCATAAATTATCTCATAGACCACTGCCTGAAATGCGGTGTAAGCTTTGTTTTCGGCTGTGAAATAACAAAAGCAATTACAGAGGAAACAAGAGTAAAGGGTATTTCCGTACTGAAAAACGGCAAGGAAGAGGATATTTATGCCGATATGGTAATTGATGCAGCGGGAATGAATTCCCCCGTAAGACGCTCTCTGCCTGAAGACTTCAATATTCAGAATGAAATTTCCGTTGAGGATACCTTTGAAATATACAGAGTTTATTTTGAAAACACGGAAAAATATATTTCAGAACCTAATTATTACGTTTATTTCTTCAACTGTGCGAAGCCCGGAATTGACTGGGTTATAACCGAAGAGGACTATATTGATGTTCTTATAGGCAAATTCGGTGAGCTTACAGACGAAGAAATTGAAGACTCTCTCAACGACCTGAAGAAAACATATCCCCTTAACACAGATAAAATCATAAGAGGCGGTGTGAGAGCAAAAATACCTCTTTCAAAAACACTTCCCTTGATTGTAAGCGACGGCTATGCTCTTGTCGGTGACAGTGCAAGTATGACCGTGCCTCTTAACGGCTCAGGAATAGACCTTTCTCTTCAGGCAGGAAAGCTTCTTGCATCTGCCGTAATTTCCGCAGAAAAGAAGGGATTCAAAAAAGAGGAGCTCTGGCAGTATCAGTACAGATATTTCACACTTTTCGGCAATCAGCTTGTTCCGATAAGCATTATGAGAAAGTTTTTCGGTGTGGTAACAGCAGATGATATTGACTTTTTCCTTGAAAAAGGACTTCTTACTGAAAAGGAAATAGGTATGGCAGGAGGAATATCGGGACTTACCCCTTCTTACGTAATTGATAAGATGATAACTGCTCTCCCCAAAATAAAGCTACTGCCTTCACTTGCATCAGTTATGAAAACACTTCCTCTTTATCCCGTTGCAAGCAAGCTTATGCCCTCACAGTGGGATGACAAAAAAATCCGGAAATGGTTAGAAATTTATAAAGAATTATAATATTTATTAATATACAGCATCTTGCAATTGACTTTCCGATATGTTAGAATAACTATGTGTATATATGCTTCTCAGGAGGTAACATAATGAAAAACAAATTAATATATGTGTTTTTCGCCGTAGCGGCACTTATATGCTGTTTCGTCTGTACCGCCTTTGCAAGTTTTGATATTTCGTATGAAGACTATCTCAATCTTGACAAGGCAAACAGCGCTTATGAATGTTTTTCTAAGGGCGATGCAAACGGCGACGGAAATGTCAGTGCAGTTGATGCAAGAACCGTACTTCGTATATCTGTAGATCTTGAAGACATTGCAACCGTTGATATTTCAAAATGTGACATAAACGGCGACGGAAAATTAACCGCTGCAGATGCAAGAGGTATTCTCCGTCTTTCAGTAAAGCTGGACAGCTTTCCCGAGCATGCTGTCGTTGAAATTGAATTAATTCCCGCCACATGTTCAACAAAGGGACTTGTTGCAAAAATCTGTCTTAACTGTATGAAGGTTTGCACAGAGGTTCAGACACCTCAGCAAAAGCACGTTGTAAATCTAAAATGGCAGATAGTAGAAGAAGCAACCTGTCAGAAGGAAGGCAAGGCTGTCAGAGTCTGCAAGTTTGAAGACTGCGGTGCAATAATTGACGAACAGTCAATTGCAAAAACAGGTCACAGCGGTGAGTGGACATACTTTCCCAACGAAAAATATCCCACAGGCAAAAGCTGTTACGATCCTGTAAACAAGGAAAGATACTGTGAGGTCTGCGGAGCTTATGAGGCAAAAACAGAAAATCCTCCCGGTGCTCACTCTTATGTAAAGGTTACCGTTGAGCCCTCCTGCTTCAAGGACGGCGAGGAATACGAAAGATGTACTCACTGCGGAACCACAAAGAATGAAAAAATTCTTACTCAGTACGGCAAGCACAACGTTAAAACAGAAATAATTCCTTCCACCTGTACGGTTCAGGGTGAAGAAAAGGATTTCTGTATCCGTTGCGACGAGGTATTTGACTCAGTCAAGCTTCCTCTTGCAGAACACGAATTTGATAACCGCTTCAAGAAGCAGAAGGTTGCTGAAACCTGTACGGAAGACGGTGTTTCAACCGTTACCTGCAGTGTTTGCGGTTTACAGGAGGATATAGCCTGGCCTGAGGCTACAGGTCACGATGCACCTGACGGTTGGGAGCTTCTGAGTGAGCCGAGCTGTACGGAAGAAGGCAGTGAAAAGGGCTTCTGTCTTACCTGCAATAAAGAGGTTACACAGCCTATAGCCGCCCTCGGACACACTGTCAGCGTATGGACAAATGTAAAGCCTGCAACCTGTAAGGAAGAGGGACTTGATATCGGTTACTGTGATGTTTGCGGAGCTCCTGATGCAACAAACACCATTCCTAAAACAGAGCATAACTTCGACACAAGCGTTACTTACATAAAAGAAGGCTATATCGCTTGTGAAACTGCCTCAAAGGCATACCATAGATGTACTACTGAAGGCTGTAATGCAAGAATGGTTTTTGACTTCGCAAAACAACCCCATACGAACAAAAACCTTCACCGTGCAAAAGAGCTATCTCCGGCAACCTGTACCGAAGCACAGAAAATCATTGCTATCTGTGATTACTGCGACAACACCTTCGGTAATATTAAAGACGGCAAACGTAAGCTCGGTCATAACTACGGCGAATGGCAGACAATAGCTGAAGCCACCTGCACGGCAGAAGGCGTAAAACAGAAATACTGCCAGAACAGCGGCTGTCAGGAAATCAAGCAGGAATTCACAAAAAAAATCCCCCACGACACTGAACATATAGTAGAAAAGGTTCCCACCTGTGCTGAACCGGGCTTCGAGTATGATATCTGCAAAAAATGTAATGAAAAGTTTAACGTTTCCGCTCCCCCGCCCACCGATGAACACGTAGAGGGAGAAAGAGAAATTTTTGAAAATTCACTGACCTTTGACAAGCAGAACAACTTAGCTTATTCCGTATGCATAACCAAGTGTCAGATTTGTCAGAAGGAGCTTAAAAAAGAAACTGTCAAGAAGATAGAGATAATTTTCAACAGTCCTGACCGTACGGTAAGCTTTGTCAATGAGCTCACCTCCCTTGAAGCCGGTGACAGAATAAGCTTCACTATAGACGGCAATCCCTTGGCAATTGTCAGCGTTGACTTCGGTCTTTACGGAAACTCTGCACTTACCGCAACAGACGGAGTATATAGCTTCACAATCCCCGAAGGCTTCAGCGACTTTGACTCAATCAATATCAGTATCAATATTTATGAGATTGAAGAAGACTGATAAAAACACACAATAGTCCGAATAGCATCAAAAAAACGGTCGTCGCAAAACTGCGGCGGCCGTTAATTATTTCCTATAAAGTAAAAAATACCCGCTTCTTTCATACAAAAGAAACGGCTTAATCTCAGTTATTAATCTTCCTTAGTAAACTTAATTATATCAGTTATATCACAATCCAGAATTTTACATAAATCATTAAGCGTTGACGTTGTCATCGGCTTATTATGCTTTATTCTGTCTAACAAACTTCGGCTTATCCCGTATTGATTGATCAACTTATACGTTGTGATATTCTTTTTTTTGAGAGTATCGTAAAACGGTGCAAAAGTAATCATATTATACCCCCTCAATTCAGATTATAGCATTAATTATAAAATATGCCTTATCTATTGACAATTGTCCACAAATAGTGTATTGTCTATATATAGAGTATATCTACTTACTGTTATTTTATTCATTCCGACAAAATATACTCTACAAAAAAACTATTGAGGAGGAATATTTATGAATTGTTGCCTCTGGTGTGTGTATTTCGCAAAAAAGAACGGAATACCCTGGTGCTTATACCACGATTATTCCACCAGCGCTAACGGGGGTTCATCCTGCAGTTATTTTAAGAAGAAATCATAAAACGAGGTAGATCATTATGGGTAAATTGATAATTAATGCTCCGAAAAACTTTGGTTTATTGCTTGCAAGTGCGGAAAAATCAAGATTTTATGTTTTTATTGACGGCGTTGAATACGCTTTATCAACAAAAGATCACAAAAAAGAAATTGAAGTTCCCGACGGTGTTCACAATATAGTATATATGTGTCCTCAGGCATATATTCAGTATTGCTATGATAAGTTTGCAGATCTTCCCGATGACGATCCGAGAAAAATAAAAGCTATGAAGATCATGAACTTCACCAAAAAGGCTGAAAAGTTTTCCGAGAATGCACACGAAGCAGGTAAGAATATGGCTATGGATTTAGCAGGCGGCGGTGCTGCTTCTATGCTGGTAGGCATGGCTTACGACAAAGTGGGAAGTAAAAACAAAAAGGTTTATAACGAGTCCGTTGACCTTGATTTTACAGGAAATACTTCACATACGTTGAAGGTTATTTACAAAAAACCCGATAAACTCAAATCAATGAGTTTAAAATAATTTATAGCTGACACCTGACAAAATATTTCCATAAAAGAAAAACACCCGAAGAAGAAATTTTCTTTTTCGGGTGATATTTTTTTCTAAATTAAGCATTTACGTTCGCAAATATGAAGTTCGTAATACTGCCCTGTGCGGCTGTGCCGGAAGAATTATTATATCCCTATATAATAAATTCACTTACTTCTGTTTTTTCTCAATTCCTGAAAAAACTCGCTGAGTATCATAGAACATTCATCTTCAAGAATTCCGCCTTCGGCTTCAGGCTTGTGATTATAGGGTAAATCAAAAAGTCTTACAAGGCTTCTTACACTTCCCGCCTTTTTATCGTATGCACCGAAATAAACCTTATCTATGCGGGAATTGATTATCGCCCCCGCACACATAGGACAAGGCTCAAGGGTAACGTACATTTCACACTGAGGAAGCCGCCAGCCGCCGAGAGTGCGGCAGGCCTCATCAATTGCTTCAATTTCAGCGTGAGTCAGAGCATTTTTACTTTTTTCTCTTCTGTTTCTGCCTTTACCGACGATTTCTCCGTTGTGAACGACAATCGCACCTACGGGCACTTCCCCTTCCGAAAAGGCTTCTTTTGCCAACAAAAGAGCTTCTTTCATATATTCACTGTCAGATAATCTCATCGACACGCTTTAAGGTATTAAGACCGGCTTTTACGCCCTTCTTTGCCTCTTCCATTCCCTCAAATTCAACGGTAACAAAGCCGTTATAACCTGAATTTTTAAGTATTCTCAGACACTGAACAACAGGAACCGCACCGTGACCGATAATTGCACCGCGAAGGAAATTTCCGCCTCTTGTCATAAAAAATCCGTCTGAAGGAACAAATACCGTACCCTTCTTGAAATGGAAGTCCTTTGCGTGAACGTGAACGGCATAGCCTGCAACGTTACCAACAGCCTTTGCGGGATCCTCGTCTGCACACAGGAAATTACCGATATCTACAAGTGCACCGAAATTATCACTGCCGACACCGTTTATAATTGCGGCAACTCTTTCGGAGTCCTGAGCGAAAAATCCGTGATTTTCAATACAGGTCTTAACGCCTTTTGTTCTCGCATATTCCGTAACTGCCTTATAGCCTTCAACGATTACGGGAAGAGCATTATTGAAGCCCATACCCTTTTTCTTATCTTCATCGTTATAACCGCCCGTTGCATCGTGGCGCATAACGTGACAGCCGAGTGCCTCACACACATCGACTTCACCCTTTAATCTCTCAATTTCCTTTTCTGTGTCATAGAGAAGATTGGCACCTATGCAGTAAGCAACAATATCAATTTCGTGCTTTTCTGCTTCTTCACGAAGACGCTTTGCATAAGAAAGCTTACATTCTCCTTCGGGAGCGTGAATTTCTGCAAATTCAATGCCGTCAAAGCCCATTTCCTTTGCAAGAGCAATAAGCTGAATTTCAGAATATTCACCTGAAGAAGTAAGCTGAGAATAGCTGTAAGAAGAAACTGAAAATTTCATAATTAACCTCCGGTTGAAACATTATAGGATATATTGTAGCTTATATCACCTGAGAACAAGCCTGTTCCCACTCTGATATAATACTTTCCGCTTTGAAGTGCAGAAAACTGCGCACTGACATTTTCTTCATTCCCTAAAATCTTCACAGGATTTCCCACTGCTTTTCGGTTTTCATCATAAAGAACTATAGCAAATATGTCTTTATTATGGCTTAACGCTTCGTGAGAAAATGTTACGGTAACGTCACCGCCGCCTGAAAGAGTGAATGTATAGTAATCATATTCGTGTTCACTTCCAACAGTTGCTATAAATCCTGTTTTCGCACTGCCCTGAATCAGCTCATCTGCTGATGAAAAGCTGTTATTGGCTTCTGTTTCGTAATTCTCCGCCGCCGTAAAATTAACAGTAAGAAAATATGTTTTTTCGTTATGATGACGGTCTTCAGGATCAATTTTTATATAATAGGTACCTGTTCCAAGTCCTATGTCGGGTGAAGAAACAATATCAGATGCCCACAGGGAAATATCCGTATAAAGAACCTCTTCACTTTCGGTCATAAGAGTAATATTCCAGCCTTCCTTACCGTCGGAGTCAGATATTGCTTCATGGGCAAATTCAACGGAGCAATAACCGTTTTCGCTGACAACAAATTTAAACCAGTCCTTATCAAAGCTATTTTTGATGTAAGAAAGAGAACCGCTTACAGTGGAATTGAGGTCAATCCGGTTTGCATTTTCTTTGGTATCATTATCGCCGACCTCAAAGCTGCTTTCTGCCGTTCTTCTGGCAGTCAGAGTATATGTTGTATCCGTATATACTCTGTTTCTTACCACAACAAAATAATTTCCTTTGGGAAGACCTATAGGACCGCTTGTTCCTCCGCCGTCAGAAAAACGGAAATCTTCTGCATAGAATGTTTTTCCGTCTTCAGAATAGAAAAACACCTGCCAGCATACTGTTGTCTTATCATTTTCAACAGGGAAAGAAAACTGAAGCTCAGCATAACCGTCTTCAAACATTCTGAACATATAATAATCTTCATCCTGTTTGTCCGTAAAATAAGAAGCCGTGCCTTTAAGGGAAACACTGCTGTAGATTTCAGTGTATCTGTAAATATTGTCGTTACATTCAATCTCATATTCACTGCCGTAGCTTATATCAACTGTAAGTGAATACTCGTCAGCGGTATGACCGCTTCCTTGGGTAACAACAATACGGTAATTACCTGCCATAAGTCCTATTTCAACAGACCTGTCAGTTCCTGCAGTGCTCTTTGTATTAAGCACGTTTATTACCCTGTAGCCTCTGTCACCTTCATCACCGTTAATGTAATACTCCTCATAAAGAGTAACACACCAGCCTGCAGTAAGATTTTCACCGTGAGCTACAGAATAAGAAATTCTGCCTCTCTTTTCAAGCCTGAAGGTATATGTATTGACTGCTGTCGCATATTCAAGTGCGCCTTTGTTTTCACCGCATATAGAAAGCGGAGTTACTATTTCATCTCCTGAACCCGGAAAATATGCCTTTTCGCCGGGTTTTTCAATTTCTATATACTCAATTTTTTCAGCTTCAGTAATATTTTCCGAAATTTCTTCCTTTTCTTCGCGTAAAGCCTCTTCATCAGAATTTATTATACCGTCAGGCTGAGAATTCTTCTCCTCTGCTTCATTTTCTGAAACAAAATTTTCATCAAAAGTATTCTCAGACTGAACGTTTTCCTCAGCTATTTCATATTGAGCATCCGTTTTATCTGCTTCTTCCTTTTCTGACAGAATATATACGTCTTCCTCCTGCAATAATTCGCTTACGTCTGTTTCATTGAAGGTGACTTCAGTTTCTTCACTCTCAGCCACCGCTGTAGTTTCGGAAACATATATTTTTTCAGGCTTGTCGCTTTTTTCAAAAAGCAAAACACAAGCCGCCGTCAGCACAATAACTGTCAGAATGAAAGTAAATCTGTAAATATTTTTCATTAACTCTTCACCTGATAACAAAATTTATCCGTTTATATATTATCATATATAAAAAAACTAATCAAGGCACAATAATCCCATTTCGACAACAAATCATTGACAACAAACCCGAATTTTGCTAAAATATCCCCTACAAAGCCTCCTTAGTTCAATGGATAGAATAAATCCCTCCTAAGGGTAATTCAAACCAAATACTTTTTGTCAAAAAGTGTTTGATTTTTAATAATAAAAACTTAATATGCCCTCTTAGTTCAACGGATAGAATAAGGTCCTCCTAAGACTTAGATATCGGTTCGATTCCGGTAGAGGGTGCCAATTAAAATATCGCATAATCCTTGTATTTCAAGGGTTATGCGATATTTTTTGCTATTAACAATTAAAAAGTCGTGTATATGATTTACTTATTAATGATAACATAAAAATCACCTCTCAAATCATAATAAAGTGTTTTATTTGCAAACAAATGTTAGCAAATAAAACTAAAAAATCAAGGCTTTTTTTGAGTTTTGCAAACATTTTGCAAACAAACAAGCAAATTGATAACTTTAACGATAAAATTGTTATATAGCTTGTAAATATTAAATTTCTTTAGTTGTTCCTGTATTTTCTGCAGTTGTCAAAAAATGTTGATTAATAATGATTTTTATATAAAAATATATAAAATAGTGTAGTATTATAATTTGTTCCGATAGTTATATTTATTTAGAACTTGTTTTTTTCTTTTTGTTGAAACTTCGGTATAGATTTCAGTAGTTGCAACACTACTATGTCCCAGTATTTCCTGTACAGATCGAAGATCAGCACCGTTTGAAAGAAGATTAGTTGCAAAGGTATGTCGCAAATAATGAGGAGTTGATTTCTGATTTATTCCACTGGCATTTTTTGCGTTTTTGTAAATGTATTCAATCCCATGAATGCTCAACTGTTCTCCGTATCTGTTTACAAATATTTTATCAGTATTAACAGGTCTGCTCTTTCGTAGCTTCAGCCATTTTGTAAGATTATTCCATGTTTCATTACAGGATATATATATCAGTCTTTGCTTACGACCTTTACCGTGAATTAAAATCGTTCTCTCTGAAAATATTACATCGCTAAGAGCTATATCCGATGCTTCCGCGATTCTTATACCGGTACTTATTAAAATATCAATTAATGCAAGATTGCGGCAGTTTTTCCAATGTTCAAAACAACTGGTTTCATTATTTGCCGATTGTGTAAGATAAGACAGCAATTTTGATGTTTCTTTAACTGCTAATGTCTTGGGTAGTCTCCGTTCTTTTTTATATCGAAAGTGATGATTGTTATAATAATTACAATCTGTGTAGCCATTTTCGTAAAGGAAACTAAAAAACATCTTTAGTGTAATTATCTTTCGGCAAACAGTGTTATCTTTAAGTTCTCTTTCTTTAGATAACATTTGAACATATTTCAGGATAACTGTTTCATCAAGTATATTGTCTTGAAGAAACACCTGAAAATCATTCAGATCCGAACGATATGCAAGTATCGTTTTATCGGATAGATTTTTTGTAGATTGGATGATTTGCAGAAACTCATCGCTTGCAGTTTTAATGCATTTCATTTAATCACTCTCCTCGAAATTTTGAAAATGGGTTCGCAAAAAACATTTTATCAGATTTCGGGGAGGATTTGTTGGGAATTTACAATAACTGTTAATTATTGGGAGATGATATATTAATTATAAAATAGACAAAAATGTTTTATAATTATATTCTTTTACAATATTAATTTTTTTATTAGAATCTAGGACAGCATAGTAAGGCGGAATCATCCCATTGAAATAGTTGTTTTTTACCATAGAATAGGCAGCAGTATCTAAAAAAATAATTTTACTTCCGATTTCTAACGGTTTGTCAAAAGAATAATCTCCAAATATGTCGCCTGCATAACAAGTGCAACCAGTTAACCTATATGTGTGTTCTTTTTCGTATGGTAGTGATGCGTTTAAGATTTCACATCTATATGGAGAATTAACTATATCAGGCAAATGACAAATTGCAGACAAGTCCAGTATAGCTGAAGCTATTCCATTATGTACAATATCAACTACACTTGCTACAGTATACCCGGCATTTAATACTACTGTTTCACAAGGCTCTAGAAAAATATCTAAATTATATTTGTTTTGTAAAAAGTTAATGCTAGATACAGCTTGATTTAAATTATAGTTTTCATCGGAGTATAATTGGCCACCGCCTATATTAAGCCAATTAATTTGATATAAATACTCATTAAAATTATTTGAAACTATACTTAAAGTTTTATCAAGTGTCGTTTCGTATTGTTCGCACATCGAATGAAAATGTAGCCCCGAAACATTATTCAGTTCAAGTTCGGATAGTTTGTCTCTAGTAACACCAAAGCGAGAAAACTGATGACATGGATTGATCGAATATTTTTTTACTTCAGAATACTCAGGATTAATTCTTATCCCCAGTCTTTGACTGTTTATATTACCTTCTGATGTAAAAGCGTTTAGTTGTGATATAGAATTAAAAATAATGTAATCGCTATATTTGTTTATGATAGAAAAATCCTCTTTTTTATAAGCAGAAGAGTATGTATGCACAGTTTTTTTCAACAATTCTTTGCCATATTTTGCTTCCCAAAGGCCGCTGGCACTAACACCATCAAAACTAGATATAAACATAGGAGTAATTTTATCATTTGAAAATCCTTTTATTGCAAATAATATTTTTGCATTTGTTTTGTTTTTAATATACAACAAACTTTCAATATTTAGTTTGATTTTTTCAATATCAACTATATGACACGGAGTCTTTAAATTATCAATTAAATCATTATTCATTATTATTATCCTTTCGGAGGTGCTTTTTTGAACAACTTAACTATTTACAATCAATGTAACGAAAGCTTTAGACCAGATGAAATTTATACTTATCTGCAAATTACCCGGAAAAATCTTTCGGGTATGGACATGCATTCAATTTCATTTAAGAACTGTTTAATTGAAGAAACCGATTTTTCTAAAACACTATTTGCAAATTCTGATTTTGACAGTTCGCATATAGAAAATTGTTTGTTTGATAACCAATCTTTTCAAAACTCTGATATCATCTCTTGCGATTTTAAAATATGCAAATTTGTTAGAGTTAACTTTAAAGGTTCAACAATGATGAACAATACATTTGAAAACTGTATTTTTATATCGTGTAATTTTAACCACGTAACAATGAGTGACTCAACTTTTAAGAGTTGTGTGATAGATAATATGAATCTAAGACAAAGTTCTACATCTTTGAATACTTTTATTGAATGTAATTGGCTTAATTCACAGATAAATGGAAATTTCGTTTTTAATCTACTTATTAATTCTTCGTTCGAAAAAACAAGTATTGATCCTTTAGTTATGTCATCGAATTTTGGAATTGCTCCAAAAAATTTGATAGAATTAGGTATAGATTATGATGAACTTGAGAAATTGCAACAAAAACTTATTGATAGCAAGGAGCTTATTAATGCTGCAATTGTAGAACTTAATTCTAATAAATATTCGTATGAATTTTCTCTCGTTTTTTGTGTTAATGTTATTTTACAACAAATACAGAATAACATTATAGTACGTTCTGAGGAAATTAGATTCATAGAACTTATATTAGCTTATTCTTTTGAGCACGACTTGATTTCTCCAATAACCATTATTCAACTGCTATCATTAATTGATACATTTAAAAAATCAGAAATAAAAAATACTGCCGCAACTAAATCAAAAAGCGATATAAACTTTATACATAATACTTTGTTTAAAGCATATCAAAACTATATTGACGAATTAGATTCCGCTATTTCAGAGATTAATATAAATAATTCTGACATTATAATAAAATTCACGTTTAAGGAAAAACCAGCAATTGAAACTTGCGTTTTATTGCAGTCACTTCAGAAGCAGTTGGGAATTTGTACATCTGAACCCATACAAATCAAAACAGAGAAGGGTTCTTTTATTGAATGGATTGAGTCACCAGACAATATACTCAAGTGTTTACAAATATTACTTTCGATTATAGGTATAATCATTAAAGTAAAGCCCAAACCCTCAAAGGATGTTCAAAAAGAAGAACCAAATCATAATGTTAACAATGTATCTCAGCAAGGCGTTGGAAATACTATAGTATTAAATTTACCGGATACAATTAGTAAACAGATTAATCAAATTCAAACAGAGAAGGATGTTTCGAGTGCCATCAATGTTTTTGTTATTAACGGAATGACAATAAATAATAACTATCAAGGTTTTAATAGGAACAATATAAGCAGTGTGGAATATTTTTACAAATAATTAGCATTTATGTATTTTAATATTTTATTTAAACTTGTTATTAATCTGCTTTCATCTAAAGTTAAGTTTACACGAAAGCAAAATCCCATTTCTTCATAAAATCCTTCTAAATAACCTGGCAATAAAGAAACTTTGGTGTTGAAAATAATATCCCTAATAAAAGTTTGTTTAGTTGATTCGTGATATGGTACCGATGGATAAAAAATGGTCATATATTGACCAATGGAATGAGAAAAAAACATATCGCCATTCACATTGTTAATTGAAATAACCTCTAACGCTTTCTTTTTTACACTATTAGTATAATTTGTATGAAAATCTAGACATTTATAATAATTTGGTGTCAAAAAATGATTTATAGCTATTTTTGATGAATTGGATAACCCACCAGAAAACAGATCCGTCCATTGATCAAAAAAGTTTTCATACTCATCGTTACAAATTAAACAAGAAAATTTTATTGTGTTGGTACCTATGACTTTATGAGGACTATATAGAGATAAGAGTCTTTCATTGTTGGTTAGTTGATGTCTTAAATTATATTCCTTAATCGACAAACTTTCATCACAAATAACATAATAACCTTTATCTAATAGCAATTGAAGTTTATCAATCTCTTGCTGGCTATAATATGTACTAGTACAAAAAATAGGAGAAGTTATCCACACAGCATCGTATTTAGCACTCATTATTTTCTCAAGTGGAATTCTATAAACTCCATTTTGTAATAATAAACTTTCATTTTCAGTATTAATTCCAAACGCTCTCAAACAGGGGCCAACTGTGAAATATGCTGGTTGCAAAACACAGATATTGTTTATTTGTTTTTTTTGCAGGAAATTACATATATTTACAATTGCAATTGTGCTATTTGGAAAGAAAATGGTGCAATCATCACTAGTACCAATTAATTCTTTTTGTACTTTGTAATGTACTTTTTGGTCTATCTCATAACTGTATATGTAATCAAATGGCTCAAATGTACAATTAAATTCTAGTATTGAAGATAGACTTTTATTGTATTCATTTCCTGAATCCCAATGCGATATATCAAATACATTATGCCCTTTTTTTCTCTGAATTTTTTCGTAACTACGTATCTTTTCTATATCATCTAAATGATACAACATACTTTACTTTCATCTCCCAATAATTAACAGTTATTGTAAGTAACTTTTCAAAGCAAAGGAACGGTATTACAATTGAATATAAAAGAATTAATCGAAGAAGGATTAGGGTTTGTATCCGGCTCAACCAATCAAAAATACAAAACTGACCTGACAGAAAAAGTTAAGGAAATAAAAAAAGACACACTTCCTGAAGAAGTAGTGTCAAGTTTTTTGAATGGTGAATATAAAACATATCTAACGACTGATAGAATTGTCTTGTACCGTACATATGGCAGAGGATATAGCAGAAACAAGGGTGCGGGTTGGAATGGCGGTTATGCATCAACTGAATTTGCAGAATCAAGGATTGATGTAAAAATAAGACTTGCATTAAAACCTGAATGGCTAAATACTAGACTTGTTGAAGAAAAAATACTTGTACCTATTGGAACAAAAATTCATGTGGGATTAGTCGCTCCAGTTACACTAAATACAGGTACTGTATTGGCAGGTGGTGCAGAACAGGTTTTGTTGCCAAGAAACTGGCCGAAAGAATGGATAATTGGTTATAGAGAAGTTACCTCAAAACCGCTAATGGATTATCCTGAATTTTATCTAATGCCACCTAAAGATTATCGTGAATAATTCAAACCAGTGTTATAAAAAAATGAGGTGTATATTATGAAAAAACATTCAAAAACAAATAACCAACCCAATATAATAGAGAAAACTAAATTAAAATTCAAGGATTTTATATTAAACAAAAATGGTTTGTTTTGGATTTCGTTATCATTAACAATATTGTTTGTGTTTTCCCCGCTTATTTTGAAAATTCCCCAAATTAAATATGCGGTTTCCATATTTTTTGGAGCATTAACAGCAGAAACATATAAAAGCAGTTTCATGGAAAGCATAGGAAGTGTTCTTGGTACTGCATTAACAATTACAGCTACTTTGTTTATACAAAAAAAGTTAGACAAAAGAGCAGAAAAAGAGAATAAAGAAAAAGAAGCAAATGATGTAAGACGCAGAATTATTATTATATACTATGATTTAGAATTAGCATTCAAAGAAATTGCAAACATATATAACATTTTAATAGTTTCAGCTTTTTTAACAGAAGGTGATAAGAGTAAAAACTTTTATGATGTTGCCAGCAAATATGACCTTTACATAGACGACAAGTGGATCAGAAATGTCGCTTCGTTACACGATGTTTTTGACAAAAAAATGCTTGAACAAATATTCGTAATTTATGGAGATATTTGTTCAATAAATAATGGGTTAAAAGCTGACAATCATGATGAGTATCAAACAGCTAGAATAGTAAGCTTATTAAGCAAATATTATAACAGTATAGAAAACGGAGAACCACAATTAAAGTCTAAATATAAGGACATCTTAGAGTACTTAAAAGTCGTTGGTAAAATAACCGAAAAGAATGATATTTAAAGTCTGTATTGTTTAAAATTTATTTATCTAACATTCTTTACGGTTATAAGAA